>NZ_JBNWKB010000008.1:0-186867 GCF_050509525.1 Gaetbulibacter sp. PBL-D1 | reverse complement strand
GTGTAGCTTCCTGTAATTACTCCTTCTACTTTTCCTGAAATGTAGCATGACTTTGTTTCTGCTCCATTATTATAGGTTAAGAATCCTGCTGAGTATGATCCTGCTTCATCACAAGAAATTACTTCATCTTCTACTGGTGCAAATTCTGCAACTGGTGCTGGTAATACAGTTATTGTTTTACTAGCTGTGATTTGACGATTACAATCATCAGTATATGTCCAAGTTGCTATTAACTCTCCACCACATTCTGTGTAGCTTCCTGTAATTACTCCTTTTACTTTTCCTGAAATGTAGCAAGCGTCTGTTTCTGCTCCATTATTATAGGTTAAGAATCCAGCTGTATAAGTTGCTGCTTCATCACAAGTGATTTCTTCATCTTCTACTGGTGCAAATTCTGCAACTGGTGCTGGAGAAATAGTAACAATTTTTGTAGCTGTAATTTCTCTTTGGCAATCGTCAATAAACGTCCAAGTTACCACAAACTCTCCACCACATTCTGTATAGCTTCCTGTAATTTCTCCTTCTACTTCACCTGCTATTAAACAAGCGTCAGTCTCAGCATTATTTGTGTACTCTAAGTTAGCCGATTGATAAACAGCAGCCTGATCACAAGTAATAGTAATGTTTTGAGGAACATTTACAAATTCAGCTTTAGGTGCAGGTAATACAGTTACTATTTTTGTAGCCGTAATCTCTCTTTGACAATCATCCATAAATGTCCAAGTTACCAATAACTCTCCTCCACATTCAGTATAGCTTCCACTTAATTCTCCTTCTACTTGTCCTTCAATTAAACAAGACTCAGTCTCAGCATTATTACTATATGATAAGTAGCCTGCAACATAAGATGCAGCTTCATCACATGTAATCTCTTCATTTTCTACTGGAGCAAACTCTGCAGCTGGTGCTGGATTTACTTTAATTTGTTGAGTTTGAGTTATAGTTCTCTCACACTCATCAGTAAAAGTCCAATTAGCAAATAAAAGTCCTCCACATTCAGTGTAACTTCCAGTAATTTCTCCTTCAACTTCGCCTGCTATTAAACAAGCATCAGTTCCAGCTCCATTACTATATGCTAAGTAACCTGCCTCATAAGATGCAGCTTCATCACAATCAATTACAATAACCTCAACTGAATCAAATTCTGCAACAGGAGCTGGTAATACAGTTACTGTTTTACTAGCTGTAATTTCACGCTCACAATCATCTTTGTAGAACCATGTTACTGTTAATGTTCCTCCACACTCAGAGTATTCACCAGAGATTTCCCCTTCAACTTCTCCTTCTATTAAACAAGCATCAGTCTCAGCATTATTACTATATGATAAGTAGCCTGCAACATAAGATGCTGCTTCATCACATGTAATCTCTTCATCTTCTACTGGTGCAAACTCTGCTGCTGGTGCTGGTAATACAGTTACTGTTTTAGTAGCTGTAATTTCTCTTTGACAATCGTCAACATATGTCCAAGTTACTTGTAACTCTCCACCACATTCTGAATAGCTTCCACTTAACTCACCTTCTACTTCTCCTGAAATAGAACAAGCTTTAGTTTCTGCATTGTTGTTGTATGATAAATACCCAGCTGTATAAGTTGCAGCTTCATCACAAGTGATTTCTTCATCTGTTACTGACTCGAAAGATGCCATTGGTGCTGGCTCAACTGTTACTGTTTTACTTGTTGTTATCTCTCTTTGACAGTCATCAACATATGTCCAAGTTACTTCTAACTCTCCTCCACACTCAGTGTAGCTTCCTGTAATTACTCCTTCTACTTTTCCTGAAATGTAGCATGACTTTGTTTCTGCTCCATTATTATAGGTTAAGAATCCTGCTGAGTATGATCCTGCTTCATCACAAGAAATTACTTCATCTTCTACTGGTGCAAATTCTGCAACTGGTGCTGGTAATACAGTTATTGTTTTACTAGCTGTGATTTGACGATTACAATCATCAGTATATGTCCAAGTTGCTATTAACTCTCCACCACATTCTGTGTAGCTTCCACTTAATGATCCTTTTACTTTTCCTGAAATGTAGCAAGCGTCTGTTTCTGCTCCATTGTTATATGTTAGGAATCCAGCTGAATAAGTTGCTGCTTCATCACAAGTGATTTCTTCGTCCTCTACTGGTGCAAATTCTGCAACTGGTGCTGGTAATACTGTTATTGTTTTTGTAGCTGTAATTTCTCTTTGGCAATCGTCCATAAACGTCCAAGTTACCATTAGCTCTCCACCACATTCTGTATAGCTTCCACTTAATTCTCCTGCAACTTCACCTGCAATTAAGCATGCTTCAGTCTCAGCATCATTAGTATAAGCTAAGTATCCTGCTTCATAAGATGCCGCTTCATCACAAGTAATTTCTTCATCTGATACTGACTCAAAAGCTGCCATTGGTGCAGGCTCAACAGTGATATCTTGAACATAGGTAATCTCTCTTTCACATTCATCTGTATATGACCAAGTTACTTTAAGGTATCCACCACACTCTGTATAGTTTCCACTTAATTCTCCTGCAACTTCACCATTTATAGCACAAGCTCCTGAGTCAACACCATTTGTATAAGCTAAACTTGAAGGTTGGTAACTACCAGCCTCATCACAACTTATACTTATGTTATCAGGAGTGTTTAAGAAATATGTTTCAGGTGTTGGCTCAACAGTTATTGTTTGAGACATACTTACAGTATGATCACACTCATCTGTTACAGTCCAAGTTCTAACTAATGTTCCACCATCACAAAAAGTTCCAAGGTTTGAATCGTCTTCCTCTAATGTTACTACCAAGTTGTCTGCACAATTATCTGTAGCAGTTACTTGTGGAGCATCCGGAATTTCATCAATACAACTTACAGTTTCATCTTCAGGAACTCCAACTAACACAGGGTCTTCTGTGTCGCCTCCACTATATGAAATATCAATAGGGCTAGCAGTATTTCCACATTCATCAGTGATTTCGTACTTATAAGTTACACTCCAAGCACAATCACTACCTGTTGGCTCTCCAGACTTTACAACAATTACATCTCCACAGTTATCAGAAAAAAGATCTCTAATATCTGACTCAGATGGTCCTTCTGGAATTTCGTCAAAACAAACGTTTAAGTCTGATCCACCTGAAGGAATAACAGCATCTTCATTTAAAGTTGGAGCTGTTTGATCTCCTCCTGTGTAGTGAATTTTAAACTGCTCTTCAAAATCTCCACAAACAATATCATAAGTGTGGATGATTTCCCAATCACAGTCTGTTGACGGTTGAACCCAAGCTGAAGATTTAGTTACAGTTGGCGTAATTCCGTCACATATTTCGACGTACATTCCACCTACTTCTGCAGCGGTTGGTCCTACAGGAGCTTCATCCATACATCTATTTAAGTATGTACTTCGCTCCATTAGTTCGTTAGATTGCCCTAACATTGAGCCTGAACTAAACACAAAAAGCATGATAAAAGCCAAAGCCTTCATGCTCTTAAAATGCCTAGTAAAAAAGTCAATGCTACAACACCATAAATTTGTAGTAGGTCGCCATTTTATAGCTGAACCTCTACTACGGGTAAAATTGCTCATAAACATAACATTTGGTATTAAAATTAAAATTATCTATACATTTATTTCTTGGCAAAATTGCCAACATAACATAGATGGAGGTTAATACTTAAAATGTTAGGTTTGGGACCTAAATGATTAAGCTATTCAGTATTGCATAAATGAAATACAGAGTAACTTTTCCTTGAATGTAAACATTCAAAAAATCAATAAATGTGCTAATAATCAATTGTTCTGCTATTAAACAATTTTAGGTAAGATGCGTAAAAATTTTCTTGTAAAAAGGGCTTTTATTACGCTAAATAAACGATATGAAATACCATCTATTTACTTTCAAAAGTATATTTTATAATAGTGACTCACAAATAAAATTTGTTTTTTTTTAACAAATAAACAGTTAAACATTTCTTTTTTGCAGTTAATCGAAAAGCAGTTCATTTTCAATGCAAAAATCATCGATAAAATGCACAGACTTTTTTATCATTTCATGAAAAATTTGATCATGATCAACAAAATCCACTTCCTTTCTATAGGCTTTTAGGAATGCCTCAATTAAGCTAGATGATTTTTTAGGTTTTCTAAAAAACAGTGCTTGTGAAGCGTTGAAAAGTTCAATTGCCAAAATCCTTTCAACGTTATCAACTAGTCTATATGCTTGAGTTGCTGCATTAGCTCCCATACTTACATGATCTTCTTGACCATTACTAGAAACTATACTATCAATACTAGCTGGTGTTGCTAATTGCTTGTTTGCACTAACAATACTAGCTGCTGTATATTGTGGAATCATAAAACCAGAATTTAATCCAGGATTGTCAACTAAAAATGTTGGTAAACCTCTTAAACCAGATACAAGTTGAAATGTTCTTCGCTCTGAGATATTTCCTAACTCTGACATTGCTATTTTTAGGTTATCAAAAGCTAATGCTAGTGGTTGACCATGAAAATTTCCTCCTGATATAATTTGATCTTCACCAATAAAAATATTTGGGTTATCTGTTACTGAGTTTATTTCAGTCTTAAATACTTTATGCACGTACTCCAATGCATCTTTAGTTGCACCATGAACTTGCGGTATGCACCTAAATGAATATGGATCTTGTACATGTTGCTTCTTTTGTTTTATCAGTTCACTATCCTCAAGAAATTCTCTAACTCTCTCAGCAGTTTTTAACTGTCCATTATGAGGTCTTATTAAATGAACCAATTCGCTAAATGGCTCTATTCTACCATCAAAAGCGTCAATTGAGATACTACCAATTAAATCGGCTAAATATGAAATTTTATAAGATTTAATAAGGACATGTATTCCATAAGCACTCATAAATTGTGTACCATTTAAAAGCGCTAAACCTTCTTTTGACTGTAATTGAATTGGTTTCCAATTAAAATCTGAAAGCACTTTTTCAGAAGCTACTCTGCTACCTTTATAATAAACCTCACCTTTTCCAAGTAAAGGCAATGCCAAATGTGCTAAAGGTGCTAAATCGCCCGAAGCTCCTAACGAGCCTTGAGTATATACTATTGGTAAAATATCATTATTATAAAAGTCTACCAATCGGTTTACAGTTTCCAATTGCACACCACTAAAACCGTAACTTAAAGATTGAATTTTCAAAAAGAGCATAAGTTTTACAACTTCATTTGGTACTTGTTCTCCAATACCACAAGCATGAGACATCACAAGGTTTTCTTGTAACTGCGTTAACTTATCTTTAGAAATTTTTACATTATATAGAGAACCAAATCCTGTATTAATACCATAAATAGGTTCGTCTTGTAAAGACATTCTATCATTTAAGTAGGTTCTGCATTTAGAAATTTTATCGATTGCTTCTTTAGAGAGTTCAATCTTTTTATGTAATTGTATTATATCATTAATATCTGATAATTGTAAAATATCAGAAGATATATAATGAATGGAGTCCATAATGAAATTTTAGTGCCTCAAAATTCAACATTCCTTAAATATTATGCAACTAATGTTAATAATTAATAAAATATCATGAATTGTAGCTATATTCTGTTATTTTTGAGTAAACTAAAACAAACTCCCATGAAAAAAACACTAATTTTATTAAGTTCTGTTACTTTGCTTATGGCTTGTAATGAAGAACCTAAAGTTGACTATGCACTGTTTTCTGGAAAAATTGAAAACAAGAATAGCGACAAACTAATTGTGCGTAGTGGAGATTTCACTAAAACTATTACCGTTGCTGAAGATGGAACTTTTGCCGACACATTACGTGTAGATACAGGTGTATATATGTTTAATGATGGTAAAGAAATCTCTAACGTTTATTTAGCTCCTGGTTATGATTTAAATCTAACACTAAACACTAAAGAATTTGATGAAACGATAGCCTATACAGGTGTTGGTGCCGAAGTCAATAACTACTTAGCAAGTAAATCATTACATGACGAAAAACTATCAGGCGAAATAGGAACACCAGAATTATATGCTTTAGAAGAAGAAGAATTTTTAAACAAAATCAATGAGTTCAATACTTCTAAAACTGAATTACTTAAAAACTCTGGAGTGTTAGATGAAGATTTTGTTGCTATGGAAACTAAAAACCTGAAGTACGATCATTTATCTAACATACAAAGATATCCAACATACCACGAGTATTTTGCTAAGAAAGAAGGTTTCAAAGCTTCTGACGACTTTATGAAACCATTAGAAGGTATAGACTTTACTAATGAAGAAGATTATAACAACATAGCAGCATACAAAGCTATGGTTCAAAACCACTATAGCACTAAATTAAATAGTGGTGAAAATATTGAAGCTACGTTTAAAGAGCTAAGCGCTTTAAACGCACCTTCAATTAAAAAAGACCTTGCTAAAATGTTAGCTTATGAAGTTTCTCCTGGTAACGAAAATCTTGAAGCTTACTACAATGGAGTTTCTTCATTATCTGATGACCAAGAATTTAAAGACAAGCTTACAGAAAAGTACAACAAAGTTAAGCTATTAGCAAAAGGAAACCCTTCTCCAGAATTTACTAAATATGAAAACCATAAAGGAGGCACGACATCTTTATCTGACTTAAAAGGAAAGTATGTATACATTGACGTTTGGGCTACATGGTGTGGACCTTGCAAACGCGAAATTCCTTTCTTAAAAGAAGTTGAAGCACAATTTCATGGTAAAAATATTGAATTTGTAAGTACATCAATTGACGTTGCAAAAGACCATGATGCTTGGGTTGAAATGGTTAAAGAAAAAGAGTTAGGCGGTATTCAGTTATTTGCAGATAACGATTGGAAATCTCAATTCGTACAAGATTATGCTATTGAAGGAATTCCAAGATTTATTCTAGTTGATCCTGATGGCAACATTGTAAGTGCAGATGCTCCAAGACCATCTAGTCCTAAACTAGTTGAGTTATTTAAAGAATTAAGTATTTAATACTTATTGTATAAAATGAAAAAGCCACTGATACAGTGGCTTTTTTTATGCATTTTGGTCTTCTTCATTTTCAGCTTGTTGTGGTTGTTCAGGCTGCTTAAACAAATCAATATAAGCTTCACCTAAACCTTCAATAACATGACTTGCAATTAAACTTTGATAGCCATAATCCTGCAGAATAATATCAGCAGATTTACCATGTAAATACACTCCAAAAATAGAAGCAACTAACGGTTGATACCCTTGAGTTATTAATCCTGTTATAACTCCTGTAAGCACATCTCCTGTTCCTGCTGTAGCTAACCCAGGATTTCCAGTAGTATTTACGTAGTATTTATCCTGAAAAACGGTTATTGTATTTGCTCCTTTTATGATTACAATTACGTTGTACTTTTTAGAGAATGCTTTGGTTTTTTCTAGTTTGTCAAAATCGTCTTTCCAAGTTCCTACAAGTCTTTCTAATTCTTTTGGGTGTGGTGTTAAAACGGTTTGCTCTGGCAGTAATTTCAATAAAGCTTTCTTCTTTGAAAGTATGTTTAATCCATCAGCATCAATAACCAAAGGTTTTGTATTTGCTTTTAAAAATGCCTCAAAAGCAGTAACAGTTTTATCATGTGCTCCTATGCCTACTCCTATTCCAATAGCTGTTGGCTCAATTTCAAAAGAGATATCAGAAATACATTCTTCCTCTTTATCAGTAATCACCATAGCTTCAGGAAATGAAGACTGTAATGGCACATAACCACATTTAGGTACAAAAGCAGTTACTAAACCAACACCAGAAGACAAGGCAGCTCTACTTGACAAAGTTACAGCTCCAATTTTTCCATAACTTCCACCAATAATCAAAGCATGACCAAAACTTCCCTTATGAGAAAATTTTTCTCTAGGTTGATAAAGTGGTAAAACTTCTTGTTTACCTATAAGTTCAGTTTCTGTATTTAAATTATAAATGTATTCTAAATCAATACCTATATCTAATACTTCCCATTGTACTGTATATTTTGAAGTTTGTGGTAAGAAGAAAACCAGTTTTGGTGTTTGAAAACTCAAGGTAAAACCAGCCCAAACCACATCATTTTCATTTTCAGGGACTTTATCTGTAAGTAACCCTGACGGAATGTCTATAGACAAGGTAAACGCTTTTGACGCTCTAAAATGCTGAAACAAGTGTTTAACCCAGTCATCAATTGGTCTGTTTAAACCAATACCAAAAACAGCATCAACTATAATAGCTTCTGGAGTTATTGATGGAAAATCTTTTTCAGAAGTTAATAATGTAGGCCACTCTTTTGTGGTTTGTTTTATTCTATCATAGTTAATCAAAAAGTCTTTTGAACGCTTATCACTATAGTTTACAACATAAGTATAAACATTGTAACCATGATTTATTAAATGTCTTGCCAATACCAAACCATCTCCACCATTATTCCCTATACCGCAAAATACATGAATAGGAACGGAGCTCCTTGCATACGCATGTGTATCCAGTTAAAAATTTGGGTTCCAGCACGCTCCATCAACTCGGTTGAGGATATGTTTTGACGTTGTGCTGTTAGTTTATCTCCTTCGTATATCTGTTCTTTGGATAATATTTTCATTATTTGTTAAAAAGTCTTTATGTTTTTTGTTAATTCCGTAAAAAGAATTAATTAGTTTTTTTATTAGAGTAAAAATAATACATTTGAAAGGTATATGAACACTAAGACAGTATTAAATACCAACTTTATATCATCAGCAATTTTTGTTGCTGGCACTTTTGTATTCACATCTATTATTACAACCCGTTTGGGTTGCTATTAATATATTCTCTCCGGTCCAATGTGTTTTTTTAAACACAACAAATAAACAATATTATTTTTACTAAAGTCATTATAAAATGCACGTATTAAAATTTGGAGGAACTTCTGTAGGTTCTGTTGAAAATATAACAAATGTTATTCAAATATTAGAAGACTATAAAAAAAGTCAACCTGTAGTTTGTGTTGTATCTGCTGTTGGTGGAATAACTGATAAATTACTAAAAGCTGGTCACTTAGCTCAAACAAAAGATGAAAGTTATTTATCTGAATATAAAACTATTAAAGATATTCATTTAAATATATTATCTAGATTAATTCCAAATGTTGACAAAGCGGTTTCAGATAAACTAAACACTAAATTAGACAACCTAAAAAGCTTACTAGATGGTATTTATTTGATAAATGAGTTGTCACCAAAAACGTCTGATAAACTAGTAAGTTTTGGAGAATTATTGTCATCTTACATCATCACTGAAACCATGAAATCAAAAGGTATTGATGTTGTTAGAAAAAACACACAAGAGTTGATTATAACTAACGATAACTTCACTAAAGCCGAAGTCAATTATCAAACAACTTATAAGAATATTCAAGAGTATTTTAGTAATGCCACACAAAGTGTAACAATACTTCCTGGTTTTGTATCGAAATCTCAACAAGGCGAAATCACAACCTTGGGTCGTGGAGGCTCCGATTTTACTGCTGCTTTGGTAGCTTCAGCTTTAGAAGTAGATAAACTAGAGATATGGACAGATGTAAGTGGTATGTATACTGCAAACCCTAAACTTGTAAAGCAAACCTACCCTATCAAAAAGCTGTCGTACCAAGAGGCTATGGAGCTTTCCCATTTTGGTGCAAAAGTACTTTATCCACCAACTGTTCAACCAGTATTGGATAAAAACATCCCAATAGTGATTAAAAATACAATGGAACCTGATGCTGATGGCACATACATTGCCCATGAACAAACTAATAATCTTACTGTTAGAGGAATTAGTAATATTAACGACATCTCATTATTAACACTTGAAGGCAGCGGAATGGTAGGTATTCCTGGGTTTTCAAAACGTTTGTTTGAAGTGTTGGCTAATCATAAAATAAATGTGGTTTTTATTACGCAAGCGTCATCAGAACATTCTATTTGTTTTGGTGTAAATAAAGCCGATGCTAATCAAGCTAAAGAAAAGATTGACCAAGCTTTTGAGTACGAAATCACCCAACATAAAATCAACCCTATTGTTATTGAAACTGACCTTTCTATAGTTGCGCTTATTGGTGATAATATGAAAAGTCATCAAGGTATTAGTGGCAAAATGTTCAGTACTTTGGGCAAAAACAACATCAATGTTAGAGCGATAGCGCAAGGTGCTTCAGAAAAAAACATCTCTGCAGTAATTTCTGAGCATGATGTTAAAAAAGCTCTGAATACATTACACGAAGTGTTCTTTGAAGTGAAAACCAAACAGCTTAATGTATTTATTACAGGAGTTGGTAATGTTGGAGAACGTTTGGTAGAGCAAATCAAACAACAGAAAAAATACCTTAAAGACAATTTGAAAATCAATTTAAGAGTTATTGGATTATCAAACTCTAGACAAATGGTTTTTGACGAAGATGGTATTTCCCTTAAAAACTGGAAAGCGGTTTTAAACACTGGCGAAACAGCCTCTTTAGAAGGCTTTTTCAAAACTGCAAAAGCATTAAATTTGCGCAACAGCATTTTTGTAGATGTTACTGCAAACAAAGACGTTGCAAATTTATACGCTAACTATTTAAAAGAAAGTATTGCTGTTGTAGCTTGTAATAAAATTGCCTGTTCAGATACTTTTGACAAATACAATCAGCTTAAATATTTATCAAGAAAATACAACGCACCATTTTTATTTGAAACTAATGTTGGTGCAGGTTTACCAGTTATTGACACACTCAATAATCTTATCGCTTCTGGTGATAAAGTCACATCTATTCAAGCAGTATTATCGGGAAGTTTAAACTTCGTTTTTAATAATTTTAATGATACAACCAAGTTTCATGATGTGGTAAAACAAGCACAAGCTGAAGGTTATACCGAACCTGATCCTAGAATTGACTTAAGTGGTGTTGATGTTGCTAGAAAAATATTGATTTTAGCCAGAGAAAGTGGAACGGTTATGGAGTTGGAAGACATTACAAACGATTCTTTTTTAACTAAAGCCAATTTAGAAAGCGATTCTGTTGATGACTTTTATAAGACTTTAATTGATGACGAAGCACATTTTCAAAAGCTATTTGCACAAGCCGATGAAAAAGGTTCGAAATTGAAATATGTAGCCGAATTTAATGAAGGCAAAGCCAAAGTTGGCTTAAAGGAAATTCCGCAAGGTCATCCATTTTACAACCTAGAAGGAAAAGATAATATTGTGATGTTTTACACCCAACGATACAAAGAGCAACCAATGATTATCAAAGGAGCTGGAGCTGGAGCAGATGTAACTGCCTCTGGTTTATTTGCTGATATTATAAGAATCGGAAATGACTAATATGGATTCAATAAAGATATTTTCACCAGCAACTGTTGCTAACGTGTCTTGCGGATTTGATGTTCTTGGGTTTTGCCTCGACAGTGTTGGTGATGAAATGGTAATTAAAAAGACAAGTACCAAAGGGATAACCATTAGTAAAATTGAAGGTTATGACTTACCGCTAGAGACCAAAAAAAATGTTGCTGGTGTTGCTGGTTTAGCCATTTTAGAAGCAGCCAATGTAAACTTTGGTTTCGATGTTGAAATTTACAAAAATATCAAACCCGGAAGTGGTGTTGGTAGCAGTTCAGCAAGTGCTTCTGGAGTTGTGTATGCTATAAATGAATTACTAGGAAAACCTTTCAATAAAACGCAATTAACAGCATTTGCCATGAAAGGTGAAGCTGTAGCTAGTGGCAATGAACATGCTGATAATATTGCTCCAGGTATTTTTGGCGGATTTACTTTGGTAAAAAGTTTAGAGCCTCTAGAAATTTTAGAACTCCCAACTCCTACTGATTTATATGCGACCATTGTGCATCCTCAAATTGAAGTAAAAACTTCTGAAGCAAGGGCTATTTTACCTAAACACATTCAATTTAAAGACGGAATTACACAATGGGCAAATGTTGGTAGTTTGGTTCATGGACTGCATACTTCAGACTATGATTTAATCAGTCGTTCATTGCAAGATGTTATTGTAGAACCACACAGAAAACAGCTTATTCCACAGTTTGATGTTGCTAAAACTACTGCAATGCAATCTGGTGCATTAGGTGTTGGTATTTCTGGTTCTGGTCCTTCAATATTTGCTTTAAGCAAAGGAGAAACAACAGCAAACCAAGTTGCCGAAGCCTTTCAAAAAGTGTATAAAAACACAACAATAGATTTTAAAGTTTACGTTTCAAAAATTAATCCTAACGGAATAAGTGTTATTAGCTAGAAGACGGACGACAGATGACTAAAAGTAAGGTTAGCAATGAAAAAACTAGAGAAATTTAAATTAAAAAAACAAACAGATAACTTCAGACTTCGGTCTTCAAACTTCTAACATATCTATGAACTACTTTTCACTAAATAAAAAAGCACCAAATACTACTTTTAAGGATGCAGTAATTAAAGGGTTGGCTCCAGACAAAGGCTTATACTTTCCAGAGAGCATCACTCCTTTACCAGACACTTTTTTTAAGTCTATTGATTCGCTTTCATATTCTGAAATTGCCTTTGAAGCCATCAAACAGTTTGTGACTCCTGATATCCCTGAAGCAGTTTTAAAAGACATTATAGAAGACACATTGTCGTTTGATTTTCCTGTTGAAAAAATAACCGATTCTATTTCAACTTTAGAATTATTTCATGGTCCAACAATGGCTTTTAAAGACGTTGGTGCGCGTTTTATGGCTAGATGCTTGGGTTATTTCAATCAGAATAACACCAACGAAGTTACAGTTTTGGTAGCAACATCAGGAGATACTGGAGGCGCTGTAGCTAATGGTTTTTTAGGTGTTGAAGGTGTAAATGTGGTGATTTTATATCCTAGCGGAAAAGTGAGCGATATACAAGAAAAACAATTAACTACGCTTAAAAAAAACATTAAAGCATTAGAAGTTCATGGTACGTTTGACGATTGTCAAGCTATGGTAAAACGAGCGTTTCTAGATGACACTTTAACCAGTAAAATGCAACTCACGTCAGCCAACTCTATTAATGTAGCACGATGGTTACCGCAGTTATTTTACTTTATGTTTGCTTACAAACAACTTCACAAGAATTATGACAATATTGTGTTTTCAGTACCAAGTGGTAACTTCGGAAATATTTGTGCTGGCATGATGGCACAACGTTTAGGCTTACCAGTTAAACATTTTATTGCTGCAAACAATGCTAATGCCATTGTATATAATTATTTACAAACGCAACAGTACGAACCAAAACCTTCAGTACAAACCATAAGCAACGCTATGGATGTTGGTGACCCAAGTAATTTTGTACGTATTCAGGAATTGCATAATAACGATTTTGAAACCTTAACAAAGCAATTAAGCGGTTATAGTTTTACTGATGAAGAAACTATTAAAGCTATTGAAGAGTTATACAATGAATATAATTACATTGCAGATCCTCATGGAGCAGTTGGATATTTAGCATGTAAATCGCATTTAAAAAACAACCCAAATGACCACTGTGTGTTTTTAGAAACTGCTCATCCTACTAAGTTTTTAGATGTTGTAGAAGATACTATTAAAGAAAATATAGATTTACCTGAGCAAATCTTAAAAGTGATGAAAAAGAAAAAACGTTCAGTAGAAATTTCAACTTACGGAGATTTAAAGACGTTTTTATTGTAAAAGTTAACTGTCTCAGCAAGCACAGGAAGCATGAATGAAAAGCAGTTATGATTTCTAAGCAAGCCTTGGCGCATTTAAACATCGATTATCGAGTAAATAGTGCTATCTTTAAATCATGAAAGAACAGCTTGCACTAAAAACAACTGACACTCTTGCGCTTGAACGCACTAGATTAGCAAATGAACGTACATTTTTAGCCTATTTTAGAACTTTTGTCGTTTTTGTGAGCTCTGGTGTTGCTATATTAAAGCTTAGCATTTTACAAGAAATTACTCCTATTGGATATTCCTTGTTGATTATTGCTCCTGTGTTATTACTCATTGGAGCATTACGATTCTTTTATGTAAAGCGGAAACTAAAAAAATACTTTTACAAAGCTTAATCTAATTTAGGCAATTGTAAACCAGATAATACACTTTCTTCTTTCATTAAAGCTTCAATTTCATCAGATTTTCTTGGAGCTTCTGCTGATAAGTTGATTGGACCATTTTCAGTAATTAAAATATCATCTTCTATACGAACAGCAATTCCCCACCATTTTTCATCGCAATCACTACCTTCGGGAATATAAATACCTGGTTCTACAGTAATCACCATATTCGGTACAAAAGCACCTCTTAAATTGGTGTCATGAACATCAAGTCCAATATGATGTGAGGTTCCATGCGGAAAATATTGTCTAGCATCAGCTTCATTTTTAGCGATACCTAATTTCACCAAACCTTTATTAATTATTTCTCTAGAAGCAGCATCAGTATCTCTTGTTGAGTTTCCTACTATAGTAGCATTAATTCCAGCTTCTTGAGCTTCGTATACTAAATCGTAAATTTGTTTTTGTTCTTTCGAAAACTTACCGTTTGCAGGTATGGTTCTGGTAACATCTGCTGTATAACCATGATACTCTGCACCAAGATCCATAAGCACTAAATCATTACCGAGTTTCGTCTTATTGTTTTCAATATAATGTAGTACACAACCGTTATGACCAGCACCAACAATACTAGGGTAACCTTCATACTCGCTACCATACTTTTTATACACATATTCATGCACACCTTGTACTTCAGTCTCAGACATATTAGGATGCATTGCTTTCATAACCTCACGTTGTCCCATTGCCGAAATTCGCACAGCTTTCTTTAACAACACCATTTCTTCGTCAGTTTTAACTTCTCGCAATCCTGCCATTAATCTTCCTAAGGTTCGTGTATCTGTTTTTACTTTAGATTGCACTACTTGCGTGTCTTGCTCCTCTTCGATTTGATCTTTCTTGTTATCAATATCAAAAGCTTCTAGCACATGAATTTGCTGTTTAAACGACTGTATTAAACTGTACAAATCTGCTGTGTTTCGTTTAGAATCTCTATAGTCATCTTTAAAATCGAAATACAACACCGAATCAAAACTAGTAAAATCAATTCCTGACTCTAAAAACTCCTTTCCATTAAAAGCCATTTCAAACCCTAACTGCTCTTTTGCGCCTTCTACTCCTAGCCTGTAACCTGTCCATTGTTCTGCTCTAGCATTACGCTCTTGAACATATAGTATTTCGTTGTAGCGTTTTCCTTCGGAATTGGTTTGATGCTCTGAAAATATCACCAAAACTGCATGAGGCTCTTTGTAACCTGTGAGGTAGTAAAAATTAGGATCCTGATGGTATACATAATCTACATCGTTAGCTCTGTTTCTAACAGGATTAGAAAAGAAAACAGCCACACTATTCTCTGGCATTTGTGTGCGTAAAGCTTCTCTTCTATTTTTATGAAATTCTGAACTTAAAAAATCTTCAGGCAACCCTTTTTGTGCTGTTACAGTTAAGGTTAACAACATTATACATACGGAAAATAAAATTCTCATGAGTTTGTTTAATTAGTCTTTAAAATTAAAAATAAATAATAATGTATTGCTAATATAATTATTGCTTTACATTAACATTTTTTTGTAAAACTTTTTAAGTGTTAAGGCGTTTAAATAAACAGATAATTTTATATACTTTTGCGAATAGATGAAGGAGTTTTTACTACTAATAATCGAGTTTTTAGGTGGTAGTGTTGAAATACTATCCAATAGTAAAAACCCAAAAAAAGCAATAGTTTCAGTTATTTGGTTTTAGCTGTTGTTTTTCTAATAATTTATTTACTAACCAAAGATTTTTAAAATGAAAGATACCGCCTTAACAGCAACACATCAAGCTCTTGGAGCAAAAATGGTTCCTTTTGCAGGATACAATATGCCAGTACAATATGAAGGTGTAAACATTGAGCATGAAACCGTAAGAAATGGTGTTGGTGTTTTTGATGTGAGCCATATGGGAGAATTTTTAATTGAAGGACCTCATGCGCTTGAGCTTATTCAAAAAACATGTAGCAATGATGCTTCAAAACTTACTGTTGGAAAAGCGCAATACAGCTGCATGCCTAATGATGATGGTGGTATTGTTGATGATTTAATTATCTATCGTATTAAGGAAGACACGTATTTATTGGTAGTAAATGCGAGCAATATTGAAAAAGACTGGAACTGGTTACAATCTAAAAATGATGTAGGTGCAGAACTACGTGATTTAAGCGAAGATTATTCGTTATTAGCCATTCAAGGACCAAAAGCTGTTGAAGCTATGCAATCCTTATCTAGTCATGATTTGTCAGACATTAAATTTTACAATTTTGTAGTTGGTGATTTTGCAGGTATTGAGCATGTTATTATTTCAGCAACAGGATATACAGGAAGTGGTGGATTTGAAATCTACTGCAAAAACAGTGAAGTTAAACAAATTTGGGACAAAGTGTTTGAAGCTGGAGCAGATTATGGCATTAAGCCAATTGGTTTAGCAGCAAGAGATACGCTACGTCTAGAAATGGGTTATTGCCTTTACGGAAATGATATAGACGATACAACCTCTCCTATTGAAGCTGGTTTAGGCTGGATTACAAAATTCTCTAAGACTTTCACAAACTCTGAAGCTTTAGAAGACCAAAAGCGTCGTGGAGCTGAACGTAAACTAGTCGCTTTTGAGCTAGACGAAAGAGGAATTCCGCGTCAAGGATATGACATTGTAGATTCTCAAGGAAAAGCAATAGGTAATGTAACTTCTGGGACTATGTCACCTTCATTAAATAAAGGTATTGGATTAGGATATGTACCAACTGTATTTGCTGATGCTGGTAGCAAAATCAATATTCAAATTAGAAAAAATGCTGTTCCTGCAACCGTAGTGAAATTACCATTTTACAAAGGTTAAAATATGATAGATTACCAAAACATTTTAAATCAAATAAATCAAAAAGTTACCAAGGATAAAAACAAAGGCAAAATTGCAAGTTATATTCCAGAATTGGCAACTGTAGATTTGAATAGTTTTGGTATTCATTTACAATTAGTCTCTGGTGAGCAGTTTGCGGTTGGAGATGCGCACAAGTCCTTTTCAATTCAAAGTATCTCTAAGGTATTATCCTTGGCATATGCAATGTCAATTATTGGTACAGACTTATGGAAACGACTAGATGTTGAACCCTCAGGAAACCCATTTAATCATCTTTCGCTTTTAGAACTAGAAGAAGGTATTCCAAGAAATCCTTTTATTAATTCTGGAGCCATTGTAATTGCTGATATTCTTGTGTCTAATTTAGAAAATCCAAAATCTGATTTTTTAAATTACATACGAGATATTACTGGAGACAATACAATTGATTACAATTACAAGGTCGCTCAATCTGAAAAAGAAACAGGTTTTAACAACTATGCTGCTGCTAACCTATTAAAATCATTCAACAACTTAAATAATGATGTAGAAGTGGTTTTAGACTTTTACTTTCATCAATGTGCATTACAAATGTCTTGTACACAACTCTCAAAGGCTTTTCATTTGTTTGCTAATAAAGGAAAATGTCTTGCTAATAAAGCACGACTTACTAAAAGTCAAGCCAAACGTATTAATGCTATTATGCTCACCTGTGGTTTTTATGATGAAGCTGGAGAGTTTGCTTTTGAGGTTGGCTTACCAGGAAAAAGTGGCGTTGGTGGTGGTATTGTAGCCTTACTTCCTAATGAGTTTGTAATTTCAGTTTGGTCTCCTGGATTAAATGAACGCGGAAACTCTAAGCTTGGCATGAAAGCCTTAGAGCAATTTACTACGCTCGCCAACCAATCTATATTTTAAAACGTTTAGTTTATAAGTATAAATGAAAAACGAAAACAAACATACTGTTTTAATTCTTGGTGCAAGTGGTTTTTTAGGTAACGCCATTTACAAAGAGCTATGTGCATATTTTAGAACATTTGGTACCTACCGAACTGCTAAACGTGAGTTTGAAAAGAACCAACATTTTTTTCAGTATGATGTTGAAGAAGACGATGTTGTTGAAATTATTGAAGTTGTAAAACCTACCATTATTGTTTCAGCACTTAGAGGCGATTTTCATGCGCAAGTAACAGCGCACAAACACATTGCTGAGTATCTTCAAACTAACAAAAACTGTAAAATCATATTCATTTCTTCAGCAAATGCATTTGATGCTTATAGCAAATTTCCAAGTTACGAGCTCGATAAAACCTTTAGCAACAGCATTTACGGACACTTTAAAATTAAAGTTGAAAACATGCTCTTGCGACTTCCAAAGCAGCAAGTAGTAATCTTAAGACTTCCAATAGTATTAGGCGTACAATGTCCTAGAATAAAGGAAATTCAACAGCACATTTTAGAAGGGACTTCAGTAGAAATTTTCCCTAATGTTATCATGAATGTGACTACAGACAGTAAAATTACCCAACAAGTACATTATATCATTAACCGTAATAAATATGGTATCTTTCATTTAGGAAGTACCGATTTGGTGCATCATGATGAATTCATAAAAGACATTGTAAAACTTCATACTCAAAAGCGTGTTAATTTCAAGCATGTATTTACCACCAACGAAGATAGATATTTAGCAGTATTACCTAAATACAATCTGCTACCAAAGCACTTACAAATATCTAGCACACAGGTTTTGCAAGAGTTGGAAAAACAACACAATAGTTAACGTGAATAACGGATAAGAAATTTTCGTCAGTTAGAGTGAATTTCACTATTAAAATGAGTGGAATTTGTATCGAAAACAAGAAAATTTCTATCAAAAACACACTTCTCGATACAAAATTCTTGCAGAATTTTACTCGAAGTGACTCATATTATTCACGTTAATTAGCCAATAATTTATTACCTTTAAGGGTAACCAAATTATTTAACTTTTATGACACTCCTTACCCAAGATGCTATAGAGAAAAAGCTGTTGCGTTTCCCTGACTGGGAATATTACGAAAACGCTATTCATGTAGAGTTTGAATTCGATAATTTTAAAGACTGCTTTAGTGCCATGAGCCGAATAGCTTTTGAATGTGAAGCGCAAAACCACCATCCAAACTGGACCAATGTGTACAACATACTCACCATTTCACTTTCAACACATAGTGCTAATGGTGTTACCGAAAAAGATTTTAAACTAGCCGAAGCTATCGAAACAATTGTAGAAGTTCAAGAATAGTTGTTTTTACAACGCTACATTTTTATTACATTTGGTCAAAATTTTAAATTAAGTAACAATTTATGGGAAGAGCTTTTGAATTTCGTAAAGCGCGAAAAATGAAACGTTGGTCTGCAATGAGTAAAGCCTTTACACGTATTGGAAAAGATATTGTAATGGCTGTTAAAGAAGGTGGTCCTGATCCAGACAGTAACTCCAGGTTAAGAGCAGTAATACAAAATGCCAAATCGGTAAACATGCCTAAAGACAATATTGAACGTGCCATAAAACGTGCGTCCGATAAAAACCAAGGCGATTATAAAGAAGTATTATTTGAAGGCTATGCACCACATGGTATTGCTATTTTGGTTGAAACTGCAACTGATAATAATACACGTACAGTAGCAAACGTAAGAAGCTATTTTAATAAATGCGACGGTAGTTTAGGTACATCAGGTTCGGTAGTGTTTATGTTTGACCATACCTGTAACTTTAAAGTAAAAAGTGACGGAATAGATCTTGAAGAACTAGAATTGGAGCTCATTGATTTTGGTGTAGAAGAAGTATTTGAAGACACTGACCAAGATGCTGATGGAAACGAGCAAACCAGCGTAATGATTTATGCACCATTTGAAAGTTTTGGGAAAATACAAGCCTATTTAGAAACCAATAACATTGAAATTTTATCTTCTGGGTTTGAGCGTATACCACAAGTTACCAAAGCAATTACTGCAGAACAAGCTGAAGATGTAGAAAAACTTTTAGAAAAGCTTGAAGAAGATGACGATGTACAAAACGTATATCACACTATGGAAGAAACTGCTGAGTAATAGTAGTTAATAAAAAGCATTAAAAAAGAGGAGTTGAACTCCTCTTTTTTATTACAATAAATCCAAAGGACTTTTTACACTTTCAATAGTAGTTTGAGCCACTTGTGTGTACTGTAATGTAGTATTAATGTTGTTATGGCCCAACAACTTTTGTATAATCCTTACATCAGTTCCATTTTCAAGCAAATGAGTAGCAAAGGTATGTCTTAAAGTATGTACAGTAGCTGGTTTTTTTACTTGTGCCTTAGCCAAGGCATTTTTAAATATTTTCCGTATACTAGATGCACTATACTTTCCTTTATTTTGTCCTTCAAATAAGTAAACCTTTGGATGGAACTCTACAAAATAAACGCGCAATAATTTAAGTAGTTTAACAGGCAGCATAACTACTCTATCCTTTTTTCCCTTGGCATTTTGTATATGAACAATCATTCTTTTGCTGTCAATATTTTCAATTTTCAAATCGATAACCTCACTCACCCTAAGTCCCAAACCATAAATAGTTGCCAAAACAGCTTTGTGTTTCATATTGTCAACACTCTGCAAAATATCCTTAACCTCTTCTTTGGATAAAATATGCGGTAAATAGTGCTCTCGTCTAGTAGGATAAATACTTGAAAAATCAATAGTTCTACCACACAGCTCCTTATAAAACAAACCAACCGCACCTATTAGTTGTTTTTGCGAAGACATGCTATATACAGACACCTTAACCATTCTTACAATAGTATTTATGACATCAATATCGCTTAAGAGCTCAAGTTTTTCATCTTGGACATTTAAAGTTTCCTTAAACTTTTTCATAAAATTAACATACACCTTAATTGTATTATCACTATAGCGTTTTAATTCTAAAATAGTTTGAAACTTTACAAGGTACGACATAACCTTAATTTAAACAGTTATACACAAATATACTAAAAGGTGTAGATAACCATTTATATTTAATTGAATAACAGCACTTTTTTTTATATTTGTTTATATACTAACGTTGTGCAACATATGACAAACGCAATGAACTTTCTAAAGAACATATTCAAATCGACAAAAAAAGAAACTTCTAAAGGTGCTATTTTTAACTCGACTGAATATGAAATGAAAAATCTATTGTGTGGAATTGGAAAATCAAAAATTACGGAAAATGAAATAGAAATTTCAGACTATCCATTTGAACCTTCAATTGCCTATCCTGACAAAACTATCAAAGCAAATGAAATTGATTCTTTGAGCGTGGATTTCGGAACTTGTAAAATATACGTTGACAATGATATAATTTTTGTATCAGCAGAAAAAAAGGAACAACTAAAAGAGTTTGCGAAAAATAACAAAATAAAATTGACCAAACATAGCTGGAATTGGGATTGGATTTTGGAACCTTATCTTGACACAGAATTTACTCAAGAAAATGAGCAAAGAGTTTTAGAAAGACTTAAAGAGAATGGAATAAATGAAAGCGAAGTTGACCAAATAAGAACTGAAGTCGGAAAACAAATGTATAAGTACAATTTTGATACAATGTTGTGGGATTGGTGCAGTTTAGGATTGACAGATGTTCTTTCAGCAATGAGAGCGAAATATGACAAAATTGAATTTAAAGACTTTTACAAAAGAGCATTAGAAATTGACAAACGAAATAAAAATACGTTGCACAACAATGTATAACCGCAATTACGGCGGATTCGACTACGTCCGAATCCACTCGGAATTGCTAAAGCCTGTGCTAAACCGAAAATAAATGCTAAATTAACCCGTAACTGACGGTTATACGAGACCGTTAGCAACCATTTCCACTCAAACGCTGAAAAAACGAATAAATGAAAAAACAATTTTTAATACCACAACCACCTTTAACAGACAAGCTTACTTTTTTAGTGGACGATATTAACGAATCACATACATTAGGATTGACAACGGATTTCGATAAAATTGAGTATAACCTAAAACTAATTGATGAAAGTTTTAGACAAGATTTAGAGATCGGACTTAACTTTTCCGAAACTGGAATAATGGATGTTCTTGATATTGGACGATACATTGCTGTTATCGGAATTAAAAAATACCAATCTACTGGTAAAATATATTTTTTCGATACAACAGTAAATTTTAGCAGAAAAGAATTATCTGAAATGCTAAAAGCCGATTTTAAATTTAGTGCTGGCATAATAGAAAGGTTTATGGTTATCTATGATTTAATGAAGTCGGAATCATCGCCATCATTTGACAACGTTGAATTGTTACGACCTTTAGAATCATAAATCTTTTTAAGTTTTTCAAAATGATTTTTGTTTTCTGTAAATTCATCTTCAATTGGTTTTGAATTTGGTAATTGTTTTCTAAAATAACCTGTGATTTTTGACATAATATTTTAATTTTAAATTAATAATCTGAATAAAAAACGAGTTGCTAACAATGTATAAATTCAATTGCGGCTGAATTTCCTGCGGAAATTCATTGCAATTTTCTATCTTTCAGCTCAATCGGAAAATCGTACCGATTTTCCGCAACTGAAATTTATACGCTAACGTTGTCCGCAATAACCTCAACATCGCACCTCAACAATCGCTCCCTTTGGTCGCTGTTTCGGTGCTCGTATCGGATACGTGTCACCAAACTCATTGCATTCCGTTTGACCTGTGACACTAATTGCGGACAACGACTCGCGGATACAAAAGAAAAACCCTGCAAGGCTTCGCCTTGACTATAATTTTTTAATATGGTGGCTAAATTAGACTCACACGGAATAAAACCTGAATATAACGCAGATGAAAAACTAGATGAATTTATTCCTTTAGTTATTAAACACGCGCCCAAATACGATAATTTCTCTATTTCTGATTTAAAAACTGAATTAAATTTATCTAAAACAGACCAAATAATATTTAGTGATTTAGCTTTTAAAATAAGACAACACTTTGTGAGTAATGGAATTGCTGAGATGTATGGCTCACGCCAAATAAAATTACTTGACAAAGGTCGAAACATTAAAAACGGAAAAGAAAAAATATTAGGTAATTTCATTTATAATAATTTTAATAATTCAACAGTAGGAACTTTAATTCAAGATTCTGATTTTTCAAAAAGCCAAAACACAAACAATATAAACGAACAACCAAGCATAAAACCAGACCAGAAATCCCCACTAAAAAAAGCATGGGAATCTGTTTCAAACAATAAACTTTTTGTTTTGATTGTTAGTGTTGTGATTGAAGAAATTGCTTGGGGTAATATTTGGAAATTCATATCGTCTTATCTTTAAATATTATTTCTTATTTTAGACTAAACGGATATTTAAGAATTACAGCGGACAACAATGGATATATATCATTGCTATCGCAATTGGTTTTTCTTTTGTTCGTTGCTCTTTCAACTACTACCACTTAAAAGCAAGCTTTACGTGGCTCGTTGACCGCAACGAAACATATCCGCGAGTCGTTAGGCACAATTAAAACCAACATCGATGACAAAAATTTACAGAAGTTTTTCAGAACCTGACAGAGAAAATCTTTCTTGGGAGGAAACTTGGAGACGAGAAGATAAAGGATTGATTAAAAACTACGAAGTTGGTCGAGCTTTAGCAAAAAAAGAACCTGAATTAGCTGAAAAAGCAAAAAGAGGAGAATTACCAGTTCTTGGATATAAAGGTGGAGTTGAAAAAGAATTAAAGAAAAAAGAAAAAATTGGAGCATTAAATTACATTGCCAAATGGCAAGCGTTACGTGGAGAAGATTTGAATTTAGATATGGACGAAGAAATGGTTTTGACTTGCACAAAGACAGGAGTGACGGTAACATTTACTATGGATTTGGAAAAACTTAAAAATCCTTCGTAATGGACTTTTTGGCTATTGACGTTGAAACAGCTAATTCTGATATGGCATCTATTTGCCAAATTGGATTTGTTATTTACGAAAATGGTCAAATTAAAAAAGAGTGGTCGAGTCTATTAAATCCAGAAGATTACTTTGATTATTGGAACGAATCAATACATAATATAACAGAAGAAGATGTTATTGATAGTCCAAAATTTCCGGAAGTTTACGAGTTTCTTAAACAACATTTGGAAAATTACATCTGTGTTTGCCACACTCATTTTGACCGAGTTTCAATAAATCGGACGTGCGAAAAATATGGACTTCCTTCTATTCAAAACAGTTGGATTGACACAGCAAAAGTTTCTCGCAGATGTTGGGAAGAATTTGCATACAAAGGTTATGGACTTGCCAATGTTTGCAAAAAATTGAATTTTTCTTTCAATCACCACGATGCTTTGGAAGATGCCAAAGCTTGTGCTCATATTTTAATTTCAGCAATTAAAGATAAAGAGAATACGATTGATGATTGGCTCGTAAGAGTTAACAATCCAATTTTGGCTAACGCAAAAAATTATAGTGATTCCGTTTCCAAAGAGGGAAATCCAAATGGAAATCTATTTGGGGAAATTTTAGTGTTTACGGGTTCATTACAAGTTCCAAGAAGAGAGGCTTCATTACTTGCATCAGAAATTGGTTGTAAAGTAGAAAACGGAGTTACTAAAAAGACTACGCTTTTAGTTGTTGGCGACCAAGATTTGAGCAAATTATCAGGGAATAAGAAAAGTTCAAAACATAGAAAAGCGGAAGAATTAAAAGTAAAAGGACAAAATATTAGAATTTTAAAAGAATCCGATTTTGTAGCACTTTACGAATCGAATAAAGAAGATAGTGAAAAATAACTGTGCCTAACAACGTGTATAGCTCATTGCTATTCAGTTTCTTAATCGAAGTTAAGGCATATTTGGAAAGTCGCCAAATTTTTAAATTTGACGATTTCCAACAAATAAGATAAATAGTAAAATTTAAAAATCTGGCTTGTGGCTCAACCGAAAAATAATCGCTAATTTACACGCAACGAGCCATACACAAGACCGTTGTGGTTAATTATGAAAAAACTGATCTACATACTAATCTCAGTAATACTTTTTAATTGCAAGTCCGAAAAAAATGAAATTTTTCAGGAATATAATGGACAATTAGTAAAAGTGGAATTTGATGATTCAAAAATAGATTCGACATTTACCGGATATGGTGGAGAACATTACCCGAATGGGAATTTGAAATCTCTATCATACATAAAAAATGGAATCCCTACAGATACTCTGTTTTTATACTATGAAAATGGAAAAGTAAAAGAAAAAGGGTTGATTAAAAATAACTTACCGATTGGTTGGTGGACTTATTACAATGAGAAAGGGAAACTAACTGAAAAATCAGAATGGCTAATATTAAGAGATAGATCTTACAAAAATCAATCAATATATTACGACCAAAACGGAAAGATTAAACATAAAAATAGTTCATTCTTCTACTTAAAAATATCTGATACTATTCAAGTTGGAAAAAACATAGCAAGTTTTGATTATAATTCAAATATTAACGTTTACGATAAGTTAATGTACGTTGTAATTGAAAATCAGTACAAGGAAGATAAAATAAAATTAGACACATTTGGAATTGAAGATGATGATTATAGATTTGGAGTTTTTGCATATAAAAAAGGTAGACTGAAGATTAAAGGACAAATTGTTGAGGAATTATATGAAATCAAAAAAATCGGAAATGATTCAGCAATAGGAACTATAAGCAATCACAAAAAATATTTTGAAAAAGAAGTATATGTTTCGGACAAAAATAACTAACCACAACAACGTGTATAATTAATTGCGGCTGAAATTCCTATCGGAATTTCATTCTTATTAATTATCTTTGGTTTACAGCGGAAAATGACTGCGTCCTTTTCCGCAACTAATCATACACAAGACCGTTGCCAGTAATTTGAAAAAAACATTCTTAATCATATTGACCTTAATCGGATTTGTAACATTCGGACAAGAAAATAAACTTGACCGAATTGATTATGAAGTGATTTTAATTGAATCTGACTCGACTCTAACTGAAACTGAATTTGACTGGACGGAATTGACGGGAATTACTACAGATGGTGGCGGAATTTTAAAAGTATGGCGGAATAAAAACCAAATCTGTAAAATCGTTGAGGAAATCGGACTTTCTTATGGTCGAATAAGAACTACGATTTATATAGAAAATGGATTACCGATTAAAATAATAGAAACTGAAGAAAATTTCGGGCAGAAAAATGGCGAATTAAATTATACAGAACTCAATGAAGTGTTTAGAGCAACGATTTATGTGTTCGACTGGGAAAATGACGAAAGTAAAATTGAACGAGTTGGAAAAAGAAATTTAAGCGAAGGAAATTGCTCGACTTTTGATTACAAACCGATTTTAGAACGTGCGAAAAAAGCAACAGCGGAATAAAAAAACTACTGGCAACACCGTGTATAATTCATTGCTAGTTATAGCCTACTTACGAAAGTCCTCGCGGACTTTCTATCTGTGATTTATTTGCTAAATTAGTTGCTTAAACACGCAACGAAATCATACACAAACACGTTAGCTACAAGCTGAAAAAAGATGCACGAAAAGATTGATGAAAATATAATCGGATTTTTTGCGAGCTTTAATGCTGGCGAAACTGACCAAAAAATAGTCAAGGACTACTTGTGGAGTGATAGCGGACTGAAAAATAAACTCGCTCATCTGAAATGGAAAAATTACGGACAAGGACTGCAAATAATTCTGTTTCAAGTTTATGTAAAGCCAATTCCTTACGAAAGGAGAAATTTGAGAGAAATAGAAAATTATAGACCTAAAGAAAAATCTATCGGAATCCCTATTATTCTCGACAACGAAAATTTCTTTAAGTTATCAGAAACTGACCGACAACAATTCTTTGCGGAATCGATAGTTAAAAAACTTGGACTTGTTGAATTAAAAGTAAAGCGGAATAAATTGGATTTTGACATTTTACGACTAATAACTGATGTAAAAAAAGCACTGAATTACAAAAAAATAGAAAAAAAGCCTGTAGCTAACAATGGCTATAATTCATTGTGGCAAAGGGCTAAAACAAAGTTTAATTTATAAATCAAACGGCTGGATTTCGGCGGAATAATCCTGCGGATGATTCCACAACGAAATCATAGCCTATACCGTTGCAAGTAATTATGAAAAACATTCTGCTGACATTAATAATTTTGACTTCAATAAGCTGTAAAAGTCAATCAAAATCTGAATTGAATTTAGAACAGCTAATTGAACGTGACAAAGCGGAGTTGAATAAAATAACGAAGTCGGAAAAATCTAAAGGAACTATTTCTGAACTGAATATTTTAGATTTAAAATTTGGACAGTCGACTAAAGTTGTTGACTCAATTCTAAAACAAAAATCTGACTTTGAATCTGTAAACGGAGATACGAATGAGTTTGAGAATTATGGAATAAACTGGGAATTAAACGCTGACTTTAAAATTCCAACAATTATCCGAACTGATTTTTACAAAGACAAACTATATGAATTGGAATTAGTGTTTTTGACTGACGAAAACAACATTGAACTCGGATTTGAAAAGCTGATTGAATATTTAAGACAAAAATATGGAAATGAGTATTTGAAAGTTTACTCTATTCTGTCACAAACGAAAGAAAGCGGACCATTTACGTACTATTGGATTGAAAAAAACAGAAAAGTTATGGCTTACCGAATGCAGGAATACTGTTATTTAAGAATTACAGATTCTTCGGTGGATTATGATAAATTGAGAAACATATTTGGAAACAAAAAATAACTACTTGCAACAACGTGTATAGCTCATTGCGGCTGAATTCCTAATCGGAATTCATTGCAATTTGCTATCTTTCGGTTAGGGCGGAAAATCCTCGCGGATTTCCCGCAACGAGCCATACACGAACACGTTGTACATAATTATGAAAAACCTTAATCTGAAAAAACATTTCTTTAAAATTGTACTTCTGATTTTCGGAATTTACTTGACGTACGACTACTTTGACAATAGAAAAAAGATAGAAAATCTGAATTACGGAATCAAAGCTAACGAATTGAGAAAATCTTTAAATGTTCCTATTATCGATGAGTATATGACAGCAGAAAATAGACACGGTGAATTTTTCGGAAATAGATGGGAATCGTGCAGAGAAAAACCCAAAGAAAATCAAATACTTCACGCTTGGAAAAATGTAACTCCATCGGAAAATGAAAAATTCATATTGGACGAAGAAATGGACGCATTTCGGATAAAAGAATCTAATGGAAGAATAAGACAATTAAATATTTACTGTAAAATAGTTAATGATTCTATTTTGACTCGAACAGGAAGAACTTTTTATAACACTGACCCAAGAGAGACATTAGAACTGAATGAAAATGGAGTAGATAGCGTCATGAAAAGCTGGAGATTAAATTATCTGATTAAAAAATAACTATGTACAACAACGGCTATAATTCATTGCGGCTGAAATTCCTGTCGGAATTTCATTGCAATTTGCTAACTTTCGGCTATGGCGGAAAGAATCCTGCGGATTTTTCCGCAACGTATCATAGCCAAAACCGTTAGCTACAATGCAAAAATGACTAACCCAGTAGACATATATTTTGAGATTAAGGATGGAGTTAACTTCTTACGAATTGATGTTCTTAAACAGAATTTTCCAAACTCGGAATTGGACTGGGATAAAAACTCTCTGAATTGTTTGGTTTCAGTTAAATGCGGCAGGTTTTCAGGGGATTTTAATACTGATTTAATGTCAACAGATTTCAAAACTTTTAAAGCAGAATTAGAAACTCTTTATGAAAACCTTGACAAAACAGCAACTTTTGAGGGAATTGAAAATCAAGTTACTATTCAAGTTGAAGGAGATGGAATTGGACACTTAACAGCAAAATGTTCGTTAATGGATAATGCTGGAATTGGTAATAAACTAATTTGTGAAATGAATTTTGATCAAACTGAACTACCAAAATTAAATCAACAACTGAATAAAATAATATCAATATATAAAGTGTTCTGAAAAATAAATAAAAAAACACTGTAGCTAACATCGGCTATAAGCCATAGCTACTGTTTGCCTACCCGGAAAATCCTACGGATTTTCCTACCGTTCATTCTTTTTTGGTAACTTAGTCGCAAAATCACGCTACGGCGCATAGCCATAACCGTTGTGCATAAGTTGAAAAAACGATTATGGAATTGGAAATTGACATTAAAATTCATCTAAAATCTACTTTAGAAAGTGGATTTAAAATTGCGGAATCGAAAGATTTAGGAATGGCTAAATTTTGCCGACTTGAATACCCGATTTTGAATATGGAAATTTGGAACGACCGATTTGATTACGATGCATCAATTGAATATGACAACCAAAAATATAATGTAATCCATCTTGCGAATTTTCTGAATGATAAAAATGAAAAATACGTTTTCTACGATTTCGGATTTGAAACAAAAGAAATAAATGCCAAAAGATTTCTAACTCAACTTGACGGACTTATAAAATCGGAATTTGACAAAATTTTAGATTTTCTTTTTAACCTTACAACTGAAAAACAAACTGAATTTGAAAAGTATTGTGAAAAGACAAATCTTGACGCAACTGGATTTTGAATAAAAAAACCTATGCACAACAATGTATAACCGCAATTACGGCGGATTCGACTACGTCCGAATCCACTCGGAATTGCTAATGTCAGTGCTTAACCGAAAATCATTAACTTTAATCCCGCAACTGACGGTTATACGAGAACGTTGGCAATAATCTTGAATGCAGCAATCAGGTCGCAATCGTACCGAAAAATAAATTAATAATAATTATGATGAATAACAAAAGAATTACGTTACTAGTTTTATTTTTGACAATTAGCTCGACTTTATATTGTCAAGAAAATACATTGCTAAGAAATGGCAAAATAGGAAAAGGGACCACATCTGCCTTGTTTTCTGAACCATTAGGTAGAAATGTGAAAGTTAAGTATGACGTTTTCTTTAAAACTTATATAGTGACTTACACAAATATTGATGGATATAACCAAACAATGAAATTTGTTAGAGATAATGATATTACGGGTGGTCACTTCGGAGAATTGGAATACAATAGAAAAAGATTTGGACTGATCATTGACAAAAATGAAAAAACAAAAAAAAACACAATAATCTTTAAGGAAATTACTAATTATAAACCTATAAAATATTTTATTTATGATTTTGACGAAATTAATTTAACTAATTACAAAAAATAAAATACTATTGCCAACAACGTGTATAGCTCATTGCGGCTGAATTCCTAATCGGAATTCATTGCAATTTGCTATCTTCGTTCTACGGCGGAAAATCCTCGCGGATTTCCCGCAACGAGCCATACACAAAACCGTTGTGCAACATTTGAAATACGATTATGAAAATAGATGATTTAATGAACGATAATAACGAAATAGGATTTAATGTAAACGTAGGAAACGCTTTATTAAGAATACTCGAAATATCAAACCGAAACCAAAGATATGTTAGAACCATATTACAAACGCAATTAGAAATAAAAGAATTATTAAAAGGAAAAGTAGAATCGGATTTAGACGATAACTTTTACGATAAGGTTCACGATTTAGAGAAAAAGGTTTGGAAGTTAGCCGAATCTGACTACCACGACCTTCTCGATAAAGTTCTTGACAAGTAAAAATGTCACTTTCTTTTACAAATGTCTTTATTTTATTTTTTTTAAACATATTTATTAAAATTTATGAGCGCACCAATTTGGAATATTATTGACCCTAAAACTGAATTACAAATAGATATTCGGAATTTAATACACGAACAACTAAAGACTTCTGAAATGCAATCTAAAACATCTGATAAACAGTACAAAGTCTCTATATTTTTGACTGTTGCTGCCATTATTATAAGTTTAGTTCCTATTGCTACTGAGTTATTAATTGAAAAACCTAACTATAACAAATCCATAATCCGAATAACTGAATCCCAATCAAAACTAACTGAAAAAGTATCAGATATGTCCACTTATTTACTTGACCTTCAGAATCAAGTGCAAACCTTGGAACAAGAAAACGCACGATTGAATCAAGAGTTGAATAAGTAAAAACGTTGCACAACAACGTATATAAAAAATTGCTTTTTAAGTTCTTATTTCTGTGTTTCATATTATTTACTATTTTTAATTATTAATCGGAAAGTAATCGCTCTTTTACACGCAACTTTCCATATACAAAAACGTTGTGCATAATTGAAGAAAAATGTGGTTCCAAAAGAGAATTAAACCAGAAAAAATAAAAGATAGGAATACAAAGCAATTACGTTCTTCTGGAATTGAGGTTATTGAACACTTGCCTTATTTGGACAATCCTGAATTTAGAGAACCTGAAAAGATTGCTCGTAGAACAATGATTCTAACTGCATTATTTCAGTTACACCTTCAAGCACCAAGAGACATAATTAAAAAATGGCTCGAAGAAAATAAACTTATAGACTATTTGAACGAAGAAGAATTGGAATATTTGGAAACGGAATATTCGAAATTACCCGAACAGAATCAAATAGACATTTATTGGTATGTAGAAGCTATTTGGACTTTTGCTTGGATTGGCGGTTTTCACAATAATCTGACTTTAAATACTGGTGTTGAAGATTTACTTGCTTCGTTAATTCCAAATATTGCAAAAAATGAATCAGCCGAAAAATTTATTTCTGAATTCAAATTGAGAAATCAAGTAGAAATATTTGAAATGTTGGACAAGTTCTATCGTGCTCATTGGTTCGCTCGAAATAACAATTTAACTGGAAAACAATCGGACAAAGTAGATTTAGACATAATAATGGAGAGAAGAAAAGCATTAGAATATACCGTTTATAAAGAATTTGACTGGAATGAAATTTCTCTTGACACGTAAAAAACAACTATGCACAACAACGCATAAAAGCAATTTGGGGTTGATTTTCTAACGAAAATCAAGTACTTTTAACCTAAGTCAGTGTAACGGTTCGAAAAGGCGTTGCTCTTTTCTCCCAAACTGACTTCTATGCAAACCCGTTGTGGTTAATGTAAAAAAACCGAGAAACTAAATGAATAAAACAATATTTGAGATTACTAAAATGGACTGTCCTTCAGAGGAAAATCTAATCCGAATGAAATTGGACGGAATTTCAAGTATTGCGAATTTGGACTTTGACATTCCCAACCGAAAACTGACCGTTTTTCACAGCGGAGAAACTGTCCAAATCGAAAAATCAGTTATCGAACTGAATTTAGGCGGAAAGAAAATCTCGACTGAACAAACCGACCAAACAGAATTTAATAAAAATGCAAACCAAAAAAAACTACTTTGGTCTGTACTTGCCATAAATTTTGCGTTTTTCATAATTGAAATGACAACAAGAATAATCTCAAAATCAATGGGATTGGTTGCCGACAGTTTAGATATGCTTGCGGACAGTTTCGTTTACGGAATTAGCTTGTTTGCGGTTGGTGGAACAGTAATAAAGAAAAAACGGATTGCCAAACTTGCTGGATATTTTCAAATAACACTTGCAATTATCGGATTTGTAGAAGTTTTAAGGAGATTTTTCGGAGACGAGAAATTACCAAACTTTTCGACAATGATTATCGTTTCAATTTTCGCACTTATTGCAAACGGAATTTGTCTTTACATTTTACAAAAGTCAAAAAGTAAGGAAGAGGCACATATGAAAGCAAGTATGATTTTCACTTCAAACGATGTGATTATAAATTTAGGAGTCATAACAGCTGGACTTTTGGTAAACTGGTTGAGTTCAAGCAAACCTGATTTGATTATCGGAACAATAGTTTTTGTTTTGGTAATTCAAGGTGCTTTTAGAATTTTAAAATTGAGTAAATAAATAAAAAAACACTAACCACAACAATGGCTATAAGTAATTGCTTGTTCTCGCCTACTTCTGAAAATCCTCGCGGATTTTCAGTTTGTTGTGTACTTGCAGAGTTAAGTGCTAAACCACGCAACTACTCATAGCCGAGACCGTTGTGTGTAAGCTGACAAAAATCCGTGAATTAAGAAAATGGGAATATTTGATTTTATAAAAGGTAATAAAAAAGCAAAATCGGAAAGAACCGAAAAGCCATCGCCTGAACAAAAATCATTCTCTGAAAAAGCTATGGAAATTGTCATTCCGACTTTTGAACAGTTCGGATTCCAAAAACACCGAATTGAAATCGGAAAACACTCTTCGACTATAATTTACCGAAAGGGAAAGCAATATCTAAAAATATCAACCAACACTTATCCAAGAGATTATCCTTATCACTATAATATCATACTTGGAGAAGGAAATAGCGAAGACTTTTTTGAATATGACTGGAATTCAATTGCACTCTGGAGATTTAAAAAAGAAATTAATCCAGCATTAAAAGCAACGGAATATAAATTCCCAAAGGATAACGGAATTGAACCGAGTTTGAAAAATGCTAACTCTGAATTACTAAAATACGGACTGACTTTTCTAAATGGAGAATTGGAATTGTTCCATAAAATTAGAAAAGAGCAAAATAAAGACAGAGAACCTTATAAAATTCACTCACCTGACAAAAATGGAAATTACCAAACGTCATTTGAACCTAAAAGTGTTGAGCAAAAGAAAAAGTACAGTTGAATAAAAAAAGCCTACACACAACAATGTATAACCGCAATTACGGCGGATTCGACTACGTCCGAATCCACTCGGAATTGCTAACGTCTGTACTAAACCGAAAATTAACGCATATTAACCCGTAACTGACGGTTATACAAACACGTTGCAAGTAATTATGAAAAACATACTGCTGACATTAATAATTTTGACTTCAATAAGCTGTAAAAGTCAATCAAAATCTGAATTAAATTTAGAACAGCTAATTGAACGCGACAAAGCGGAGTTGAATAAAATAACGGAGTCGGAAAAATCTAAAGGAACTATTTCTGAAATGAACATTTTAGATTTAAAATTTGGACAATCGACTGAAGCAGTTGACTCAATTCTAAAACAAAAATCTGACTTTGAATCTGTAAACGGAGATACGAATGAGTTTGAGAATTATGGAGTAAACTGGGAATTAAACGCTGACTTTAAAATCCCAACGATTATCCGAACTGATTTTCACAAAGACAAACTTTATGAATTAGAATTAGTGTTTTTGACTGACGAAAATAATATTGAACTTGGATTTGAAAAACTGCTTGAATATTTGAGACAAAAATATGGAAATGAGAATTTGAAAGTTTACTCAATTCTGTCACAAACTAAAGAAAGTGGACCATTTACATACTATTGGATTGAAAAAAACAGAAAAGTTATGGCTTATCGAATGCAAGAATACTGTTATTTAAGAATTACAGATTCTTCTGTGGATTATGATAAATTGACAAACATATTTGGAAACAAAAAATAACTACTTGCAACAACGTGTATAGCTCATTGCGGCTGAATTCCTAATCGGAATTCATTGCAATTTGCTATCTTTGGTACACGGCGGAAAATCCTCGCGGATTTCCCGCAACGAGCCATACACAAGACCGTTGGGTGTAATTTGAGCAAAAATCCACAAATTTGATTGTTTTACCAAAATTTGGTATATTTGATTAAAATTAAAACGGAATGAAAAATACATCAATATCGCTCGGAAATTATTTTGACCAGTTTGTACAAACTCAAGTTTCTGCTGGACGTTACAAAAACGTAAGTGAAGTAATCAGAGCTGGACTTCGATTATTGGAAAATGAAGAAAGCAAAGTAATTGCTTTACGAAATGCAATTCAAGAAGGACTAAACAGTCCATTAGTGGAAGACTTTGACTTTGACGAAAATCTAAAAAGACTAAAAGCGGAAAAAAGAAAAAATGGCTAAAGTAATATTAAGACAAAAAGCCATTGATGACTTGAATGACATTTGGGATTATACTTTTGAAAAATGGTCAGCAAAACAAGCGGACAAATATTATGCGACAATAAAATTAGCGTGTAACGGAATCGGACAAAATCCAGATGTTGGAAAAGAATATGTCGGAATAAATAAAAACTTGCTTGGACTAAAATCAGGGAAACACATTATATTTTATCAATCACTTTCCGAAGATAAAATTGAAGTTATAAGAATTTTACACGAGCGAATGGATTTGAAAAATAGAATAACCGAATAAAAAAACTACACCCAACAATGGCTATAAGTAATTGCTTGTTTTCGCCTACTTCTGAATCCCGATAGCTATCGGGACGCGGATTTTCAGTTTATTGTTTACTTGCAAAGTTAAACGCTAACCCACGCAACTACTCATAGCCGAGACCGTTGGTTGCAATAGCGGAATTAAAAACTAAACGTTTAAATCGTGTGAATTCCGAACTTTGAAAACAGCGGAACTGTACGCAAAAAAGTATTACGGAAACTGAATTTAAAACTCGAGACCGAAACGTGAAGCTGAAATGAAATTTAAAACGGAAAAGTGCGCAGAAATTCACTTTTGCTGAATTGAAAAACGTGAATTGATCACTTCTACTCTATCGAATTCCAAAAATTACGGAATCAAAACGTGGAATTGAATAGCTGAACGCAAAACAAAACTCTGAATGAACCTCAAAAAACTTAATTATAACTGCAACCAACAATGTATAAATTCAATTGCGGCTGAATTTCCTACGGAAATTCATTGCAATTTTCTATCTTTCAGTCTCAATCGGAAAATCGTACCGATTTTCCGCAACTGAAATTTATACGCTAACGTTGTAAGTAATGCTGAAAAACCCAAGAACCGAGTGAACAAAACGATATTTGAAATTACCAAAATGGATTGTCCATCGGAGGAAAATCTAATCCGAATGAAATTGGACGGAATTTCAAGTATTGCGAATTTGGACTTTGATATTCCGAACCGAAAACTGACCGTTTTTCACAGCGGAAAAATTGACCAAATCGAAAAATCAGTTATCGAACTGAATTTAGGTGGAAAGAAAATATCGACCGAACAAACTGACCAAACGGAATTTAAAGAAAACGAAAACCAAAAAAAGTTACTTTGGTCTGTACTTGCAATAAATTTTACGTTTTTCATAATCGAAATGACGACAGGAATTATCTCAAAGTCTATGGGACTTGTTGCCGACAGTTTGGATATGCTTGCGGATAGCTTCGTGTACGGAATTAGCTTGTATGCGGTTGGCGGAACGTTGATTAAGAAAAAAAGGATTGCCAAACTTGCAGGATATTTTCAAATAACACTTGCAATTATAGGATTTGTAGAAGTTTTAAGAAGATTCTTTGGAGACGAGAAACTTCCTGATTTTTCGACAATGATTATAGTTTCGGTTTTTGCACTTATCGCAAATGGAATTTGTCTCTATATTTTGCAAATGTCCAAGAGCAAAGAAGAGGCACATATGAAAGCGAGTATGATTTTCACCTCGAATGACGTGATTATCAATTTAGGAGTAATAATTGCTGGGATTTTGGTAAATCGGTTGAATTCGGGTAAACCTGATTTGGTTATTGGAACAATCGTCTTTGTATTAGTAATACAAGGAGCGTTCAGAATATTGAAATTAAGTAAATAAAAAAAGCACTACTTACAACAACGTGTATAATTAATTGCTCCGCAAGTTGGCTAAGACGACGATTCTTCCCTGTTTTTTATTATATTGCTTAACAAAGAATTATAGCGTACTTACACGCAACTAACCATACACATACACGTTACCCAACATTTGAAAAAAACGACTTACATACAATTCAAAGTTCCGAAAAACGAACATACTTCTGAACCAGATGGAGCTGTAAAGCGGAATATTAAAAAAGCAATTATCGGAATTTTAAGTTCTATAATTCCGAAAGGAAATCCTGATTTTGAAAATAAAATTGGCCTTGTAGAAACATGGATTGTTGAATTTGAAAACGAAACTGAAATTCCAGAACGCGAAATCGGAATGGATAAAGATGGACGAATAATTGTAAAAATGCCATTCAAAAATAATTATGGTTATTGGACTGACAACAATTTATTATTACCCGATTTTAAAAAACATTTTGAGACAACAGAAATAAGTCAAGACAGTTTTGAAAACTATTGGAGTTTATTTGAAAAAACAGAGGATTTTGAAACCGAATTAACTGAATTCAAAACTCAATCAACTGGAGCTGATGGCGGACATAAATATCTAAAGTCTAAAGTTGATTATAAAGGTCAGAATCGAGAAATAGTTATCTATTTCACAAACAAATCGGACGAACAGAAAATTACGGAATTGAATAAAATAAAAATACGTGGAAAAATAGTTGATGACGGAATTGAACAATCATTAACTCTTTACGAAACAAAATTACTAAATGAATAAAAAACGTTGGGTAACAATGTATTATATTAAGTAAGCCAAAAAACGCCGATAAATAAAGGGTTTTTAGAATTAAAATCAAAAAAGGTACAACATAGGTGCAACTTTTTAAAATTTGAAATTAAGAAGAAAAAAGAGTGATCTATAACCAATAAAAAACCGTTACAAATATACTGTAACGGTTTTTTTTTGTATGTATTTATGCTTAAATTTATTAAGAAGCCGTACCAGAGCCTAAATACAAACTATTTGATACTTGTGCTCCATCTTCTGAAACAAATGCCATAAACAGCTCTACAGTATCTCCAGCATATGTACCTGGTATAGTTACCACTTGAGAACCTACTGTTCTTACTGCTCCATCCAAAATATACATTGATTCTTTTTTACTTGGATTGTAAACTAATACCATTGCCTTATCGGTTGCATTTGCATTACCTTCTGTTGAGTTATCATCCCAAGAAAAAGAAATTTGTCCTGCTGTTGCTAAATCTGTCGTTGCATTTAATGCTCCTGACAATGTACCTCTACTTAATAAGGCATTTGCATAGTCTATTGTAAAGTTAGGTGCAGTACCACTTACTGCATTATTTAACACATAAGACATTGCAGCATTAAATTCAGTTTTCTTTGTCGCAAATGACTTATAACCTACTTTTAAAAACTCTTTGTTTGGTTGTAAATACTCCAATGTAACAGTAAATTTGTTACGTTGGTTAACTTGTCCCTCTGTTCGAGGATTTGCCACACTTGACGGCTTAATTCTGATGTAGTCAATACCTTTCCAACTACCTCCAATAATGTTACCTACTTTTCCAGATAACCCTCCTAAAATACCTTGAGAAATTTTCCCCATTACTATAACTATTTAAAATTAATACTCGTTCGGATTTGGTACGGACTTCATATTGCTTTTAAACGTCTTAATCGCTATTAATATAACGAAAATTATGCCATTTTGTTACTGTTTTAAGGCTATATGATGCTTTTGCATTATGCTTCTTTACTTTGCATCAAGTTGAAGCAATTTCGTATATATGCGACTTTTAAAACTGCCATTTTATCAATGACATTTTGTAATTCTTTTTCTTTCATACTGATAACCTCAACCGCTTTAATATGCTTTTGCATTTGGTTTGTGATGTTTTTACTTGATTTCAGACCGCTTTTAAGCGTTTTTCTGCAATCATCTATTGAGATGAACGGAATAACACTACCTTTTAAATAATAAGCGTAAAAACCGCCTATTTGCAACATCATAGATAAATGAAAAAGTGTGTTTTTATCAGATTCGGTTTTTATTAAGATTACAAAACAGTTAGGACAAGGATTTGTTAAAGGCTTTCCGCTGTTTAGACCTTTGTTTAGAATAAAAAAATGAGGTTGCGTGTAGGTTCTTCCGATTTGATGTGTTTTTAGTTCAAAAGTTGACATAGCTATCCAATTTAAAATTGCTTCGCTACGCTTCGCACCATTATTTTTTTTGAAAAGAAAAAAGATAGCCATACTTATTGTGGCGTGGATGAGGCTGTCAAGGTTTTTGGATAAAAGTTTTTTTTTAGTTATTATGTTTAATTAAATAGAAGGAATATTTTAAAAAAAGTTTTATTCAAAACCCGTAGGGCTTGACCTTTATAGCCTTGTGCGTTGGCTTTAGGTAGCCACATATATTTGCTTCTCTTTTTTTATTTTAATGCAATACCATTGATAACTTTCCATAATTGGATAACGAAATGAAACAAACAAAGACTTGAGGTAAGGAATACTTGGACTTAGTGATGGTTTTGTGTAGCTTGAATGAGATAACTAATTATTCTTTGAAGTTCCAATTTGAGCGTTGGCAAAGCGGATATTTTACATAATGACCGTTATAACGCTTCAGTTGTTATAACTACGCATTATGTAAACATAGCTTGGGTAAGTTTAGGGTTTTATGATAGAATAATAATAGAATAGCTTGTTATAGTTTAGGTTTGATTTTATGAAAACCTAAGCTATAATATGCTATTACCTTAAAGACAAAAAAACGCTAAACTTGTGAGGTGAGCGGAATAACACAAAAAACAGAGGGTTTTGAGGTACGAAAAAACTGGGTTTTGGGTTATGAGGAAAAGAACTTTAACAGATTTTTATAATAAAATGGTATATATTTTGTATATTTGCAATATCATTTCCCAAGGGAAAAGGATCTGGTCGGCCACAACACCTTAGTTGTGGCACTTTTTTTTATTCTCTATTCTCATACTTCTTTTCATAGTAATTTCTATTTCTATCATCATCAATATGAAAACAAGAAATCATCATATAGTTCGGTGTTATTAATTCCATTATAACTAAAAAATCACCTTCTTTAAACCAAAAATAATCTCTTATATTACCATTACCTTCTTTAAACTTGAATACTATAATATCATCAGAATCACGTTGCTCTAAAATTGGTTTTATCCAATGAATTTTATTAGCTCTTTTTCTATCAAAAACCCTATTATTCTTTTTACCTCTTGTTAGCATTTTTACGAAAGTATGCGGATAATCTTCAAAACCATCTTCTTTAGAATTACGCATATCAATCCTTACCTCAATACCATCTATAAAAAAAGGATTGTTAATAAAATCTTCTTCAAAAGCTTGAAACAAAACTTCTAAATGCTCTTCTGATGGGTCAATACCTAATGCTGGAATCAAATCATCTAAATCAAACAAATCAATCATTAACTTCTCCTTTTTGGTTGATGGTCGAAAATATTAAACTTAGTTTCCCAAGGTTCTGTTCCTTCATCTAAATTAAATCCTGATTTTTCTTCTAAATAATTTATAAATTCTAACTTATGAGGTGTAGGTTCAACAATATTACCTGAAGCAACTCTTGATTTATACGCTACTGCACCAATAAAAAAATCTGCTAACTGAAAGAAAATATTGTGGTCTGAGTGTAAGTGTTGGAAATAATTAAAAGATGTTTTTTCTTTAAATTCGTTCTCTAATACTTCATTTATCTTTACTAACTTTTCCTTACCTCTTGTATCTTTTACATCTATAAATACTCTAATATTAGAATTAACAGAATTGTTTACACGTAATAAATAATATATAAGCTTGTAGTAAAAATTATCGTGAGAACCTTGATTAAAATCTTTATGATTTAATCGGTCTTTGTATTTCACCAAAACACAACGAAACTCTAAAGGGGTTTGAAAAAAATAATCAACTAACTCTTTGTATAAATCTAATCTTGCTTTAGAAAATTTTTGCCATTTTAATTCACTATTCTGATTGTGCTTAATGAATACTTCTTTTAATTCATTTTTTAAATTATTATACACATCGTCACTTGTAGGAACTTTTACATAACCTATACACATTACTGGTATATGGTCGTTTTCTAAATGACAGGTTTCATCTATAAAAATATCAAAATCACTCATTTTTTATATTTTAAAAATCTGCTAATTCTTTTTTAATTATCCATACCATTAATAAAAGTCTCAACAAAATTGACAACTTTATTTAAAATTCTATCTCCAATTGATTTACGTTTTAATACGTTTGGTTTATCACCTTGTATTAAATCTAATAATTCATCACGTAATGGTTCTCTTTCAGCATAAAGGTAATCTTCTATGAGTTTCTGTGTTTTTTCTGATGATAGATTTTCTTCTTTTACAAATACTTCAAATGCTTTTTGTTGTTCTTCATTCCAGAACTTTTCAAATTCTTGTGGTATGGTTTCTGAATCTTCTATTTGAGGTAAATTGTCTTCTATAAACTTTTCGATTAACTCTCGCTTACTTCTTAAATTAGCTTCACCTGTTAAGGCATCTACAATTTCTTTTTTCTTAGCTTCTTGTTCTTCTTTTTTAGCATCTTTTAAATTAGCTAATAGTTTAAGAATATAGGTTACATTGATTTCGTCTCTATGAATTAATTCTAATTCAAAATCTACATCATCAAGAATTGAAACTTTTTCTTTGGCTGTATCGTGTTTTGTTTTTTGCCATAAATCAAGATACTTACTTCTGTAATCATTAAACAATTGTTCTGCCATTACTAAATCTTCCCAATCGAAATTAGCAAAGGTTGTCATTGTATTTTTTAAACGCATTAATTCACGAAAAGCCTTTATGAACGCTAATTCATCTTCTTCACTTACTAAATCATTTACACTATTTACTGTTGGTGTTATTTGTAATAAATTGATAAAAGCGTCATTGAATTTCTTTACATATTCTTCATAAGGCTTCATAATAATTACCTCAATGGCTTCTTTATTACTAAAGAGTGTTATTGCCTCATCTGTTGCTTTTTTGAGATTTCGGAATACTACAATATTACCTTGTGATTTCTGCTCGTTTATAATTCTGTTTGTTCTTGAATATGCTTGTATTAATCCGTGATATTTTAGGTTTTTATCTACATACAACGTATTTAATGATGGACTATCAAAACCTGTAAGGAACATATTTACTACTAATAGAATATCAATTTTACGTTCTTTAACTTTCTTTGATATATCGTTGTAATAATTGTAAAATGACTGACTGTCTTTAGTTGAGAAATTAGCCCCGAACATCTCATTATAATGCCCTATATAGCTTTCTAATTTATCTCTTTTATGTACGTTTAAGCCATATAAAGCTGGTGATTCTTCAACTACTGAAACTTCTTCTGGAATATATCCGTTTGCATCTGCATCGTCTTCGTTAGCTACATAACTAAATATGGTTGCTATTTTTAAGTTATGTTCTCCAGCTTGTTTTTTGCGATAAAAAATATCATAATAATCTACCAACATATCTGTACTACCAACACAAAACATTCCTGTAAATTCTTTGTTATGTGTTTTACGGTTGTGATTTGCTATGATATAATCTGCTATTTTTTCTAAACGCTTTGGTGATTCCATTAACTCTTTACGATCAATATCTTCTACCTCAATATCTATTTCGGTTGCTGATTCTTTTTGTTTGTATCGCCCAACATATTCTACTGCAAACTTTAATACGTTTTCATCTTTAATAGCATCTGTAATCACGTATTTATGCAAACACTCACCAAATAACTCTTTTGTTGTGCGCTTTCCTAATTCGTTTTTAACTGCATTATCTGCAAATATGGGTGTTCCTGTAAAACCAAACATTTGATGATTGGTAAAGAACTTTTTAATATTATTATGTGTGTCGCCAAATTGACTGCGATGACATTCATCAAAAATGAAAACAATACGCTCGTCTTTAAGTTGCTCCATTTTGGCTAAATAGTTCTTTTTACTAATGGCTGTATTTAGCTTTTGAATGGTAGTTACAATAATTTTAGTATCGTCGCTAAACTGTTTTACTAAAGCCTTTGTATTATCTGTACCATCTATACTACCTTTAGAAAAACTATTGAACTCTTTAGTAGTTTGATAATCTAAATCTTTTCTATCTACTACAAATACCACTTTTTTAACTTGTGGCATTTTCATAATTATTTGACTTGCTTTAAAAGAGGTTAGTGTTTTACCCGAACCTGTGGTATGCCATATATAACCGTTATGTGTGCTATTTTTAACCTTATCTATAATACTTTCAACTGCATAGAATTGATACGGTCTAAGCACCATTAATATTTTATGCGTTTCGTTTAATACAATGTATTTACATATCATTTTTGAGATATGACAAGGCTCTAAAAACTCACTTGTAAACCCATTTAAAATATTGGTTAAACGCTTGTTTTCTTTGTTTGTCCAATAGAAAGTTTGCTTGAATGATTGATGCCTATTATTTGCATAGTATTTGGTATTAACACCGTTACTAATTACAAATATTTGAACGTATTGAAATAAGGCAGATTTAGCACCAAACGAATGTCTTTGATAGCGATTTATTTGATTAAAGGCTTCTTTCATTTCTAAGCCTCTACGCTTTAGTTCTATTTGTACTAATGGTAAACCATTAACCAACAAAGTAACATCATAACGATTCTTATAGCTACCCTCAATAGTAACTTGATTAGTAACTTGATATTGGTTTTGACACCAATGCTCTGTATTTAAAAACTCAAAATAAAGGTTATCACCATTATCTCTAACAATATGTTGTTTTTCTCGTAGTGTTTTAGCCTTCTCGAATACAGAACCTTTACTAAGAATATTAAGTACACGTTCAAACTCTTTAGCTGTAAATGTAATATTGTTATGCTTTTCTAATTGTGTTTTTAGATTAGCTAATAAAGAAGCTTCATCTGGAATACTAACTTTGGTATATCCAATGTTTGATAATTGCTCTACTAACTGATTTTCTAATACTTGCTCTGGTTGTGTACTCATAATTTTAATAGCAAAACATTTGCTGTAATAATGCTTTTTTGTAGACTTTTAAGTCTTCTATTTGACTTGAAACATTTTCAATTTTATTGTCTAAATTAGAGAGAAAATCCGCTATTTTATTTTGTTCTTCTAATTCAGGAATCTGTATTTTCTCCTTTGAATAATCTTTAAAATAAATATGTGGTATTGTACTCCCTGTTATATATTTTTTAAAATTTACACGAGAAAGTAAACCGAATAAAAAAAATAGGTTTGTCTGATTATTTTTAGGTTTCAAAATCTCTAAAGTTCCTAAGACTGAAGAATATGGTTCACATAAAAAATTGTTCCCAACGCCTGCACCATCCTTTACAATTGCTATATAATCTTCTTTTTCTTCAAAAAAGTCAACTGTTTGAAATAAACCTGAAGCACCATAAATATTATATGAACCTACACAATCAGTAATTGTATTAGCAGAAATACTTGAAGATTTTTTTACAGCAATATCAGAAAGTTTCTTAACCTGCCAATCTGCAAAATCCCTGCCATCCTCTTTTTTAAACCTTATTTCTTGGGTAAATATTTTTTGTATTATACCTTTTTTATAATCTTCTAAAAGATTATGTTTTTCTTTTAATTTATTGATTTTAGTATCAATTACATTAAAAAAATGTGCAATGCGTTTTTGCTCTTCCTTTTTAGGTACAAAGATTCTATCGTGTAATACATATTCATTGTTAATCTTCATATCGTTTTTAGCTCCCTTTCTTACTAAAGGTCTTAAATAACGATTGGTATTAGCATCTAATGAAAAGTAATGCTCTATAAATTCACCATCAGCTTCATTTTCTTTTACATTGTAAACAGCATATAATGTTGATACTATACCAGGGACACCTTTGTTTAATTTGATAATACCGTAAGGATTCTCTTTTAAAGGACTTTTAGTGTACACTATATCTCCGTTTTCTACAACACCGTAATTATGAACAGAAGCACCAGCGTATGAACGCCCTAAATGTTCTATTTGGTTTACAATACCTAATTCACCAGAAACCGATAATACTTCTTCTTTAGAATACTTTAAGTCTTTGTTTTTTTTCTTAGAAACTTTTAGCAATTCATTTAATTGTTTATGCTCCCAACCCTCTTTAAACTCTGGAAATCTGATAAGAGGTATTTTACTTTCTCTTTTATCCATTTTTAAAAAGGTGTCTCTATGTTTAGTTCATTACAAAGTGCTATTAATGCATCATCAGTTTCTTTCATATCCATTTCTAAAGCTTTCAACTTGGTAGATACTTTTGAAACATCAATAATTTCTTCCTCCTCGAATGTGTTTACATATCTTGGAATATTAAGATTGTATTCGTTTTCTTCTATTTCGGAAAGCGGTGCAACATAACTATACTTATCAACTACGGTTCTATCTCTATATGTTGTTATGATTTTTTCAACATCAGATGGTCTTAAAACATTTTGTGTTCCTCTTTCAAAATATGCACTTGAATCAATAAACAAAACATCATTTGGATTTTCACGACACTTTTTAAACACTAAAATACACGTTGGTATTGGTGTACCGTAAAACAAGTTAGTAGGTAAACCTATAACCGCATCTAATATGTTCTTCTCTTTAATTAAATATTGACGAATGTGTTCTTCAGCATTTCCTCTAAACAATGCACCGTGTGGTAATACAACTGCCATTTGTCCGTTTTCGGCTAAATGATGTACCATATGTTGTACAAATGCAAAATCTGCTTTACTGCTTGGTGCTAACTTACCGTATTGACTAAATCTGTCATCACTCATAAAGAGTTGGTTGGCACTCCATTTTGCAGAAAATGGTGGATTTGCAACAATAGCTTCAAAACGGTGTTCTAAGTGTTGTGGATGCTCTAAGGTATCTTCTTGCTTAATATCAAACTCACGGTAATGGACACCGTGTAGTATCATATTCATACGTGCTAAGTTGTAAGTAGTACGGTTTAATTCTTGTCCATAAAAGTTGTTTACTTCATCTACTTCTTTAGCTACACGTAATAACAAAGAACCACTACCACAGGTTGGGTCGTATACAGATTTTAGTTTCTTTTTACCTGTTGTTACCAACTTAGCCAATACCATACTTACCTCTTGCGGTGTATAAAATTCTCCTGCTTTTTTACCTGCTCCACTTGCAAATTTCCCAATTAGATACTCATAGGCATCACCCAATACATCTAACTCGGTATTTTCTAATTTGAAATCTATTTTATCTAAGTGTGCGAGTACTTTAGCTATAATCTCGTTACGAGCTTCTGGTGTTTTACCTAATTTGGTAGAGTTTAAATCCATATCCTCAAAGAGGTCTTCAAAATCTTCTTCGCTATCCGTACCCATTGTACTGTTTTGGATATTGTTTAGAATTTTTTGTAAGTCTTCTAATATGAAATTGTCTTTGGTATTATAAGTGCTTTCACTTTCTTTTACCAAAGTTTCTCCTTCATCATTAAAGTTTCCTCTTTTGGCAATAGATGTAAATAATTCTGAAGGCTTTAAAAAGTAGCCTAATTTCTCTAAAGATTCTTCTCTTATGGCTTCTATATATTCTAATCCTGTTTCTGTGTTTTCATCTATTTCTGAAAATAAAAATGTGTCGCCACCTTCTTTTAATATTTTGTTGGCATATAGTTCGATTTTCTCTGCTAAATATTTATAGAAAATAAAGCCTAATATATAATCACGAAACTCATCGGCATTCATTTTACCTCTTAGGGTGTTCGCTATATTCCAGAGTTGTTGTTCTAACTGTTTTTTATGGTCTTCTGACATTTGATTGTTTACAATTTTAAGAATGTTAAAAATATAATATTAATCTGACTTAATTATACGATTTACAGCATTTACTTTTTACCCCTGTTTTAGGGTATATTACAAGTTGTAAAACGTTAGTTGTTTTTACAGTAGTTTATCTGTTCAATAATTTTACTTCTAATGCTGTCTTCTAATTCAGAATCAGTAAAGTTCTCTAATAGTTTAGTATACTTTTTTCTGTATAAAGTAAATGAATCTTTATGATACTTTTTTAACCCATTAAAACTATACTTGTCTTTCATAGCACCCAACAATAATATATCTTTTGGTTGTAGTTCTTGATAGTTAATTACTGGTTGTTTTTTAATAGTATCATAAACTTTTAATAATTCATCTGCTAATGCATTAAACTTTGTTTTGTTTACTAAATCTGCTACCGTATATATACCTATTGCATTTTTTCCTGTATTTATATATCTGTGATTTGCTTCAAATTCAAATCTTATTAAACTATTATCTATTTTTTTACCAGATTCATTTTTAGATTGATACGTTTTATCATACCCTTTAATATTGTAATTAGTTGCTTTAAAGTGAGCACCATAAACACGAGTTTTATTACGCATTACCAATGGTTTTTTGCCTTTGTATTCTAACCAATTCTTGAATGTATTATCTTCAATATCGTTTATAACAACTGCAACCGATGTTCTTTTTACTTGTGCTGAATATAAATCAAAATCAAAGTAAGCATCTAATTCTGCTATTGCATTTACAACTTCAGAAAAAACAAATGGTTTATAGTTATTATTCATATAGAATTTTTGCAAACTATTACTTACTGTAAGTTCTGAACCTCTTAGTTTTAAATCAAGGTTTTTGAGTTTAGCAACATAACAAGTTATTTCACCTGTTTTTAAATTAAACTTCGGTGACCACAAACAATTATTCCAATAAAAAGGTTTTTCGGCTCTGGTAACAGCTTCTTTTGGTAATTTGTTTAATTGCTTTATTATAACGTTAGTATCGTACAAAGCAACTACCTTTTGTTTTTAAAAGCCTTGTTGTAGTTTTTATTTAATAATACTTCAACATCTTTCATCTTGTAGTAAATCTTACTGCCGATTTGAGAAAATGATATTTTACCTTCATCTCGCCACGTTTGAGCTGTTCTTTTACTAATATGCATTAGCTGAATAAACTCTTGATTATCAAGAAAAACTTCGTGAGATGGTTTTTGATTAGATTCTAAAGATGTTTTTAATTCATCTAATCTTGATACTAAATTGTTGTACTGTTCTGCTGTTAAAATTACTGCTTCCATTTACTTAATATTTAATGTTACTAATTATTTCTGCAACAAATATTAAGCTCTGGATAGGTACTTATAAGGCTGACCTTATAAGACCTTTTATTAACTGTATTTTAATGAAGTGGATTGTTTTTTATGTATTGTTTTGCATCTTTTTGAAACTTTTGAGAAATATCAGAAAAATCAAGTTTAGACTTTAATTCTAAGTCTATCTCTTTTGCTATGATTTTACACAACTTAGCTATACCCATTTGAGGTAAAATATTTTCTTCTCTTAATGCTTCCACAACACCTCTTATAGCTCCTTTTTTTCTTTCAGTTAAAGTTGATTTACCACCTACTGTAATACTTAAATCTTCAAGCAATTTTAGTATATAATTCTGCTTATCTTGGTTTACAAATGTTTTAAAAGTCTTTACTTCTTCAATTAAAAGTTTGCTATCAGATTTTGGCAAATAGGTCATTGGATTTACTTGCATTGTCTCTTTTATAAAATCTGCTTCTATTGATAAAAAGTCTTTAAATAAATTTGGGTATTTATCTTCTTTATCTTCAAACTCTTTATTTCTTTCGGCTATTGATCTAAACTTTAATTCTCTTTGCTTTAACTCTTTTAACCTTGTTTGAATGTAAAGGACTTTATTACTTGGTTCTGCATTATCTAATACCTCTTGAAGCCTTGAAATGCATTTATCAAATAAGCGTAAATGAATATTTCGATGATTTATAAAATGAATATCTAAAGGAACAGCATCATTTTGAAATCGCTGAAAGAAAACATCCATTGATGAATGCAATTCATTATAATCATCTTTATCTAATACCATATCATTCATTAGTGAATGAATTATTAAATGTGAACCAGAATCATTCTTGTAGTACATTGTTCTACTATCAAACAATTCATAGAAAATTCCTGTAATTTCCCAACTTACATTTAAAATCCTATATGCTTTTTTTAATTCTTCTAATACTTCATCAAGAGAATCATTAATAATATAACTGAACCTTAAATTTTCAATTAATAAGTTTTCGTTTTCATCTCTTAAAAAGAAGAATATTCTTTTGTCTTTAATTTTGTTGTAAGCATCAATTTCGTCTTCAAATTTAGCTCTTAGATATTCCTTTTTTTGTTCTAAGGTAATTGTTTCATCATTGAAACAAAAGTCATTCAATTCATCAATTTCTATTTGATATTCATTTTCTGTTTCTTCCTTAACTTCTTCAATTTTCTTTTTTAAGTCTATATATTCAAAAGGCTCATTTATTGACTTTCCTTTAATAATATTTTTCATCCATTTCAATACAGTATCTAAAACATAAAATAAAGTAAGTTCATTGCTAACAATAGTTTTAACATTATTAGAAATTTTATTTAAAGGCTCTTTTAAATTTTCAGGATTTAGTTTTCTGTAATTGTTTTCATCATTGAAAAACAAAGGATAATTTTCTAATAGCAAATCATTATTATATTTGCTCAAATCATTATTCCTAAAAATATAAAGTTTGGATAAAATTTGTTTTAAAACTGATCCGTCATTTATTGCTTCTGAAAGTTCTTCATCAAGAATAGAAAGTTCTTGTGTGATGAAGTTAAGAGGGTTTTTAATTGTTTTGCAATACTCTTGATATGCTCCAATACTATTGACAACATCATATTGAACTACATCCAATAAACTATTCATTTGCCATTTAGAAATCTCATAATAATCTTCTTTCTCTATGTTGTAATAATAATCGAAGGTTTCCAGATATTGGCATTGAACCCCTGTTAAAAAATCCTCATAAGTTAATTTAGGTATACGCTTTAATAATTCATCAATCTTATCAAAAATTAATTTATCATAATCACCTAAATACACCGATTGAATAAACTCATCAGTTTCATCAACATTTAGTAAAAAATGACGATTTGCAAATTGAGTTAGCAACCAATCATCACTATTATTTATATAGTATGGGTGTGGGTCTTCTTTCTTTAATATTTTATTTTTTTCATCTTCAGCAACACATAGCTTTAATTTTTGAAAGTCATCTAACCCCTCAATCTTATCAAGTATATTTATTTTAAAATCCTTTTCAGCCTTTTCTTTTGCAGTTCTTCGCATTGTTTCAAAATGCTCTTTAACTATATTATTTATTGGTTTATTAAACATATTTTAATTGATGTATTTATCTACTGCATTATCCAACTCACTACTAATAATTTTTGCATATACTTGTGTTATTCCAATATCGGAATGATCCATTAATTTAGATACGTGTTCTATTCGCATACCATTATTTAAAGCTCTTGTAGCAAATGTATGTCTGCTAATGTGAAATGATAAATTGAAAGGTAATTCTAACTGCTTACCAAATCTACTTAAATACATATTGCTCAATGAAATTGCTCTATTGGTTATTAAACTTCTGTATTCTCTATCTTTGAAATATTGTTCATCTACTGAAGCAAAAGGAAATATTATATCGTTTTGTTTTTGGTTTTCGGTTGCATACTTTTCTAAAATATCAACTGCCTTTTGACCTATTCTAATACTATGCTGCCTTTTTGTTTTTCTTATCGTCTTTGTAATTCTATGATTTTTACTATCGTAGTTTTTCCATTGCAACTCGATAACATCACCAAATCTTAAACCTCCAGAAAAAACAGAAAAAACAAACATATCTTTAATAACCTGTGCTTTATGTTCTTGTGGTACTTCTAAATTTATTAGTGCTTCAAGTTGCTCAGCGTTTAAATAACGCTTTGTAGTCTTGTTTTTCTTTACTTTAAACTTTGTAAAGGGTACAAGTTCATTTGATATTAAATCCTCTCTTTTTGCTTCTCTAAACATTAAATTTAGGATTCTAAACGCATAGTTTATAGTTGTGTTATTATTACCTAACTTAGAACTGCAATGTGAAGCATAGTTTTTTAAAGTTGAGGCTGTAATATCATCAAACATTATTTCTTTATGACCAATAAACCTTTCAAACTTTTCTATATTGTTTTTATAACTTCTGTATGTAGATAACGTAACCGTATCTTTTAACTTCTCACATCTATCATAAGCGAACTCAAAGAAGTTAATTAAAGGTTTACCTTTTATAGCTTCTTTTATTCTTCTTGCTGAGGTAGATTGGTTTCTTCTTTCTAAATCTGCAATTTCACCCTCTGCATCTGCAACCTTTTTAGATATATATGCGTTTAATCTTGTAGAGCTTTTATGATTCTTCTTTACTTTTTGTTTATCTTCATCCCATTCGTTAGGCTGTAGTTTTACACTCAATGAAATGAATTTAGTTTTTCGGTCTTTTATAACACGTAAATAAAGAGGTGCAACACCTGTTTTATTTATTTTATCTTTCCTTAAAACTATTTTTATTGAAGACATAATACTCTGGTTTTTAGGTAGCGCAATAGAGTGCAACTGAATACTAAGGTACAACAATAGGTATAACAAACCTAACATTTTGTAGTATTTTATTGCATTATTTTGCATTAACTAAAAACACAAAACCCCTATATATAAAGGCTTTATGAGTATTTTAAAGAAAACGAGTGATAATACTATATAACAATGTATAACCGCAATTACGGCGGATTCGACTACGTCCGAATCCACTCGGAATTGCTAACACCTGTGCTAAATCGAAAATTAACGCATATTAACCCGTAACTGACGGTTATACGAGACCGTTGTCCGCAATAACCTCAACATCGCACCTCAACAATCGCTCCCTTTGGTCGCTGTTTCGGTGCTCGTATCGGATACGTGTCACCAAACTCATTGCATTCCGTTTGACCTGTGACACTAATTGCGGACAACGACTCGCGGATACAAAAGAAAAACCCTGCAAGGCTTCGCCTTGTCTTAATATTTTTATATATGGTTAATAAAAAAGAACTTCAAAATATATATGAAATTTTAGATGCACAAAGAATCTTTACTATATACTCCCCTAATATTATATATAAAGCTATCTTAAAAGCTAAGAATATTTTAGAAAATGAAGGCATTCAAAATGATTTATTAAATGAAATAAACAAAGCATTAGAAATTGGGGAGGAATACTTCAAAAAAAGTTTAGTGAATGACAGCAAAGAACAAATAAATCAATATTGTATTAAAATGATTAGACCTACTCAGTATCCAATAAAACAATTTGTTGATACAATTTAGGAAACAAACCTTTAAAAAAAACGCTGATTTTCAAAATTTTTTGAACAAGCAAAACATTGTTATATTCAATATAAGAGTTTGGTATAAGAAAACATACCATACCTGTTTTTTCACTATATAACCTATGTATATCACCAGTGTGTATTACAACCAACTTAGTGCCATCTTTTAAAGTATAATCACCACTAAAATACCTTAAATCATTTTCTACTAGATTCAAATCAAAACCTAGAGATAAATAAAATTCATAAAGATTTTTCATAGAATAAAACTATTTTGATAAACATCTATTAAAAAGGACATTAAATAAATTTAAATTATTTGTACAATCTTATTAACTTGTAGAAAAATTATAGCGGACAACAAAGGATATATTTCATTGCTACGCAATTGGTTTTTCTTTTGTTCGTTGCTCTTTCAACTACTACCACTTTAAAGCAAGCTTTACGTGGCTCGTTGACCGCAACGAAACATATCCGCGAGTCGTTGGCGATAATTAAAAACACAAAATCGTGACATTGATAAAAGAATGAAAATAATAGACACTAAAAATTGGAATAGAAAAGAACATTTTGAATTTTTCTCAAAAATGGCAAATCCATATTTTGGTATTGTAACTGAAGTTGAATGTACATTAGCCTATGAAAATGCTAAAAGAAAAGGCGAATCTTTTTTTGCTCATTATCTACATAAGTCAATGATTGCTGTAAATTCTGTCAACGAACTAAAGTACCGTATAATCGATGATGAAATAGTTTCGTTTCAGGTTATCAATGCAGGGGCAACGATTAGTAGAGAAGACGGAACTTTCGGATTTATCTTTGTGCCTTTTACAGATGATTTTAAAACATTTAATGCCGAATTACAAAAAGAAATTACAAACGTTCAAAATTCTACAGGATTAAGATTAAATGATGATGATGTAAAGCAAGACTTAATAAGACATTCAACAATTCCTTGGACATCCTTTTCGGGCTTGCTGCATCCTACTAACTTGAATCGAAAGGAATCTGTTCCAAAAATCACTTTTGGTAAATTTAAAATTAGAGATAAAAAAAAATATTTACCCGTTTCAATTGAAGCTCATCACGGGTTAGTTGACGGATTTCATTTGGCTAAATATTTAAATAAATTTCAAAAGCAACTTGACAAATAAAAACTATCGCCAACAACGTATATAAAAAATAGCGGTTTAATCGCTTAATCGAAAGAAAATGAACAAATTAAAGGTCTGTTATAATCCGAAAAGTTAGTGCTTAAAATCCGCTACTTTTCATATACAAGACCGTTCAAGCACATTCGGCTAAAGCCGACCAATGTTGCTACATTGCTTCGCAATTCTCGCCCCATTGGAAATGTGCTTGAACGCTGCGCTATGCCAAATTGCTCCTAGGTATATCAAAATAACATCGACTTTAACCGCACTTCGAGTGAAAACGTGCAAGAACAATAGCTATACGCAATTTGATGTGGTTTAAACTGTATTTATAAAAATTTGTGAATAAATTCACTATTTTTAAAATCCAAAACCACACTACGCATAGCGCAGCGTTGGCAACAATTATGAAGAAAGATTATTTCTTCTTTTTAACTACGTCTTGAAGTATAAATTTATTTCCTTTTCTAACAACTTCCTTTTTATTTTCAAGAATATCGTGAAAATCGTTTTTTGAATAACCTAGGCCTCTTAATAAATTCTTTACTATAAACCCTGGAACTGGATCAATATGATTTTGAAAAGGTAAAGGTCTTGTTAAATCAGCTCTGGTATATTGAATATGACCTTTTCTATTTTTAATGTACTTACAGAGACATAACTCGAGAAAAGACTCTAATTGAGATATAGAAACATTTCGGAGATGCCTTGTTGACATAATTAAGCGAGTTGAAGATTGACATTAGACGAGTCTCTTACTAAATCTTTTGATTTATATAAATGTCTAAAATGCTCGTTTTCAGATAATAAATCTTCAAAATCAGGAGAAACTACTCGTTTTCTTCTTTTATTTACTGCCCAACCAAGATTTTCTAATTCTTTGAAAATTGTTTTTTTATTGTGAGTATACTTTATAAACTCTTCTAAAACAGTCTCAAAAGACTCTCTTGCTTCATCTTTAGTTAAGCCATAACCTGTCAAATCTAAAGCAGGAGAATAAACATAAAAAATAGAATTTTCTTCCCATAAGAAAATTGAAACACTAAATTCAATATTCTGTCTTCCATCAGAATATTTAGCATTTGCTCGTTTTTTATCCATCTTTTAATTTTTTTTCAAATATAAATAATTGAACTTTAATGACAACTTTCTATTCTGAAATATAAGAAAAAAATAACAGTTGCCAACAACGTATATAAAAAATAGCTAATTCTGTTCCAAAATTAATTGCATAGCCAATTTAATAACGTTAATTTAGTCGGAAAAGTATGTGTATACTTACACGCTACTTTCTATATACAAACACGTTGTAAAACATTTAAACCAAACTGGAAATGTCAAACATACTTATTGAGAAACATAATCATAATATCTCTAATTTAGAAAATATAATAAGGAGTATTCAGAACTATTTGCACGAAATCCATACTAAACCTAGATTTAGAGACGAAAGGAATAGGTCCAAAAGTATGAAAGAATGGCAGGACTTATTCATTGAAAGTAAATTAAACTTAAACATCGCATTTAATAAAATTTTTACTGCTGGTGCAAAAGCTCAAAGTTTACACCAAATAAATCATCAGTCTTTTAATCAGTTAAAAAAGGTTATGACTGAATTTCCTGAACTTAACTTTAATACTACAGAAAATCATCAATTAAATCATTTCAATTCGGTGTCATCAACTAGTAAACAATCCAATATTGAAATTTACGATGCTTGGAAGAATACGAAAAAAGAAGATTTGGATATTGTAAAAACATTTTTTGAGGAAACTAGTACTGGTTTTGAAAATTATAATCTTTGGATAAGCAAAACAGAATCATATCTTACTTTGAAATTATATGATTTAAATTACTTAGAATCAATTATCAAAAATATTTTTCAAGAGAATAGTATGGCTAAACATTTATATAGCCATATCATTAAAAATAAATTTTATCAAATAAACTTACCATCAAATTTTTCTTCAAATAATATTATCTTAGAATAAGTAAATGGAAGAATGGACACCCAATCATTATTACAACCAAAACAAAAAACAGAATAAGGTATATAAACCAGTTCAGTCTGTTAGTAAACCATTTACAGAAAAGCAAAATTATTCTTCAGAAACTCAATCAGAAAGGTTTGAGAAAATGATGGAGGAAATAAGAAGAAAAAAAGGAAAGAAGAGTAAATCGACATATTCTAATAATTATACATCAAAACAAAATGATAGTAAAAATCTGTTTTGGTTAGTTGGCAGTATTGCAATTATAATTCTAATCTATTTTTTACATCCATATTTATTCAAATCGAATAATGTTTCATTTCAATCATTTGAAGTAGTTAATGGTATTAATTCAATTTATAATTACAATCAAGATTTAGAAAAAATAGTGATTAACAGGGATAAAAATCTTTATGTTACGGTTTTAGAAAACACAAATAAGTATGAGCCTTGGAAGTTATGGAAAACCAATGAAATATTTCCCTTTAGTCTAAATAAGAATACAAAGAAAATAGCCTTTCAAACAGAAAAAAATGTACAAGCTAGAGTAATTATTCTTCAGAGCAAGAATAGAACTAGTCAAAAACAAATAAGTGAAAAGCTAAAAAATCAGAAGCAGTTTAGAGTGAACCATAGTAAAAGTACAGTTTATAAATTAGCCGATTTTGAGAATATAGAAATAGATAGAAGTCTAAATTTATATGTTTCCGTTTTGATAAAAGGAAAAAATAAATGGGAACCTTGGATTTATTGGGAATTTGGACAAAAAATACCATACAAAGTCGATGTAAATGACGTTAGCCATATTGCATTCCATTGTGAAAAAAATAAGGTTGACAATATTACGGTCTCACAATATGACAACTAAAAACGTTTTACAACATTGTATAAAAATAATAGCGGTTTAAGTACATTAAAAAAATTAAATTTATAAATCAAACGACAGTAACAAACCGAAAAGTAAGTGCATAAAAATCCGCTACTATTCTTATACGTTACCGTTCAAGCACATTCGGCTAAAGCCGACCAATGTTGCTACATTGCTTCGCAATTCTCACCCCATTGGAAATGTGCTTGAACGCTGCGCTATGCCAAATTGCTCCTAGGTATATCAACTAACATCGACTTTAACCGCACTTCGAGTGAAAACGTGCAAGAACAATAGCTATACGCAATTTGATGTGGTTTAAACTGTATTTATAAAAATTTGTGAATAAATTCACTATTTTTAAAATCCAAAACCACACTACGCATAGCGCAGCGTTGTGGCTAATTAAAAGAAATGAAAAACATTCTAGCTTACATATTAATTTTCTGGTTTCTTTTTGCATGTAAAAAAGATGACGAATCGAGTACGTTTGAAAACTCAAACACGCACATCGAATTTTTCGGATTTACAATTATTGACACATTTTGGGATGACCCAACCGATTCGGAAATCAAAACAAATTACGCTGATGAAATCCATCAATTTAGTAACATAGCAGATATTTTAGTTGTGAATCCAAACGACAATATTGTTCAAAGGACACAAACATTTGCCGATTTGGATTTAAAAGCAATTTTACATCTCAATGAATTGTTCTTTGAATTAATAGACAATAACAGTCCTTCACAATCAAATTATGATTTAAGGACGGATTATCAGGACAGATGGAATGAATTTAAAACTATAAATCAATCTATTTTAAACACCAATTACGTTGGTACATTTTACATTGGCGAAGAACCTACCTGGAATGGAATATCCTTCTTGGAATTGGATGCTGTGGCTCAACTATTGCAAGGAGAATTTCCGAACATTCCCACGATGGTAATTGAAGCTTATCCATCATTGAATACCTTTCAGGTTCCAGAAACAATTGATTGGGTAGGTTTTGACCGTTATTTTGTAAAAAACCCAAATACAAACACTGAATTTCAACAAGATTGGCATATGCTAAAATCAAAACTATCTGACCCAAATCAAAGGATTATGGTTATTCTAGATAGTCATTATATAAATTGGGCACACGGAGACTTTGGAGGCATAGTATTGAACCAAATGGATGAAGTTGCTAATAACTATTATGATTTAGCCAAAAGTGATGAAAAAGTGATAGGAATGCTAGGATACTTTTGGCCAAATGGATTTGATATTTCAGAATCTATTGGAGCTAGAGGAATGCCCCAAAATGTAAAAATGGAATACGAAAGAATTGGAAGAGAAATCACCAAAAAATAACTAGCCACAACAACGTGTATAGCTCATTGCGGCTGAATTCCTAATCGGAATTCATTGCAATTTGCTATCTTTCGGTTGCGGCGGAAAATCCTCGCGGATTTCCCGCAACGAGCCATACACGAACACGTTCAAGCACATATGAGAAAAACGACAGCTATCATACTATTAACAATGATTTTTTAATTCCGTAATCGGACAAAATATGAATGGAAAATGGATTCTGAAAGACGTTGATTCCGGAAATGAAAAAAAAGGATATCCTGGTTTTCAACTTCTTGAAATCAACAATGACAATGTTGACATTTATACTGATTTTTCTCTAAAAGAAAAAGCAACAACATTGAAAATGGACAATGGAGACTTTTTAAATCAAAACAATGAGAAAACCTCTAAATATGAAATCGTTAATGAGAATCATATAAAGTGGTTTATCGACGGAAAATCAAATGACAAAGACGCTGTTTTTGAATGTGACTTTTATCGACTTGAACCAACAATTACAACGCTGAAAAAAGAAGATATTGAAAGAATAACATTCGTTCTGACTGAAAACGGACGAGAATCGGAATTTGAATTTAATAAAGAACTTTGGGACAAAGAAAGACTCAAACTGTTTAAGAAAAAAGAAGGAGAGAAAAAAGTGATTGAAAAAATTGACTCAACGTTTTTTGTTTCTATGTATTATAATGGAAAAAGAAATGGCTCAATTCCAATCAAAGAAGTTACGTCGGAATTTTTAAAACTTTGCTTAATTCCAACTGGACCAATGGAAATTACAGCATACCGAAAAAAATAAAATACGTGCCACAACAACGTATATAATCCATTGCTAGTACTCGCCTACTTACGAAAATCCTCGCGGATTTTCTATTCGGTTTTTATTTGCTAAATTACGAGCTAAACCACGCAACTACTCATAGCCGAGACCGTTATAGTGCATTTGAGAAAAATGAAACTTTTTAACTACATATTGATAATTTTGATTTTCATTTCTTGCTCAAAAAACAGAAATCAAATCAATCTACCTCAATCTGAATTTACTAATTATTCCATAGAGGAAAACACAGCTGAATATCTCATTTATGTAGACCAAGTCTCGGAAACTGAATTTAGAATAATTGATGACGATACTTTAATCACAAAATTGGATTCAACTTTGCATAGCAGAATTGATTCGCTTCGTTTTCAAAGACATTATCACGATTATCCAAAGGTTATTTTATCACTTGACCAAAATCTATCTTACCAAACTTTTCAAAATTTGACAAAAGAGTTTAGAAAAGCGTTTAAACAATCGTTCATCCTTAACCTTAAAGGAAAAAATGATTTAAGAATTACATTACCACCTTATATTCAAAACGATTCGGAATTTATTGTAGACCATTTAAGAAGAAAAGGAGCACCAAATTATTATCCAGAATTGGAACCTTACTTTTTGGAAAAGAAAGTGCTAAATCTAAAGGTAAATGCAAACAATTTTTTAATTACCGATTCATATTCGAACAAAATATCCGATTTAAAAAAGTACGTGGAATTAAATAGAAAATTTGTAATTCTTTTCGAGTTTTCGACTGATTCTAACTATCAAGATTATGTAAATATGATTTCTTATCTAAAATCAAATTTTTCGGAAATAATTGAAAAAGAAAAGTCGGAAAGCAAACTAACTGATGAAGAAATTCAAGAGAAATATAGATTTATAACAGAAGAAAAAAACGATCTACAACACCTTATATAATCCTTTGCTTATGAGAGCCTACTTACGAAAATCCTCGCGGATTTTCTATTCGGTTTTTATTTGCTAAATTACTTACTAAAACACGACACAAATCATACACAAAACCGTTGTAGCACATTATGAAACACCTCATACTAATCATTTTAATACAATTCTCATTTATTTGCTTTGGTCAAGAATCAATTGAAAACAATGGTAAAATGTGTCGATTGTTGAATGAAATGATTAATAATGATCAATTATATAGAAGTGGAGAAATCTTAGGTGGTTCTTTTGGTACTGAAAATAATAGTTCAAAAAAAGAAATTGATTCGGTTTGGTCTCTACAAATTGAAATTGATAACAGAAACACAGAAAAATTAATTGGACTGACCAAAAAATACGGATGGATATCTGATGAACGAATTGACTGTCCAAAACTTAACATTTGGCTTATATTTAGACATTCTCAAAAAAAATATTTTCCAGAAATTTTGGAACTAATTACAAAGGAACATGAAGCTAAAAGACTGAATGATTTTCATTACAGACTTATAAAAAATCATTTGGAAGGAAGACCAAAAATGTAATTTGCTATTAATAAATGTGACAAAACAACGTGTATAGTTCATTGCATTTTTACAACACACAAACACTCAACTATGAAAAAAATACTACTACTAATTGTAACTGTTATATTATTTAACTGTACTAATGACGATTCTGACTCAATAGACACCAACAATAGTATTGAAATGGTTTCTGAATTTAACAAGTGGTATCATAGAGGCGAATATGAATATTTTAATGGTGCAACAGCAACAATTGAATCAACCAAAATATATTTAACCTATTTTTTTGATGGAGATACGCTTATTAACAACGTTGAGTACAAAAAAATGTATACGAATCAGTTAGATTCCATTTTTCATTTGCCTGCCTCTGCTAGTGCTTATCAATTTATATCTACAAGTACAAGTTTAAATTATAGATGCGCAATGCGTCAAGATGCAAGTATGGTGTACTTTGTTAATAAAAATCAAAATAACGAAGAGTTGTATGCTGATTTTAACATTACCCTTGGAGATGTTTTAAACTATAAATGGAGCTCAAATAATGAAGTGGTTACCGAAATTGATTCAATACCTATAGGAGATAGCTATTTAAAAAAATATAAACTAAGTAATAATCAATATTTTTATGAAGCTATAGGTGGATCATATGGGCTGTTTAAAGACTGGAGTATTGGTTTTGAAGGAGGGCATTATTTAAACTGTTTTAGGCATAGCAATGATAAAATAAGTGTTGATGAGAGTTTAAGTCCTACAAACAACTACTGTCCTGAATATTAAACTTACAACAACGTTTTACTCATAAAAAGTTAAAAAAAGCTGCTATATAATGATAAGGCATCGAAAAATAAGAGGTGGTAATCGTATTTTAAAATCTATTGAAGAATGGAAAAACTACAATATAGAGTTAGACTTAGATTATCTTAAATCTAGTAAGCGAAATTACTGTAAAATATGGGTAAGTCCTTTTGCCAACATCTCTATTACAGGTTCCAATATACCTTCACCTAAACTCAAACACAGACAAGAAATTATAAAAGGTTTATTGGATATTTATAACCATTGGGAACAGCAGCTAAACACATTAAACAAGCCTTACTATTTGGCAATTTGGTTGTTTGAACCTCGATTAAAAAAGTCTCAAGTTGTTTGTGCTATTGATGAAATGGTAAATTTTTATGACATCACATTTTATAAACCAAAAGACCAGCATAATTTTTCATCTCAAAATTACGGTAAACTTCAAGAAGAGCTAAACACTTTTAATTGGACTTATGCATTGGATGAAGATCATTTTTTTCAGTCTGATATCGATTTAGAAGAAGATAGTTATGCTAGCAAGCAAGACTATATTGGCATGCAAAAATGGTATAATAGAAAACTAAAACAAGGTTTGCGAACCGACACTTCTTCAAAAGACACCTTTTATGCTGTAAAAATGGGTACTACTTGGATTGGCACTAAAAATTAAATAATAAGTCCTGCAACGGTACAATAAAAAGTACCTTCTGAAAAGTATAATGCTAATACAAATCCTAAATTATCTAATTTATAATCTTTCCCATTAAAATGAGTAACCCAATAACAATCTAAATCTATCTTGAATAATTAGGAGCTTCTTTAGTAATAGTGACATCATGCGGATGACTTTCGTTGATTCCGCTAGCTGTGATTTTTACAAACTGTCCAGTTTCTTTAAGTGTTTCAATATCTTTGGCACCACAATAACCCATTCCAGCACGTAATCCGCCAATAAACTGATGGATACTTTCTACCAATTCGCCTTTGTATGGCACACGACCTACAATACCTTCTGGTACTAGCTTCTTGATGTCATCTTCTACATCTTGGAAATAACGGTCTTTACTACCTTGTTTCATGGCTTCAACCGATCCCATTCCACGATACGATTTAAATTTTCTTCCTTCGTAAATAATGGTTTCACCCGGAGATTCTTTAGTTCCTGCTAAAAGCGATCCTAACATTACACTATCAGCTCCTGCTGCAATGGCTTTAGGGATATCACCTGTGTAACGAATACCACCATCAGCAATTACTGGTACTCCACTACCCTTTATTGCTGCAGCAACTTCTAATACTGCTGAAAATTGAGGAAAACCTACACCTGCAACTACACGTGTTGTACATATTGACCCTGGACCAATACCTACTTTTACAGCATCAGCTCCTGCCTCTACTAAGTACTTTGCAGCTGCAGCAGTAGCTATATTACCTACTACTACATCCAATTCTGGGTATTTAGTTTTTACTTCTTTTAGCACTGAAACCACACCTTTGGTATGTCCATGAGCTGTATCAATAATAACAGCATCAACACCTGCAATTACTAGAGCAGATACTCTATCTAGAGCATCTCCTGTAACACCAACAGCAGCAGCAACACGTAATCTTCCGTATTTATCTTTATTTGCAATAGGTTTTTGGGTGAGTTTAGTAATATCTCTAAATGTTATTAACCCAATAAGTTTATAGTTATCATCAACTACAGGTAATTTTTCAATTTTATTGTCTTGTAAAATAACTTCAGCATCCATTAAAGATGTGCCTTCACCAGCAGTTACTAAGTTTTCAGAAGTCATTACTTCAACAATGGCTCTGTCATTGTCTTTTTCAAATCTTAAATCACGATTGGTAACAATTCCTTTTAATGTTCCGTTTTCATCAACAATAGGAATTCCACCTATACTGTGCTCTGCCATGTTTTGCTTAGCATCAATTACTTTGGCAGTAAGCGGTAAAGTTACAGGGTCTATAATCATACCACTTTCGGCACGTTTTACACGCCTTACCTTTATAGCCTGCTCCTCAATGGTCATGTTTTTATGCAATACACCAATACCTCCTTCTCTAGCAATGGCAATAGCCATTCTACTTTCGGTAACGGTATCCATAGCTGCAGAAACTATAGGAACGTTAAGTGTAATGTTGCGCGTGAATTTTGTTTGGATTTTAACCTCTCTTGGTAATACTTCGGAATAGGCTGGGACTAAAAGTACGTCGTCATAAGTTAATCCTTCTCCTAGTATCTTATTTTGATGTGCTGTCATGTTGCAATTACGATTATAATTGCATGCAAATATACAACTAAATACCTAAATAGCTTTAAGGAAACCTTAAATTAATGATATGCTGTAAAAGTTTTAGTGGCTTCGTTATAAGCACTTTCAAAACTCATAGCGTTAAGGTCGCTACTTTTTTGAGATGTAAAGTAAGATAATAGCTTTTCAGTAGGCATATTACCCGTAAGTTCGTCTTTGGCCATAGGACAACCACCAAAGCCTTGTATAGCTCCATCAAAACGTCTGCAACCTGCTTTATATGCTGCATCTACTTTTTCGAACCAAGTAGTTGGTGTAGTATGTAAATGTGCCCCAAACTCTACATGAGGATATTTAGGAATAAGGTTGGAAAATAAATAATCAATACTTTCAGGGTTAGAAGTCCCTACAGTATCACTTAACGAAAGAATCTTCACTCCCATTGCTGCAAGTTTTTGGGTCCATTCACCAACAATATCCACATTCCAAGGGTCTCCATAAGGGTTACCAAATCCCATAGAAATATAGACAACCACTTCTTTGTTTGACTTATCTGCTATTTCCAGTATTTCATTTAGGGTCACTACAGATTCTGCAATGGTTTTATGCGTGTTTCGCATTTGGAAGTTTTCAGAGATTGAAAACGGATAGCCTAAATAGTTAATTTCCTTGTGCTGAGAAGCATCATTTGCTCCTCTTGTATTTGCAATAATTGCCAACAACTTGCTAGTCGTTTTGCTTAAATCTAATTGCGAAAGGACTTCGGCAGTATCCACCATTTGCGGAATAGCTTTAGGTGACACAAAGCTTCCAAAATCAATAGTATCAAAGCCTACACGTAGTAAAGACTGAATGTACTGTACTTTCTTTTCGGTAGGAATAAATGCCTTAATACCTTGCATGGCATCTCTAGGGCATTCAATGATTTTTACTGGATTGCTCATTAGCTTCAAAGATAGAAAAGAATATTGTCATCGAAAACGATTTCATAAAATCTATTTTCAACAAACAGCTAATGCTTTGTTAGTTACTAACTTAAATTACTTAAGCTTTTTAAGTAGTGCTTTATTAATGTCTTTAATAAGTTTTGGTCCTTCGTAAATAAACCCAGTATAAAGCTGAACTAAATCTGCTCCAGCCTCTAGTTTATCAAGCGCATCTTGAGCTGTATGAATGCCTCCTACTCCAATTATTGGGAATGCTTTTTGGCTTTTTTCTGATAAGAAACGAATCACATCAGTAGAACGTTGTGTTAATGGCTTACCACTTAATCCGCCAACTTCTGTTTTATTATCAGACTGTAAACCTCCTCTAGAAATAGTCGTGTTGGTAGCAATAACACCATCTATTTTAGTCACTTTAACAATATCAATGATATCTAATAATTGCTCATCGGTTAAATCTGGAGCAATTTTTAATAAAATAGGTTTAGGATTCGCCTTTTTAGCATTTTGCAGTTTTAACTCTTGTAAAAGCTTAGTTAGAGGTTCTTTGTCTTGTAACGCTCTTAAATTAGGTGTGTTGGGAGAACTTACATTTACCACAAAATAATCGACATAATCATATAAAGCGTTAAAGCAGTATACGTAATCATCAGTTGCATTTTCGTTAGGTGTTACTTTGTTTTTACCAATATTACCACCAATAAGCACACCTTTATTTTTCTTTAATCGTTTTACAGCCTCTTCTACACCTCCATTATTAAACCCCATTCGGTTAATAATAGCGTTATCTTCTTTTAATCTGAATAATCGCTTTTTAGGGTTTCCTGGTTGCGGCTTAGGAGTTAGCGTTCCTATTTCAATAAACCCAAACCCTAAGTTACCCAGTTCGTTAAACAGTTTAGCATCCTTATCAAAACCAGCAGCAAGACCAACGGGATTTTTAAATGTTAATCCAAATAATTGTCGCTCTAGCGATTTGTCTTTCACCAAGTATAAACTTTTAAACAACGAAGGTACCAAAGGTATTTTGTTTAAAAATCGAATTAATGAAAACGTAAAGTGATGAATGCGTTCTGGGTCGAAACAGAATAGTAATGGACGAACAATGATCTTGTACATGAAATTATGTTTGCGCAAAAGTAATTTTAAATAAAAAAACCTACAATTCAAAAACCAAAAAAATTATAAATGTTATTTTTGAATAAAATAAAAAACATGATCGAAAAACAACATATTATTGACCGCTTTATAAGCTATGTAACCGTAGATACTGAGTCTGACCCAAACTCTGATACAACTCCAAGTACAGCTAAACAATGGGATTTAGCACACGCACTTGTAAAAGAACTTATAGCTATTGGACTTAAAGACGTTACCATAGACAATAACGCTTATATTATGGCAACCTTACCTAGCAATGTTGAGCACGATGTACCAACAATTGGGTTTATATCGCATTTTGATACTTCACCAGATTTTACAGGAGCCAATGTAAAACCTCGTATTATTGAAAACTACGATGGTAAGGACATTGCTTTAAATGCAGAAGAAAACATTATCCTGTCTCCTAGTTATTTTGAAGACCTGTTGCTTTACAAAGGTCAAACCCTAATCACTACTGATGGTACTACGCTTTTAGGTGCTGATGATAAAGCAGGTATTACTGAAATTGTTTCGGCAATGGAATACCTTATTCAGCATCCTGAAATAAAACATGGCACGATTAAAATTGGGTTTACACCAGATGAAGAAATTGGTCGTGGAGCGCATAAGTTTGACGTTGAAAAATTTGGAGCAGATTGGGCTTACACTATGGATGGAAGTCAAATAGGTGAATTAGAATATGAAAACTTTAATGCTGCAGGAGCAACTGTAAAAGTAAAAGGTAAAATTGTACATCCTGGTTATGCCAAAGGAAAAATGGTAAACTCTATGTATATCGCAACCGAATTTATTAATGCCTTACCACGATTAGAAACACCAGAGCATACTGAAGATTACCAAGGCTTTTTTCATTTACACTCTATACAAGGTGAAGTTGAAGATACTGTTTTAAAATACATTATTAGAGACCATGACAAAGCACACTTTGAAGCACGTAAAGAAGTGATGCAAAAACTTGCTTTTGATATCAATACCGAATATGGTAGAGAAGTTATTGACATTGACATTAAAGACCAATACTTCAACATGAAAGAAAAGGTTGAACCTGTTATGCATATTGTTGATATTGCCGAAGAAGCAATGAAACAACTTAACATTGAACCTTTGATAAAACCTATACGAGGAGGTACTGATGGATCGCAGCTGAGTTATATGGGATTACCTTGCCCAAACATTTTTGCTGGTGGACATAACTTTCATGGACGTTATGAGTATGTACCAGTTGAAAGCATGATAAAAGCAACCGAAGTAATTTGCAAGATTGCTGAATTGACTGCTGAAAAGTATAAAAAATAAACACTTTTTAATTTGTAAGATAGCTTAAGACGAATTCTTAAGCTATTTTTTTTAACGTATTTTATTCCTTGTTAAGTTACCCTACACTATGAAATTTAGTCGAATAATAGTTGTCTTTTTTGTATGTTTATTTTTGTTTACTAGCTGTAAAAGTAAAATTATTCCGCTTTCAAAAACCTATTATGATAACACCAACAAAGTTGGAGTACTCTTTATAGCTGACTCTATTAGAGCAGAAATTATTGGAGACCAAAGTTTATTAGAAATGGCGTTAACTGGTACTAAACGGTTTAGAGCACCATTAGAACTAGTCGACAAAGTAATTAACCCTATTAGCGACATTGAAAATATTTACTTTAACACTTACCAAGAAAAAGGAAAACCTATTAAAAAAATTGATTATGAGCTTAACACTGAAGATTTAGTTGAGTTTGAAAAACCAAAAAAATCTAAGAAGCAGTATTTTAATTATGATTTAAGATTTTTACAAAGTAAAGACATTGATGAACTTTTAATTGTAACTATTGAGTATGGACTTTTGGTAAACTACGATGGTATTTTTGAAGAAGAGAAACTAGGAAATTGTAGAATAGAATCTAAAATCATAAACCTAAAAGACAATTCTATTTTGTATAACAACTTTACCGTTTTTAATGTTGAAGTTATTGGTAATTGGAAAACACCACCCAACTATCCTAATTTAAAACATGCCATTCAATTAGCTATTAAACAAGCTATTGAAGAAGAGAAGAGAAAGTTTAACAATTAGATTAATACTTATTAGCGATTAATACTTTATAGTGTCAGAAAAATCAAATTTAATTCGGTAGTGAACACCTATTTTATATCTTTATAAAGTTGTGTGATATTTAAAACCAAACTCATGAAAAAAACAATACTATTTCTAGCTTTAATCATCAGTTTTTCAAGTTTTTCGCAAAGTATGTGGAAAAAAGAAGCTGATAGATATAAACAAAATGGAATAAAAGAAGTTAAAATCTACTTGTTAGATCTTGAGCATCAAAATGAAAAAAGGTTATGGGATTGGGAGCTTTATGACAAAAATGGACGTATGATTGAGAAAAAGCGATTTCAACCCAATGGAACCTTAGAATCTCATTACAAGTTTGAATATCCTAATGATACATCACGAATTTTAATTTCATATAATTCCAAGGGAAAAGAAATTAAGCGAGTAGACCAAGAATTTGACTTATCTGGTGATAAAAATCCACAGAATCAATACAGTAAAAATGGTGCTTTTGAGTACGAATACAACAAAGCAGGTGACGTTACTAAAGTTTGGAGAGTTAAAGACAATCCTAAACGACTTCAAACTGAAAACGTATATGATGAAAAAGGATTTTTAATTGAAAGCAAAAGCTTAGTGTTTACAAATAATCAAAAAAGTAATTACATATCCACAAGTACCTACTGTGTTGACAACATTGGAAATATTTCAAAAATAACTACCGAAGCCAACGGAACAATAACCAGTGTCGCTATTTATGAATATGTAAAACATAACAACTAAACCATGAAAAAAGTATCCTCAGTAGAAGAATATATAGAAGTCAATAGCCATTTTAGTGATGCCTTAACCTTATTGCGTGACCTTATAAATTCCACCCAACTTGATGAAAGTTTAAAATGGAGTGCTCCTGTGTATTCACTAAACGGTAAAAATGTTGTGGGTTTAGGTGCTTTTAAACAGCACTTTGGTGTTTGGTTTTTTAATGGTGTGTTTCTTAAAGACGAACAACAACTACTAGTTAATGCTCAAGAAAAAACAAAAGCTTTACGACAAATGCGTTTTGAGTCTATTGAAGATATCGACAAAGCTGCTGTATTAGCCTATGTAAAAGAAGCTATAGAAAACCAAAAGCTTGGTAAAGAATTAAAACCAGAACGTAAAGGTAAAACTGTGATTATCCCAAAAGAACTAAGTACAGTTTTAAAAGCCAATGGTGAGCTTAACACTAGTTTTAAAGCTTTAACTCCTAGTAAACAACGAGAATACTGTGAGTATATTGAAAGTGCTAAAAGAGAAACTACCAAACAAACCCGATTAGACAAAATTACACCAATGATTTTAAAAGGTGTTGGCTTACATGATAAATATAAGAATTGCTAATTGGTGTTTAGTGTTTAGAATAAATACATAAAAAAAACTCCGAAGGATTACTTCGGAGTTTTTTTATTTTATACTGTTTAAGCAAGTTACTTAGTAGTTGCAGGAGCATTTAACTTTTTGCTCATTTCCATTGAAATGGCAGAACGTTCAAACTTTATTTTTCCTGCTAAGGTTTCAATGACACAGCTATTGTCTTTGTCGTTTAATTCAACAACTTTACCATGCATACCACTTTTGGTAATAACCTTATCTCCTCTTTTTAATTCGCTTGCAAACTTTTTTTCCTGTTTAGCTCGTTTCATTTGAGGTGCAATCATAAAGAAATACACCACAACAAACATGGCTATAAAAGGTAAAAAACCAGAAATTCCTTCCATTAATTATTAGTTTACTTGCTTAATACTTGCACTACCTGCTGCTTTTTGAGGAGCGTTTGGATCTGGCTCAATAAAAGCTTTAATTTTAACTTGCTCTGAACCTTTTTCAGTGTTTGTAGTTAAAGTAATAGTTTTAGTGATTTGGTTTTTTCCTTTACCATTGAATTTTACAGTAAATTCAGATGACTCACCTGGAGCTAAAGGTTCTCTACTCCAATCTTGAGGTACAGTACATCCACAAGTACTTTTAATGTTACTAACTACTAATGGTGCTTTACCTGTATTAGTATATTTAAATTTTGTTTCAACTGGAGTTCCATCAACTATGGTTCCAAAATCGTGTTCTGCTTCTTCAAAAGAAATCACTGGAAGTTCACCAGCAACTGCATCTCTTTCAGCAGCTTGAGCTACATTTTCAGATTTCACTTTGCTTGCTGCATCTTCCTTACATGAAGTAAAAGCTACCATACATAATGCGCTTAAACTTAAGATCACTTTTTTCATAGGGTTAAATTTTTAAAAATTATTATTTAAATGTTTTACATTTTTCAGCAGATAAAGGTACTAATAATTTCTTATTACATCAATCCTCTGCCTATTTTATTTAGTTTCCCATCGGTTTTGTATTCTTTAACAATTTTGTCTAAAACACCATTTATAAAGATGCTACTCTTAGGTGTTGAGTACTCTTTAGCAATCTCTAAATACTCATTTATAGTTACTTTAACTGGAATAGATGGAAACTTTTGAAACTCACAAATTGCCATTCTTAACAATACCGAATCTAAACTCGCGATACGCTCAGCATCCCAGTTTTTGGTTTTGTTTGCTATTTCATCGTTATAAACTTTAGTGTTTAAAACGGTTTTTTTGTACAACTCTGTAGCAAAATCTTTATCGTCTAAATCTTTGTACAAGCTTGGTGTAAAGAATGCTTCAGGTGCATCTGGCTTACATTTTTTAAGCAACTTTAATATGCTAGTGTTTACTATTGGTAAATCATCTACCCAAGTAAGCTTTTTGTCTTCAAAGTAATCAAATAGCTTTTCGTTAGGCGCTATGATTTCAGTAAATAAATCAACTATTACAGCTTTATCTTCATTAAAACTAGAAGTTTTAGTAGCCATATAGTCTTTGTAGATTTTACTTTCTAAAATGGCTTTAAAAATGATTTCGATGTACTCAAAATCTAAATACCAATAGTTTAGTTTACGATTATCTAGTTCGTCCTTTAGGGTTTCGTTGTCTCTTAAAGCACAAAGTATACTATTGTTTACAAACTTTGAATTAGGATTTTTTTCTTCTTGTGTAGCTAAAAACTTCTTTTGTGTTTTGTCTAAGTGGTCTTCAGCTCTTTTTTGAACTTCAATGAGTAATGATAGAATAGCTAAGTACAAATCGTACATACTATCTAAACTTTGAAGTAGGAATTTTTCATCTTTTTTGAGGTCAGAACTTTCTGAACCATTAAATGCATAAATGGTTTGCATGACCTTGATACGAATATGTCTTCTGTTAAGCATATTATAAAGAACGTTAAAATTAAGAGGCGAAAAGCTTTACCTTTTCGCCTCACAAAAATAGTATTATTTATTCATTACCGAAACTAAATGCTGGTAACTGTTAAATTATTTTGCGTTTTCTCTTTTTCTAGTCTCGATACGCTCTTGAGCGATATCTAAAGCAGCTCTGTTGGTTGTGATACCATCGTGTTCTGCTTTTTTAAGAATTTCTAAAGTGGTATTGTAGATATTCTCTGTTTTACGCATAATTTCTGGTTTTCCGTAGTTTTCCAATTCTGCGTAAACATTAATAATTCCACCAGCATTAATTAAGAAATCAGGAGCGTACACAATACCTCTTTCTTGAAGTATTTTACCATGAACCTCTTCAATCTCTAATTGGTTGTTTGCTGCTCCTGCAATAACTTTAGCTTGTAATTTATGAATAGTATCATTGTTTATAGTAGCTCCTAAAGCACAAGGTGCATAAATATCCATAGCTTCACTATACAAATCGTTACCATTGTAAATAGTTACACCATATCTGTCTCTAATGCTTTCTAAACGCTCTTTACTAATATCACTAATAGTTACGTTAGCTCCTTCGTTAACCAAATGCTCTACTAAAGCTTCACCAACATTTCCAATTCCTTGTACAAAGATGGTTTTGTCTTCTAAAACATCTGAACCAAACTTAAATTTGGCAGCTGCTTTCATTCCCATAAATACACCATAAGCTGTAATTGGTGATGGGTTACCTGCTCCTCCAATACTTTCAGAAATTCCAGTTACGTAAGGTGTTACTTCTCTTACTGTATCCATGTCTGAAGTTTCCATACCTACATCTTCAGCAGTAATATAACGACCACTTAAAGAGTGAACAAACTCACCAAACTTTTTCATAAGTTCAGGAGTTTTTTGGGTTTTAGCATCTCCAATAATTACTGCTTTTCCACCACCTAGGTTTAAACCAGTAATTGCCGATTTAAAGGTCATACCTCTAGACAATCTCAACACATCGTTAAGTGCTTCCCACTCGTTGTTATAATTCCACATTCTAGTTCCACCAAGTGCTGGACCTAAAACTGTGTTATGAATTCCAATTATTGCTTTTAAACCAGTATCTTTGTCGTTGCAAAACACAACTTGTTCGTGATTGTCAAAAGATACTTGACCAAAAACAGGATCAACCTTTGAAAGTTCTTTAGAACTTATGACGTCTGATATCATTATATTTTTATTAATTTTATAGCTTTTTTAGTTTGTCTAAAAACAGCGTGCAAAAATAACTTAATATTAAAGTATTCGCAAAATTATCCGACTAAAATTACATAGTAACGATTATTAAATCTTTGCAATCCTTAAATGAAAGAATTACAACATCTCAATAAATACTTTTATAAATACAGATACAAACTTCTATCAGGAGTTATAATTACTATAGTTGCTCGTATCTTTCTATTGTTTACACCAGAGCTTGTAGGAGCTGCTTTTGATACAATAGTAGAAAAAATAAATGGAGAAATTTCTTATGAAACATATAAAGTAAATATGCTTCGCAATCTCCTGTATATTGTTGGTGCTGCGGTTATTGGAGGCATTTTTACGTTTTTAATGCGACAAACCATTATCAATGTATCAAGATATATTGAGTTTGATTTAAAAAACGAAGTTTATCAACAATATCAACGTCTGTCGTTAGACTTTTATAAATCCAACAGAACAGGCGACCTTATGAGTCGTATAAGTGAAGATGTTGGTAAAGCTCGCGAATATGCAGGACCAGCAATTATGTATAGCATCAACACGCTAACATTATTTGTTATTGCTTTGTTTTTAATGTTTAAGTCTGCACCATTACTAACACTATATACTATTATTCCACTACCAGTTTTATCCTACCTTATTTATGTTTTAAGCAAAACCATACATAAACGTAGTACAATTGTACAAGTATGGCTTTCAAAATTATCAACCTTTACACAGGAATCGTTTAGTGGTGTTAGTGTTATAAAGTCGTATGGTATTGAAGAGCAAGTAAATGCTGATTTTGATACCTTATCTACCGAAAGTAGAGAGAAAAACATAAACCTTACCAAGGTACAAGCGTTGTTTTTTCCTTTAATGATTTTTTTAATTGGATTAAGTAACATCATTGTAATTTATATTGGAGGTAAACAATATATCGATGGAGAAATTGAAAGTTTAGGTGTCATCGCTAAATTTATTATATATGTAAACCTTCTTACTTGGCCTGTTGCGACTGTAGGTTGGGTAACTTCAGTAGTACAACGTGCTGAAGCTTCTCAAAAACGTATAAATGAGTTTTTAAAGCAAGAACCAACCATAAAAAACAAAACACAAGAGCATACTACAGTTGAAGGTAATATTGAATTCAGTAATGTGTATTTTACGTATCCTGACACCAATATTGAAGCATTAAAAGGCATTAGTTTTTCGCTCAAAAAAGGTGAAACTCTTGCTATACTTGGTAAAACAGGATCAGGAAAATCAACTGTTTTAGACCTTATTGGTCGTTTGTATGACATCAATCAAGGTAGTATTACTATTGATGGTAAACCTATTGATATGCTTAATCTTAATGATTTAAGAAATAGTATAGGTTACGTGCCACAAGATGCTTTTTTATTTTCTGATACCATTAAAAACAATATTATGTTTGGTAAAGAAAATGCTACTGACGAAGACGTTATTAATGCTGCAAAAAATGCTGATGTACACAAAAACATTAAAAAGTTTAGCAAAGGATATGATACAGTTTTAGGCGAAAGAGGTATAACGCTTTCTGGTGGTCAAAAACAACGTGTTTCTATTGCTAGAGCTATTATAAAATCTCCAAAAATTTTATTGTTTGATGATTGCTTATCTGCTGTAGATACTGAAACTGAAGAGAAAATACTTAAAAATCTTAGTAAAGTTTCAGAAGGTAAAACCACAATCATAGTAAGCCATAGAATTTCTTCTGCTAAAAACGCTGACAAAGTTATTGTCTTAGACGATGGTAAAATTATTCAATCTGGCTCACACGAAACACTCTTAAACTCTGACGGTTACTACAAAGAGCTCTATTTAAAGCAGCTTACAGAAAAAGAAATATCATAATTTGTTGGTTACTATTCTTTTTTTTTAGATTTTTGAAACGTTAACATAACTAATTTATTAATTTAAAATCTATGAGTGACCACGGAATGATGGAAAAAGAAGAAATTTTTTCTAAAGTATTAAGAGCAGGAAGACGTACTTATTTTTTTGATGTGAGAGCTACTAAAGCAGGAGATTACTACTTAACAATAACTGAGAGTAAAAAATTCACTAATGACGACGGTTCTTTTCACTACAAAAAACACAAAATCTATTTATACAAAGAAGATTTTGCTGAGTTCAATGAAATATTAAATGAAATGACCTCATACATCATCGACGAAAAAGGGGATGAAGTTATAAGCGAGCGTCATCAAAAAGATTTCAAAAAAGACGATTACAGCAATGCTGATATTGAAGAAGGTGGAGAAACTATAAATGTTTCTAAATCTACAGAAAGCTTTACAGATGTAAACTTTGAAGATATATAAACACAACATCTTTTGTTAAAATACATTAAACCGTTACTAATACAGTAGCGGTTTTTTTTATATTTATACACTAACACAATCCTTATGAAATTTTTATACTCACTACTCTTTTTTGTTTTAGCATTTAACCTACAAGCACAAACCAATTTAGACTATTATTTACCACAAAACACAACTTATAATCCTGATATACCTACACCACAATCGGTAATTGGGCATGAAGTTGGCGAATGGCATGTAACACATGATAAACTTGTGCAGTATATGTATGCGTTAGCAGAAGCTTCAAATAGAGTGCATATAGAAAATAGAGGTTCTACTTATGAAGACAGACCTTTACTCCTACTTACTATAACTTCTCCTGAAAATCATAGTAATCTTTCAGAAATACAGAACGCTCACATTGCAGCTACTGAAAGTAACACTGTAAGTACTGCAAACAGACCAATAGTAGTGTATCAAGGGTTTTCAATACATGGTAACGAACCAAGCGGTTCTAACGCAGCACTTTTGGTTGCTTACTATCTTGCTGCTGCTGAAAGTGATGCTGTAAAACAGTTATTAGATGAAAGTGTTATTTTGCTTGATCCTGCTTTTAATCCAGATGGTTTACAACGTTTTGCCTATTGGGCAAATACCAATAGAGGTAAAAACTTAAATCCAGACCCAAACGACAGAGAGTATCGCGAAGTATGGCCTGGTGGAAGAACCAACCACTATTGGTTTGACATGAACAGAGATTGGTTACCAGTTCAGTTACCAGAATCGAGAGCGCGAATTGCTACATTTCATAAGTGGTTACCAAATATTTTAACTGACCATCATGAAATGGGAACTAACTCTACCTTCTTCTTTCAACCAGGAATCCCTTCGAGAACACATCCTTTAACACCTAAATTAAATCAAGAGCTTACCAAAAAAATTGGAAATTATCATGCTAAAGCTTTAGATAAAATAGGCTCATTATACTATACCGAAGAAAATTTTGATGATTTTTACTATGGAAAAGGATCAACTTTTCCTGATATAAATGGAGGAATTGGTATTTTGTTTGAACAAGCCAGTTCGCGAGGACATATACAAGAAAGTGCTAACGGATTGTTGACTTTTCCGTTTACAATAAGAAATCAATTTACTGCTGCTTTATCTACTCTAGAAGCTGCTGAAAGTATGCGAGAAGAATTATTGACCTATCAGCATAATTTTTATAAAAACGCACGTGAAGAAGCTGCTAAAGAAAATGGTAAAGCTATTGTATTTGGTGACGAAAAAGATGCTGCAAAAACTTATCATTTAGCTGAAATTTTAAAACGTCAAAACATAACTTTTTACGATATAAAATCTGATTTTAAAGCCAATGGAAAATCGTTTAAAAAAGGCTACAGTTATATTGTTCCTAAAAATCAAAAACACACACGTTTGATTAATGCAATGTTTGAAAAGCGAACTACATTTACCGATAGCTTGTTTTATGATATTTCGGCATGGACATTTCCTTTAGCTTTTAATGTAGATTATGCTGAAAATGTTTCAACCTCACACTTAGGAGAAGAAGTTACTGAACTTACTATGAAACCAGGAAAGGTTATAGCTAAAAGTAACTATGCTTATCTTATGCAATGGCATGAATACTATGCTCCAAAAGCACTTAACGCTATTTTAAAATCTGGTATTAGAGCAAAAGTTGCTATGCAACCTTTTACATTACAAAACACTAGTTATGATTATGGAACCATACTTATTCCTGTTCAAAATCAATCTAAAAATGCAGATGAGTTGTATTCGTTTTTAAATGAAATCGCCAAAGAAAGTCATGTAACTATTGATGCTGCTTCAACAGGACTTACCGAAGGAATTGATTTAGGTAGTGGTAAATTTAGAACTTTGGAACAACCTAAAATAGCACTAATCGTTGGAGATGGCATCACTTCTTATGATGCTGGAGAATTGTGGCACTTATTTGACCAACGCTTTGATATGACTGTAACAAAACTAGACACAAGGTCTTTACAACGTACCAATCTTGATCGTTACAATACTATAATTTTACCAAGTGGATCTTTAAATGGTGCTGATGCTAAAGCTTTAAAAACTTGGGTGGAAAATGGAGGGACTTTAATTGGTTACAGATATGCTTTACGTTGGTTGAACAACAACGAGTTTTTAAAACTAAACTTTAAAACTGTAGAACGTACTGCAACAAACATTTCGTTTGAAGAACGTAGTGATTATAATGGTGCTCAGATTATTGGAGGAGCCATTTTTGAAACAAAACTAGATCGTTCGCATCCAGTGAATTTTGGTTATAAAAATGATAAGCTAGCTATGTTTAGAAATACGACGTTGTTTGTTTCAGCTGATAAACAGAGTTATAATAACCCTATTCAATACACTAAAAACCCTTTATTGAGTGGCTATATTTCACAATCTAACCTAGATAGTTTATCGTTAACCGTTCCTTTTAAAGTGCAACGTTTAAGACGTGGCAATGTAGCTGTTTTTACAGACAACACTAATTTTAGAGCGTTTTGGTACGGTACAAACAAGCTATTATTAAATACCGTCTTTTTTAGAGAACAACTATAGTTTAGCTGAAAAAAGGGCTATTCCTAAAACAAAGAGAAACCAAGATATTGCTAGTTTAAAACTCAACATTGATAATAAAACAACAACTATTACCATGTACATTGGCACTAAAGTTATAGCAATAGCAAAACGAAAGGTGTCGATAAATTCTGCTTCTTTGATTTTTGGTTGTATTACGAACTTCCAAATGAGGTAAGGTGGAAATAGATGAATAATTAAAAACAGTTTAAAAAACGATTTAAAGATTGAAAATCGGTTAGGTTTTGCTGGTTTACAATTTTCAAAATGACTAGCTATACAAGCATTAACGCTTGTAGGTTGTATAAAGTCAACTTGCAAATCATTTAATGTCTTTATGTCGTTTTCATAGTTTGCTTCTGGGATATGAGTGGTAAGCTCACAAAGCTGATTAAATACTTTTGTTTTTAGAGTTTTAGTGCTTTCGTCTACATTTTTCATAACTTCAGAAGTCACTAAAATTGGAGCTCCAAAATTTAATGATACACTGCTACCAAAACGTGTTGGATTTGAGTAATTAAAACCTACAGGAAGCATTTTAACTTGTAATTCAGGATTATGCTTTAATGCTTCAAAAACCATTCTAGTAAATCCTTTGCTCAAAGGTCTAACACGTCGTTTTAAGCTATGACTTCCTTCAGGAAAAACAGTAATAGCTTCTCCTTTATTCAATAAATTAGCACACATTGAAAAAACCGAATTGTTTTTAGAAATATTGCTCCAGCCATCTCTAACTCTATACACAGGAAGCATCAATAAGCTCTTTAAAATGCTTGCAATCACTTTATTTTTAAATACACTTGCTCGCGTTAAAAAGTACGAGAAACGTCCACTTTTTACAGCAATCAATAACGCATCCAATAAGGCATTTTGATGGTTTCCCAAAAATAAAACAGCTCCATTTTTAGGCACATTTTCAGCATGTACAACTTTAATGGTCTTGAAATAAAAGAACAAGCCCAAACTTAAATAAGCTCTAACAGTATGCAACCATAATATTTTCAAACTGCTGTTGCTTTAGAAGGTTTGTAAGACCAAAAGAAGGCCAATAATAACCCTGAAACAATATGCCAAATTCCCCAGAAGGCTGCCATTATAGCCATACCTCCTAACCCACTAAAAAAGGTAAAGATGAGTAACAACCCTAACCCTGAGTTTTGGATTCCTGTTTCAATAGCAATTGTTTTTTGGTCTCTAAATGTTAGTCTAAACCCCTTGGCTATGAAAAATCCTAAAAGTATTGCTAGTAAATTATGTGCAATCCCAATGAGAAGCACGTAATGTATATAGTTATTAAAGACTTCTAGATTGTTTGTAAAGGCAATAACCACAATTGCAGCAAATACAAGTATTGATATAGGTTTTAATAGTTTTGATAGTTTATCAGCTAAGGCTTTATTCTTGTGCCTTAAAAACATCCCTAATACTAAAGGTATTCCAAGAATTAACAGGACTAATTTTATCAACTGAAATGGTTGTAATTGAACACTTTTTAGTATTTCGGCAGTTGGCTGATATAAGTTTCCGTAGAGTTGAAAATTAATAGGTGTAATCAAAATAGCCATCAATGTTCCTAAAGCTGTTAAACTCACTGATAATGCTGTGTTCCCATTAGCCAAATGCGTCATAAAGTTTGATATATTTCCTCCAGGACATGCAGCAACCATCATCATTCCTAAGGCAATACTGGGTTGTGGTTTTATGCAAATAATAATCAAAAACGTTAGTAATGGTAAAGCTACAAATTGTGACAATAGCCCAACCAATACTATTTTTGGCTGTTTTAACAAACGCTTAAAATCACTCACCGAAATACCTAAAGCCACACCAAACATTACCACAGCTAAAGCTAGGTTTAAAACCCAAAGCTCATTACTATTAAATTGTATTTGTACGTCGTCTAGCTGCTTTATCATATTAGGCTACTGTTTCGCCATTTTTTACCTTTTGTTCAGGGTTTAACAAAATGACATCCTTTCCATTAACAGCTCCCAACAACAAACATTCACTCATAAAGTTTGCGATTTGCTTATTTGGAAAGTTAACTACGGCTAGAATTTGTCGGTTAAGCAATTCCGATTTTGTATATAATGTTGTAATTTGTGCGGAAGACTTTTTAATACCCAAATCACCAAAATCAATGGTTAATTGGTATGCTGGTCGTCGTGCTTTAGGAAAATCATTAACCTCAATTATGGTTCCCACACGAATATCCACTTTGGAAAAGTCTTCAAAAGTTATTATAGTATTATCCATAGGTTAAAAATACGTTATAAAACTAAAATCACAAATAAATGGCAAGAACTCCATCAAATATGTTACCCTTAGGAACCAAAGCTCCAAATTTTAAATTACAAGATAGTGTAAGTGGTTTGCAAATGTCACTCGATGAATTAAAAGGTGTTAATGCTACTTTAATAATGTTTATATGCAACCACTGCCCTTTTGTAAAGCACGTGAATCCGCAATTATCTCAATTGGCAAAAGATTACATTTCTAAAGGTGTAAACTGTGTTGCCATTTCCAGTAATGATATTGAAAACTATCCACAAGACAGACCTGAACTTATGAGAAGTAATGCCATTGAGCAAGACTTTATTTTTCCATATTTATTTGACCAAACCCAAGCAGTCGCCAAAGCTTATGATGCTGCATGCACTCCAGATTTTTATGTGTTTGACAAAGATTTAAAATTAGTTTACAGAGGACAACTAGACGACTCTAGACCAGGAAATGACATTGAAGTTACAGGTAGTGACATTAGAGCTGCTCTAGATGCGCTTTTAGCTCAAAAACCTATTAATGAGCTGCAAAAACCAAGTATAGGCTGTAATATTAAGTGGAAGTAGTAGATAAAAAAACATAACAAAAAAGGCTATCAAAATATTGATAGCCTTTCGTCTTTCTCATAGCAATTTTAACCAAAAGTTAATCAAAGAAAGATTTAGTTTTTATATAGATATACTGAAGATGCAGCAGCCAAACTATTGTTTAAAACAGGTGCTATATTTCCTCCTGTACCAATATTATTAAATGCTAAAATACGTCCACCATTATTACCAGCTTCAGCAATATAAACTGTTTCTGTTTCACTATCATAAGCTACATCAACAGGGTTACCTAGCATTGTTGCACTACCAGCAACTCTAATTTGTTGACTCATAGCCAATGTTCCTCCATTAGATACACCATTAAACTTAGATGTAAAGTTTTCAATAATATGAAACCCTCCATCATCTTGACCATTCATAGCTGAAGCAATATCAGTCATTACCATAGTATCTGTAGCAGCATCATAAGTTAAACCGTGTGTTCTTACAATACCTTCAATAACTACTCGCTTTGATGCTGATAACATAGCATCAGTAGTGTTAGATAAAAAGTTTGTAAATACTGCTAACTCACCTGTAGCATCAACTACAGCATATAAATCGTTGTTGTAAAATGTAATTCCCCAAAGTTTAAAATCGGTTGTAATTACATTTCTTAAAGTAAAACTACTTCCGTTTTTAGAATAGATATACAATCTACCATCAGGAGTGTTGGTGTCACCATCAACATCAGCATTATCAGCCACAACATAAAAATTTCCATTTACAGCAACCTCTCTAGGACTAGACATATCTTGAGTTCCCATAATATCTATACCTACTGAAGTGCCACTTGTAATAGTTGAAATATTAGTCACACCTTCTAATCCTAAATTAGAACGTGAAGCCTGAATAACTGCATCATCAGATTGATCATAGTAAATACCATCAGCCGCTACAGAAGTTGTAATAAGTGTTTTTGTAGTAACGTTACTTCCATCGGTAACATCGTAAATGTTTATGTTTCCATCAGAATTATTTGAAGCCAATAAATATACTGACGTTTCCATTGGTGGATTACTATTGTCATCGTCATCACTACATGAGAAAACAAAAGTTGACAAAGCTGTGATTAAGACTACTAATTTTAATGAATTAAATCGTTTCATGTGTTTAAAATTTTATTGTTATTAGTATACCTACGTAATTTTATAAAGAGCGGTTTTAAAATTTTTTAAAAAATTAAAGATTACATTTACTAAAGCTTAAAACTGATTGTATGCAACACACAATAGAAACATTTTATAAGGCATTCAATAACCTAGATGCAGAAACCATGGTATCTTGTTACCACGACGATATTACTTTTGAAGATCCTGCTTTTGGAGTGTTACAAAAAAACAGAGCAAAAAACATGTGGCGAATGCTTTGTGCTTCACAAAAAGGGAAAGACTTTAAAATTGAATTTTCAAACATTGAAGCTAATGAGAAAACTGGTAAAGCGCATTGGGAAGCCTATTACACTTTTAGTAAAACAGGTAGAAAAGTACATAATAAAATTGATGCTGAGTTTGAATTTAAAGATGGAAAAATCATACACCATATTGATACATTTAATCTTCATAAATGGTCGCAGCAAGCTATGGGTTTTAAAGGCTTTTTATTGGGTAGTACTGGGTTTTTCAAAAAGAAACTACAACTGCAAACCAATAAATTGTTAGATAAATTTGAAAGTAATGTTAATTAAAAAAAAGCTACTCCATTTACTGTGAAGTAGCTTTGAATTAATAGCAAAAACTGTTTCTTTTTAGGGACTTGAATAGTTTACTTTATGTTTCAGCTTGACTATTGCTTAGTTATATTCAAATTTTATGCCAAAACTAAGAGTATTCAGGCTTCTTACCTACTACACCTTTGTAAAAATTATGCATAAACTCAAAGTCAGCTTCCATATCATCAGAAGGATAAAACGGTTCTGAAATTCTATTCTCTTTCTTTCCAAAATCTAGTGTAAACATAATAATAGGTACTTTGGCTTCTTTAGCTATGTAGTAAAAACCTGTTTTCCATTTATCTACTTTTTTTCTAGTACCTTCTGGAGCAAGAGTCATTCTAAACTCTTCTTTTTGAGCAAAAAGTTTTGCAATAGCTTCAACTTTATTTTCTTTAGTTTGTCTATCAATTGGAGCACCACCAATGGCTTTTAAGTACCAACCAATAGGACCAACAAACAATTCTTTTTTAGCTATAAAATTGGTTTTTATATTTAAAACCTTACGAAGTAAAACACCTATATAAAAGTCATGCCAACTGGTATGAGGTACAGCAATAATAATTGCCTTTTTTACTGTATCTCTAGACATATTAACATTACCTACTACTTTCCAGCCAAGGAGTTTAAAATATATAAATTTGGCTAGCCAACGCATATTACATTTTTTCGTACAGAGCTCTTAGTTTTTCTCGTGTAATGGTTTGTTTCCAGTTTTTACCTAAGGCATTTTCCCATAAAGGTTCTAGACTAATTGCAACGTCTATCATAGTATCAAATTGCTGTTCGTCAAGATCAGCACAAAGGCCTTGAGGAAGTTTTATATCAAACTTCTTTTTCATCTTTTTGAACATCGCAACACCTTCAGGATAAAATTCTTCTAAATGGTCAAAAACAATACAATTGCCTATACCGTGTTTTGTTCCTAATAAAAAAGATAGTCCATAACTCATAGCATGAGCTACACCTACTTGAGAATAGGCAATACTCATACCTCCATGCCATGACGCCATCATGAGTTTATCTTGCGATTCTTCTTCAGATAAATCATTATCTAAAAATATTTCTTTACAAAGCTCAAAAGCCTTTTCTCCATAACTTTGGCTAAATGCATTTAAGTATGTACCGTTAAGCGATTCAATACAATGAATATAGCAATCCATTCCTGTGTAGAACCATTGTTCTTTAGGAACATCTTTAGTAAGTTCGGGATCAAGAATAACTTGGTCAAAAGGTGTATAATCAGAGTTTATTCCTAGTTTTTTTTCTGGACCTGTAAGAACAGTTGTTCTAGAAACTTCGGCTCCTGTACCTGAAATTGTTGGCACACCTACATGATATATTGCTGGGTTTTTCACTAAATCCCAACCCTGATAATCTTTAGATTCCCCTTCATTTGTTAGCATAATAGCTACCGCTTTGGCAAGATCTAGCAATGTACCTCCACCAATACCAATAATTCCTGAAGGCCTATCCTTGTGGGTTAGTATAATTTGCTCAACAAGTTCATCAACTTGAGACGTTTTTGGTTCTTCTTCAGCTGAAATATAAATCAACTGATCGTCATAAGCTAAAGGAATACGAGAATTTAACCATGCATCTCCTTTAAACACATCATCTACCAAAAATATAAATGGCGCTCTAGTGTTCAATCGTTTAGGCGAAATAATATCTGCCAACTGATTAAAACAGCCACGTCCAAAAACTACTCTGGACACCATTGGGTAATTTTTATAACTCATCTATTCTTTATGTCTTTAACAAAAGTAATAACAAACTTTGTATTACCTAAGTATTTAAATTATTTTGAAACTTTTCAGCAAATAAACCTACATGATAACCATCTATCAATGCGTGATTTACATGTACTGAAACATTCATTGTCAACTTACCATTGGTTTCTTCGACCTTTGAAAAAGCCAATTCAGGAATTGATTCTAATTGACCTGATGAAGGCTCTTTATGTCCTGAAAAACTAAACCATGGTAACGCAGAACAATGTATACAATCCTGACCATTTACAGGTGGATACAATTCGTCTGAGTTTTGAATGCGCTCTTTTTCTTTATTAAAATTAATTACAAATTGTTCTAAATTTTCATTAAAAGTGATGTATGAAAACCCATAAGTATTATCTTCTCTAGCTATAGTTGCAGAAGCGTGAATAACATCAAAATCTACTACTTTATCATCGATAATACGATAACGAAAATTATCTACCGCATTTATAGCCTTCATACAATCGTGTAAATATTTCACAAAAAAACTTACATTTTGTGCTTTAGAAAATTTATATGCTTTGGTAACATCAAAAGGTATTACAACTCCAAAATAAGGGTCTTTAAGTTGCCTAAAATGTGTGTAAAGTCTTTTTCTATTCCAAGATTCTATATTAATTTCTTTCATCTAAAGTTCTTCTAAAATGTGAATTAGACTTTCAACTGTTTTATACCCTTTACCATTAGCCTCTTTACTAGAAACAGTTTCATGTTGCCAAGTTGTGTGAAATGGCACATGAATAGCTTGAGCCTTAATATTTACCAGTGGTAAAATATCGGATTTTAACGAGTTACCAACCATTAAAAACTCTGAAGGTTTAATATCTAAATGGTTTAATAATTTAGAATAGTTAGCTTCCTGTTTATCACTCAAAACTTCTATATGATGAAAATATTTTGTCAATCCTGATTTTTCTAGCTTTCGTTCTTGATCTAGAAGATCGCCTTTTGTTACTAAAATCAATCGGTAATTTTTTGATAACTCAACTAAGGTTTCTTCAACACCTTCCAATAATTCTACAGGTTTGTTGAGCATATCTTTACCTATTTTTAGTATGGCATCAATTGTAGCGTTAGACACATCATTATTAGATAACTCTAAAGCCATTTCAACCATAGAAAGCACAAACCCTTTAACTCCATAACCATATAATGGAAGGTTTTTCATCTCCATTTTAAACAGTTCTTGGTCAATTTTATTAACAGTTTCGTACTGAGATAGCAGTTTTGCGAATTCCATTTCTGCATCCCTAAAATAGGTTTCGTTTACCCAAAGTGTATCATCAGCATCAAAGCCAATAACTTTTATGTTACTATAGTTTACTTCCATAAGCGCTTAGCTCTTTCAAGGTCTTCAGGTGTATCAATTTCAACACCTTCCACAGTGGTTTCAACCATTTTTATTTTTTTACCATATTCCAAATACCTGATACATTCAATCTTCTCTGTAGCTTCAATAAATTGCATTGGTAATTTTTCAAAATCTAAAAGCGCTTGTTTTCTAAATGCATAAACACCTTTATGTTTAAAATACCTAGCTCCTGCCTCTTTATCTCTTGGATAAGGAATTGGGCTTCGCGAAAAGTATAATGCAAAGTTATTTTGATCTACAATAACCTTAACTGTATTTGGGTTGTTTATCTCATCCCAATCGCGTATTTCAACCATTAATGAGGCTAAATCAATTTCCTTTTTATAGTCATGCTTAAAAACCTCAATAACTTTTTGCAAGCTTTCGCGTTCAGTAAATGGTTCGTCTCCTTGAACATTTACAACAATATCCACATCTAAGTCAGCAACTGCTTCAGCAATCCTATCACTTCCTGATTGATGCTCGCGTTTACTCATTATGGCTTTTCCTCCATTATTGACGATTTCATCAAAAATAATTTCGCTATCGGTTACTACATAAACATCATCAAAGAGATGTGTAGCTACTGTAGCTTCGTATGTTCTAAGTATTACTGACTTACCTGCTAAATTTTGCATAAGCTTAGCAGGAAAACGTGATGCACTGTAACGTGCTGGAATCATTGAAATTATTTTCATAAATGGAAAGTCGAATTTCTTTTCAAAAATAAAACTTTTAAGGGATAATTAAGGTCTACTTGGTTTAATCTTTTTGTAAACTTTGAATATTACATACATTACCACAATAACAAGAATAAAACCTATAATTGGTACAAATACAGACAAAATTGACATTACTACTGATGTTCCTGTTTCTACAGTTGATACTACAGGATTAGCTAAACCAGCTGTGGATACTGTTGAGGTTAACCGTGTTGCTCCTGCTGTACTTTTTATGGCTGCAGCAGTTCCTCCACCAGCAATAATTGCTAAAGCCCAAGTTATTACTGGACTTAAATCGGCTACTGTTGATACCATCACTGCTGTTCCTGCTACAGTTGCCAACGGAATTGCGATAGAGTCTAACAAATTATCTACATAAGGAATGTAATACGCAGTAATTTCTACCAAAGTTGCAACACCCAATGTAATTACTGCTGCTAAACTACCTATCCATTGCCACGACTCATTGAGTTCCCAAAGATTAAAATAAGCTGCTAAGCTAAGTACAAATAAGGGTACAAAGACTCTAAAACCAACAGATGCGGCAAGCCCAATCCCTAAGAAAATACTAATAATTGTTTCTACTGTCATTTAGTGTTTTTATATTGATGAAAGCATAAAGCTTGCCAAACTTAATTTTGAAAAAATTCGTCCTTAAAGCCAATAAGATACAACTTTTCTTTGGCTCTTGTAACAGCTGTATACAACCAACGTAAATACTCTTTATCTATTCCGTTAGGAAGATAGGGTTGCTCAACAAATATTGTATTCCATTGTCCTCCTTGAGATTTATGACAGGTAATAGCATAGGAGAATTTAACCTGTAATGCATTAAAATGTTTGTTTCCTTTAATCTTTAAAAACTTTCGGTAGTTAGAGGTTTCGTTTTCATAGTCTTTTTGAACTTCTTGATATAATCTATTAGAATCTTCATAAGGTAACGAAGGTGACTCTGCATCAATAGTATCTAACAGTAAAACAGTTTCAAAAGGTCGCATTTTTGGGTAATCAACCATTTTTACTTTTACTTCGGCAAAACGAAATCCGTATAATTCTTGAATATTGAAAATTTCCAAAACTTGAATAATGTCACCATTTGCAATAAATCCTGCTTCACTAGTAGGTTTAATCCAAAAGTAATTGTTCTTAACAACCATTAAAAAATCGCCAGTTGTTAATTCATTTTCATTAAATAAAATTCTACTTCTTATTTGCTGATTATAAAGATTTGCACGCTTATTACTTCTAACTATAATTGCAGTTTCTTCATGACCATTAGCAGTGTATGAATCATTGATAGCATCCATAATTTCATGTCCATCAACAAGTCTTACAATATCTTTATAGTTTCCTAAATTAAATGTAAAACTCTCATAAAAGCCATCTTGCAACACTTCTCTTAGTTGTGTAGCATTGTCAAGTATTCCTGAATCTTGTTCTTGTCTTACAACTTCGTCCAATTCAATTGAAGTTACTTTTTTATTGTAGTTTAAATCTAACTGTTCGCCATCTAAAGCAGGACTTAACTCTGATTTTACAGGAGGCAATTGTGCTTTGTCTCCTATGAGTAGTAGCTTACACTTATGTCCTGAATACACATATTGCATTAAATCGTCTAGCAACGAGCCATTTTCAAACAGTTTAGAATCTGCAGGAGCATCAGGAATCATAGAAGCTTCATCCACAATAAAAATAGTGTTGCGATGTTTATTAGGCTGCATTACAAACTTAACACCTCCTGCTTTATCCTTTTTAGGGAAATATATCTTTTTATGAATAGTAAAGGCTTCTTTACCTGAATAATTTGAAATTACCTTTGCTGCTCTACCTGTTGGTGCCATTAATACAGCACTTTTTTTAGTTTGCCAAAGGTTAGACACTAAAGTTCCAATAATGCTAGTTTTACCTGTTCCTGCAAAACCTTTTAGTAAGTAAAGAGCATTAGGAGTATCGTCAAAAACAAACTCAGAAAGCTGTAATAAGACAATTTCTTGCTTACTAGTTGGTTGAAAAGGGAATTTTTGTTTTAAAAGTTTATAAAATTCTGAAGCAGTCATTTTTTTATTTAAGAGTGGCAATATAATACTTATATAACATAGCCTTAAAACATTAATACTAAATTTAAGACTTAATTATGTGAAACAATTTTTATATCTTTCTTTTTTTTAGTCTAATTTTATTTGCATTGGTTTTTGTGAATAAAAAAAAATTGTAGATTTGCGTATCACCTTTAATAAAAAATAAAAATAACTAACTATGTTAACAATAATTATTGCTGCTATAATTGTTATTCTTCTTACGATAGGAATCGTATGGTTGATTGATAAATTTGTACCTAAAAAATTAAAACCTGTAATCAATATTGTACTTTGGGCTGTAATTGCTTATCTAGCCTACTCTACATTTATGTCTGTTTACGGAGAGATTCAATTCAATCAACTAAAAGAAAAACGCTATGCGGTTGTTATTGAAAAACTAAAAGATATTAGAGATGCTGAGTTAGCTCACAGAACTGTAACTGGAAAATTCACTGATAACTTTGATGATTTAGTGAAGTTTATTGACACTGCTCAATATACTATTACTCAACGTAGAGATTCTACTGTTATTGATGAAGAATTAACAAGACGTTATGGTGGAGTAGAAACTACCAAGGATATTGTTATCATTGACACTTTAGGTTTTGTTCCTGTAAAAGATTCACTTTTTGGAGCTGATACAAGATATAAAACAATGATGAACGTACCAGTTGGTCAAGAAGGCGCTAAGTTTGAACTTAAAGCAGGAATGTTGGACGAAATTCCAGTATTTGAAGCTAAAGTTGACAAATCAGTAATTTTATTTGATCAAGATAAAAACTTGGTTAAGAAAGAAAAGCAAGTTATTTCTGTTGATGGTGTAAATGGACCATCTCTGAAAGTAGGTTCAATGGACGAAGTAAAAACCATTGGAAACTGGCCAATTAACTATTCAAAAGAGCAATAATCGTTTGAACCAAAATAACATCAAAGAATTGTCCATTCAAATTAGTTTGAGTGGACTTTCTTTTTGTATACTAAACAGAACTTCAAATACTATTGAGCTTTTACAGCATCAAAACTTCAATAAAAAGCTAACACCTTTTGATGTTTTAGAGCGACTTAAAACGCAATTAGAACACAATTCTGATTTTAATTACGCTTTTAAATCTGTATTGATTATCTATCAAAACGAGCTTTCTACTTTAGTTCCTAAAGCATTATTTAATGAAGATAATTGCGCAGACTATTTAAAGTTCAATGCCAAAATACTTAAAACTGATTTTATTTCGCATGAAGTTATAGCTGTTAATGACAGTGTAAATGTATATGTGCCATTGGTTAATATTAACAATTATATTTTTGAGAAATTTGGTGCTTTTGAGTACAAGCATTCATCAACCCTATTAATTGACACATTGCTTCAAAAAGCCACACAAGAAGGTGCCTCTTATTATATAAATGTTTGTCAAAATCATTTTGAAATTATTGTAGTTGAAAATGGTAAACTACTACTCTACAATACATTTGAATATAAGACAAAAGAAGATTTCATATACTTTGTACTTTTTACAGTAGAGCAATTAAAATCTGACCCTGAAACTTTGCAACTCTATTTTAGCGGACAAATTACTGAAGGCTCAGAACTCTATACAGTTGCATATACTTACATTAGGCATATTCAATTTATAGATCCAAAACATACTTTTAAATTTGCTGCTCAAAGCAAACCAAATCATAATTACAATCACTTTATAATTTTAAACAGTTTTAGTTAATGCGAATTATATCTGGAAAATTTAAAGGAAGACGAATTTCAGCTCCCAAAAAGCTACCTGTACGTCCAACTACAGATATGGCAAAGGAGTCGTTGTTTAACATACTTAACAATCATTATTACTTTGACGAAGTTTCAGTACTAGACTTGTTTTCTGGCACAGGAAATATTAGCTATGAATTTGCCTCAAGAGGCACTGAGCGCATTACTGCTGTTGATGAAAATTTTGGCTGTATTAAATTTATTAATGAAACTGCTGATGCTTTTGAAATGAACATCACTACCATAAAAAGTGATGTATTCAAGTTTTTAGAAAAAAACGTTCAAAAGTTTACTATCATTTTTGCAGATCCTCCTTATGATTTTCCTGTTGAAGAATTTGCTAAAATTCCGCAGTTAGTATTTCAAAACCAACAATTAGAGACTGATGGTTTGTTGGTGGTTGAGCATTCAAAACATACTGACTTATCACAAATGGAACACTACAGTTATTCCAAAAGTTATGGTGGTAACACTTTTAGTTTTTTCGAAATTATATCAGACGAAGAAGAATAAAAACAAAGCCTTTTGACATTTCAAAAGGCTTGTTTATATAAGTAAATTTATAAGCCGAATTCTGTTACTAACAATGATAATCATGTTAGTATCCCTATCATTTATCTGAGTGTACTGTTACCAACACACTTTAGCTGCCTACCCTCCAACAATCGAGCGTGCAGCCCTCAAACGTTGGTATACATGGCATTGCACCACATAGAGTTTACCTGATTTCACTACAGCATAACCTGTACATTCTTTCTGTTGCACTTTTCCTAACCTCACGGTTGGTGGCTGTTAACCACTATGTTTGCACTATGGTGTTCGGACTTTCCTCCACCTTGACTTTACATCAAGACAGCGATAAGGCAATTTACTTGCAGGCAAAAGTACACAAATTGTTAATAACTACTCTTAAATTCTGAATACAGGATTTAAATTTTTGAATTGAATTTTTAACTTTGTTAAACAAATGTCATTTCGAGTGTTTCGATTCTTGAATCGAAATGTATCGAGAAACTTTTTAAAATATAATTTACTTGTTTTCGATACAATTTTCTATCGAAAATCACTCAAACTGACGTAAATTCAATGGAACACTTTGTAGTATCAGCACGAAAATATAGACCACAAACCTTTAAGGATGTTGTAGGACAGTCTGCTATTACAAACACTTTACTTAATGCCATTGAAAACAATCACTTAGCGCAAGCCTTGTTATTTACAGGACCTAGAGGTGTTGGTAAAACCACATGTGCTCGTATTTTAGCTAAGATGATTAATAGTGATGGTACTGAAACCGAAGAAGAAGACTTTGCTTTTAATATTTTTGAACTAGATGCTGCTTCAAATAACTCGGTTGATGATATTAGAAATCTTACCGACCAGGTTCGTATACCACCACAAGTAGGAAAATATAAAGTATATATTATTGACGAGGTACACATGTTATCTCAAGCGGCATTTAATGCGTTTCTTAAAACACTAGAAGAGCCACCAAAACACTGTATCTTTATACTAGCAACTACTGAAAAACACAAAATAATACCTACAATACTTTCGCGTTGTCAAATTTTTGATTTTAAGCGTATTACTGTTAGAGATGCTAAAGACTACTTAAAGTACATCGCTGAAGAACAAGGTATAAGTGCTGAAGACGATGCATTACATATTATTGCTCAAAAAGCAGATGGAGCAATGCGTGATGCCTTATCTATTTTTGATCGAGTAGTAAGTTTTTCTGGTAAGAATCTAACCAGACAAGCTGTTACTGAAAACTTAAACGTACTAGATTATGAAACGTACTTTGAAAGTACCAACTTAATCCTAGACAATAATATACCTGAATTGTTAATTCAATTTAATGCTACTCTTGCCAAAGGTTTTGATGGTCATCATTACATTGCTGGTTTAGCTTCTCATTTTAGAGATTTACTAGTTTGTAAAAATCCAGAAACTTTAAGTTTGCTTGAAGTTGGTGAAGACACTACCCAAAAGTATATGGACCAATCTAAAAGAGCGTCGCAAGAGTTTCTGCTAAAAGGTATTGAGTTAGCCAACGACTGTGATTTAAAGTATAAAAACAGTAAAAACCAACGTTTACTTGTTGAACTTTGTTTAATGCAATTGGCCTCTATCACTTTTGATGGAGAAAAAAAAAATAGCAGTCGGTTCATAATACCTGCTTCTTATTTTAAAGCTAAAGGCATTACTCCTGTTCCTATTCAAAAGGAAAAACCTACTCAACAAGTAACAATTCCTGAGCCACAACAACAGCCAAAACAAGAAGAACCAGTTACTAGCGTTAAAGAAGAAGCGGTTACAACTTACGAGCCTCCAAAGCCAAAAATTGCTTTAAAACGAGATGCAACTACAACTTCTGGCTTATCGCTAAAAAGTATACGCGCTAAAAAAGAACATCAAATTCGTCAAATGGAAGTTGTTATTGACGAAAATGATTTACCAAGAGAAGCATTTACCGAAGAAGAATTCATTTCGGTTTGGAACGATTATATCAAAACACTTCATACCAAAGGCGAAAAGATTATGGCTTCCATACTAGAAATGGACACGCCTAAATTAAATGAAACCAGCATTGAATTAGAATTCCCTAATGAAACATTAAAACTAGAGTTAGAAAAAGCGCAATATCCTTTAATGGAATACATGCGCAGAACTCTAAAAAACTACGATTTAAAGCTTGAGATTTCAGTAAATGAAGAAGTGGCAAAACAGTATGTGTTTACTGCAAAAGATAAATTTGAAAAGCTTAAAGAAAAAAATCCTAATATAGAATTGCTGAAGACCACCTTTGGCTTAGACCTATAAACCATGAAATATTATTATCTATTTGCTGTCCTATTATGCGTTGCTTTTTCTAGTTGTGATGGCAGAAAAAGTCATAAAGAGTCGTTGGAAGAGTCTGTATCAAAATTCAAATTAAAAGATTCCAATCTTGACATTATAACCTATTATCCTAAGCAATATACTGAAGTAGCTACTGATACAATTTTATCTAACACATTTCAAATTAAGATAAAAAACTACTCCCTCATGGATAACAACGTTATTATAACTACATCAAGCCAAGAGAACAGAAAGAAAATTGAATACCATAGAGTTTTTGAGTCAGAAATTATAGTTTTTAATAAGTCTGAAAAAATACTTGAAACCACTATAAATGCTGAGATTTTCAAGCATCAATCAACTATTAATTCTTTTTGGGATAACGCAACATTGGAGCATGTTTGGGTTAATCAAGAATCATCTAATGATGATACGGTTAATTTAGAAATTTCATTCATCAACCCAAAAGACAAAGCTCGTAAACTATACCAAATGTCTATTGATAAATTTGGTAAGTACAATACATTTTTAAGAGACGAACACATATAGATATGCTAGGACTAAAACTACCTACAGATCCACGTTGGGTAAACATTGTTGAAAAAAATATAGAAGAAATTCTTACTGATCACGCGTACTGTGAGCAAAAAGCGGCAAGTACAGCAATTTCATTAATAGTGAGTTTTCCTGAGTATACCGATTTGGTTCAGGAAATGATAGCTTTGGTAAAAGAAGAAATAAGCCATTTTAAAATGGTACATGATAAAATTCTTGAACGTGGTTGGACACTTGGTAGAGACCGAAAAGACGAGTATGTTATTGACCTTGTTAAGTTCTTCCCTAAAGGAGGAAGCAGAACTACACAATTAGTACATAGATTACTTTATGCAGCTTTAATAGAAGCTAGAAGTTGTGAACGTTTTAGGCTACTTTCAGAAGAATTGGAAGATAAAGAATTAGCAGAGTTTTACCGAAAACTTATGGTAAGCGAAGCAAACCACTACACTATGTTTTTAGGTTTTGCAAGACAATATGGTGAGCGAAAAGAAGTTGACCAAAAATGGCAACAACTACTTGATTACGAAGCAGATTTGATGAAAAATTTAAGTAAAAACGAAACTATACATGGTTAATTTTTGTATTTTAGATTACTATCTAAATACAACATCTCCATGAAACATCTCTACTTATTTTTTACCTTTCTTTTTTGCTTATCTGCAAATGCCCAAAATGAAGACCTTTTAGGCGAATGGTATTTGTACAATATTAATCGTAACAGTAATACCATTGCTAATATTTATAGTTATGTTACTTTAAACTTAACTGAAGACACAAATAATTCAAATTTTAATTTTAGTGCAATGTCTTCATGTAATCCAATTTTCTCTGGTGAATATGAAGTTACTTCAAGTGATATAACTATTTTTTCGGCTGATGTAGGTTTAGCTGATTGTTTCCCTAGCGAAGAATATGAAGGGGAATTTGAGGGCTATTATTTAGGTATCCTTTTAAATGGAGAATCTTATCCCAATGAATTATCCTGGTCTATAACAGGAAGCGGAAACGACGCTGTATTGACTCTAACAAAAGCTAATGGAGATTATTTAACTTTTAGCAGACAACAAATGCCAACAGATTTATTTGGTAATTGGTTTCTCCATTCATTAGAAGTAAATTCAACCTCTGTAGAAATACCAGAAAGCGCTACGCCTACACTTAATTTTGATAACATTCAAGGTCCAACAACTAATGGTTTTGAATTTGAAGGCGAATTAGCTTGTAATAGTTTTTTGGGAGAATTTAGTCATTCACCAAACAGTACGTTTGATATTCTTTATTATACCGAAACTTTAGGTATATGTACAAGTCCTGAAGAAAATAACTTTGAAAGTTCTTATGCTTTGGTATTACCATCTTATGATATTGGAGGCAACTTTGAAACCGTCAATTATGAAATTACTGGCACAGGAAATAATCAAACACTAATTATAAATAACATTACCAATAACAGTGTTGCTATTTATGGCAGACAAACACTATCTTCTACTGAAAATGAAATAGTAAACTCAATACGTTTAAAAGAAAATCCTGTTAATGAAAACCTAAGTTTTTATAACTTAAATAATGAAAGTGAGTTATTCTTTACCATGTATTCAATACAAGGTAAAACTATTACATCACAACACTTATTAGATGCTGAAATAAATGTTAATCATTTACCATCTGGTATTTATTTTATCACCATTTCAGACAAGCTGCATAATTCAAAAACACTAAAGTTTATTAAATTATAAAGCACAAAAAAAAGCTCTAGTAAAATCACTAGAGCTTTTTTTATATTTTGAATTAATAGCTTAAAATACTTTGTAGTTCAGTCCTATTTGGATAACACCTGTAGTTGCCTCAGGAACTAACTCTTCATCAAAAACATTTGAGAAACCGTAGTTATAACGTGCGTCTACATAAAAATCTCCTGAAAGTTTAAACTCTATAATTCCTACTCCAGAAAACACAAAGTTTTTAAATCCGTCATTATCCTTGTGTACTTTTACGCCTACTTGTGGACCAACACCAAATGCAACAGCATCATCAAACAATTTATACTTTAAAAGCACAGGAACATTAATGTAGTCGTTAGCAAAATCTTCATGATTTGCACCTTCAGGTGAAAACTGAATTTCTGGTGCTACACTAAGGCTAGCAGCTAATGGAATTTCAGCATAAACGCCAAACAAGAAACCGTTTCTGTGTTGATTTTCATTGATAGGACCATCTTTATAATCCATATTAGAAATAGTCAAACCTGCTCTTACTCCGTAACTAACAGATTGAGAACTATTGCTTTGAGAAAATCCTATAGTGGTGCATAACGCAAGAACTAAAGTAGTAATTAATGTCTTCATAATTTATAATGATTTGAGACGTCGAATATAAAATGAAAAATATGAATTACCCTTAATTATTAGATATGTAACAAGAAAATTAAGACGAAATGCTTATTTTTCTAATTTAATGCTACTTACAGTTTTATAGTACATACTTTTTATTATTCCGTCGGAAAGTCCAATTTTAGGAACATAAATATCTTTGGCTCCACTCCATTTCATAGCTGATAAATAAATACGCGTTGCAGGAATAATTACGTCAGCTCTATCTTGATTTAAGTCTAGCTCTGTAATTCGTTCTTCGTAAGAGTAAGTTTGTAATTTATTGTAGTAACTAGTTAAATAAAAGTAAGTTAAAGGTTTACCAAGTGCTTTTCCTGAAATCTTGAAAATTTTATTGATGTTACCTCCCGAGCCTATTAAATCTATTTTATCATAACTCTTGGTTTGTTCCTTAATCCATAATTCTAACTCATTCCAAGTTTCATTGGTAACAATATCATTAAGCAATCGTACTGTACCTATTTTAAAGGACTTAGAAACAATTTTTTCTCCATTATAAATTACAGAAAACTCTGTACTACCACCACCAACATCAACATACAAATAGGTTTTACTAGGGTCGATATAGCTATCAAGATCAGTAGCTGCAATTATTGTTGCTTCCTCTTCACCATCAATAATATCTATGTCAATTTTAGCTTTTTCAGAAATGAGTTTTGATATTTCTTTTCCGTTTGAAGCTTCTCGCATCGCAGAAGTTGCGCAAGCTTTATAGCTAACCACTTTATGCGATTTCATTATCAACTTAAAGGCAGTCATGGTGTCCAACATACGTTGTTCGTTTTCTTTAGATATTTTTCCTTTTACAAAAACATCTGCTCCCAAACGAATAGGAACACGAACTAGTGAGTTTTTTTTAAACCTAGTCGACTTTCCTTTTTGTTCTATAATATTTGAGATTAATAAACGAACCGCATTTGAACCTATATCAATTGCAGCGTATTTTTTTATGGTTAACATTAACTTTCTAACTTTTTTAAATAATAATCATAAGTAGCGAATTGGGTTCTAACTTTTGGTAGATTATTACGCTTATATCTATTATTTTGATTTTTGTTCAAAATACGAGATTTTACATTATCACTCCAACAAATATCAAAAATATCTAACAATTCTTGTTTGATATCTTCATCATAAATTGGACAGGTTACTTCTACTCTATTTTCAATATTACGTGTCATCCAATCTGCTGAAGAGATATACACTTTTTCGTCATTATCGTTACAGAATATATACAATCTTGTATGCTCTAAAAACTTATCGATGATACTAATAACTTCAATATTCTCGCTCATACCTTCTACTCCAGGAATTAAGCAACATAAGCCTCTCACAATCATTTGAATTTTTACTCCTGCTCTACTCGCTTCATAAAGTTTATCAACCATTGCATAGCTAGAAATACTATTAAGCTTTAGCTTTATGTAAGCAGGTTTACCCTGTTTTACATTTTCTATTTCCTTGTCAATGAGTTTAAAGAGTTTAGCTTTGGTATAATGTGGTGACGTTATAATGTGTTTATAGCGATAGATTCTATAATTTATCTCAAAGAAATTAAACACCTTATTAAGGTCTTTCAATATTTTTTGGTTGCAAGTAAAGAGTGTAAAATCGGTATAAATTTTGGCTGTTGACTCGTTAAAGTTCCCAGTACTTATAAATCCGTAACGCTTTAGTTTTGTACCTTCTTCTCGTTCAATCACACACATTTTACTATGTACTTTTAAACCAGAAACACCAAACAAAAGGTTAACACCTTCATCTTGCATTTGCTCAGCATAATCAATATTTGCTTGCTCATCAAATCGTGCTTGTAATTCAATTGAAACGGTTACTTTTTTCCCATTTTTGGCTGCATTAATTAATGAACTTGCAACGTGGGATATTTGAGCTAATCTATATATAGTGATTTTTATAGTTTTAACCTTTGGATCTAAAGCTGCTTCTCTAAGAAACTTAACCACATAAGAAAAAGTATGATAAGGCGTGTAAAGCAAATAGTCTTTTTTTGCAATTGTATTAAAAATACTTTCCTCTAAACTTAAACCTTTAACTGGCAATGCTTTTATCTTGTCATACAACAAATCTGTTCTGCCTAAACTAGGAAAACCCATGTAGTCTCTCCTATTATGGTAACGACCTCCAGGTATAACACTATCATTTGAATCGATACCCATTTTAGCCATTAAATACCCTAAGGTTTCCTTGTCAATGGTTTTATCATAAACAAACCTAACAGGTTCTCCAACTTGTCTATGCTTAACACTATCAGAAATTTTCTCAATAAAACTTTTACTTAAATCACTGTCAAAATCTAACTCTCCATCTCTAGTGATTTTAATCATGTGAGCTGTAATACTTTTATAATCGAAAATGTTAAAAATATCATTTAAACAATACCTTAGTAAATCATCTAATATTATGATATAGTCTTTATCATCCTTTTTGGGTAAAACAACAAACCTATCCATTGATCTTGGTATTTCAATTAAGGCAAATTGCTTTTCATTATTTTCAAGATTCATTCTTACAGCTAAATAGGCTGCACTATCTTTTAAAATAGGTAAATCTACCAGGTCATTGAGTATTATTGTTACTAGTGCTGGACTAACATTTTGAATAAAATAATTCTTAATAAAATCGTGTTGAGAATCGTCAATTTGTGACTCATTAATGATATAAATACCTTCATCTTCAAGGTTTTTTTGAATATCATTAAGTATTCCTAAACTTTCACTTTGCTGTTTAATAACAACTTGTGTAATTTTTTCTAATAACTCACTAGCCTTAATACCTCCTAACTCACTCTTACCTGCTTTTCCTGCCTCGTCAATTCGCTTAACAGTTGCATATCTTACTTTAAAAAACTCATCTAGATTATTAGAGAAAATCCCTAAAAAACGAAGTCGTTCTATTAAAGGAACTGATTTGTCTGCCGCTTCTTGTAGAACTCTAGCATTAAATTGTAACCAGCTTAATTCTCTATTGATGTAACTGTTTTTATCTTTGGTCATTAAGTTTCTATTTAGTTAAGCACAAATATATTCTATTTAGAAAATATAAGCGCTGTTGGTAGATTTAATAAATTGTAAACCTATTTAAAGATTTATAAATATTTCTCATCTAAATGAATTAGTATAAAATACTTGTTTTATGATTTTAATTCCTTGGGAAATAGCAATATATCAGTATGTCCTTTATTAATTTTTGACCATTGGTCAGTATCAAAATCAATTTTTGCTAATCCACAAGTTGGCAAGTTGCCAATAAATTGATCTCCAAGTTCATTTACCAATGTAGTAAATGCATGATTATGTCCAAATATCATAATACAACTATGGGTGTCATCAACTGATTTTATAAAATCCATAACCATTTGACCTCCAAAATCATATAAATTAGTGTCTATAACTAGCCTATTTTGATCAATATTTAGAGTTTTAAGAAATATCTTACACGTTGTTAAGGCCCTATTTGCAGGGCTTGAAAAGACCATATCTGGTCGTATTTTATAACTTTTAAAGTGGTTTGACATCAAATTAGCATCATTTAAACCTCTAGAGTTCAATGGTCTATCAATGTCGTTTACATCGTACTCCCACGACGATTTTGCGTGTCTTATAAATAATATCTGTTTCATTTAAATATCGATTAAATGCGTTTTTTTTCGATAAAGTGTTGCATAATTCCGTTTTAACGATTATTTTCGTCCCTTTAACATTTATTTTTGTGCAACATCTTTTTATTAAGTTGATTTGTTCCTGTAAAATTAATGTAAATGACCCCAAATCAAAAACATATTAATCAATCCATTCGTACCGCAATATTTTGCGATACACTTCCCTCTAAACATAATTTAAGAATTTTAACTAGTATTCAATGTAATTGGAATGACTATTTAAGTTAATATATGCAATAATATTTGCACACTTTGGGATGCTCTAATTTTATTATAGCAGCTCAAATATAAATTTAGAAAAATCTAATTAAAGAAATTATGAATATTAAAATTAATCCTTTGGTAATAGCATTGTTCACTTTGTGCACAATTATTTCTACTAAAATTTCAGCTCAGGAAAATGACGTAAAGTTGTTTAACAATGATGTCCAATCTAATACCAGATCAAAAGGCTTACCTGACAACGATGCACAAATGCTTAAAAAGTTAGTGTATAAAAAAGTTGAAACTGCTTACTTATCGAATAATGAGTCAAAACCAATTATGCTAAATACAGAACGTGTAGTTGTTGATGTTGCTTCTTTGAATACAATTAACAGAAAGCCATCTAACATGGTCAAAGTTCTTGTTATAAAAGTGCTTAATCAAAATGACCTAAGTAAAACTATTGACTACGATGCATTTTCTGTTTTTCCTAACCTAGAGTGCATATATATAAGTTGTGAAGTTGAAGCTTCTCAACCACAAATAATAAGAATGATTAAAAAAAGAGAAGATATTAAATACCCTCCAACTTTTTTAGGTATTAATATTCCTATTTAATGATATAACGCTATTATCAAATTACAAAGAATAAAACTCAGGCAAAAATGAAAAACTATACTATAAAACCTGTTATCTTCAATAAAAAAGCTCTAAGCATGCTAATGCTTATTTTTGCTATTGTAGGTTCGTCATTTGCTCAAGTACAAGTGCCTTTTACGCAACGTACATCGCAATACACGCCAAGTAAAGTTATTTATAACGTAAAAGGTGATTTTACCCTTATAGGAAATTCAAACTTAACGTTAGACTCATACAATGTTAACTATAATAATAGTAACAGAACTATGGAGTTCGTTGACGTTGATAACGACTCTTCTACTGAAAATTCATCTTCTGCAACGTTAACCTTTTCAACAGAAAATGGTGCTAACCCAGACTGTTCCAATATTATTTATGCAGGTTTATATTGGACTGGTAGAGGTGATGATGATGATTTAACTAATTTACAAAAACGTACAATTAAGCTAAAAGGACCTAACGACTCTAGCTACCAAACACTTGTAGCTAATCAAAACGATATTAGATTTCCTGGAGACAATGGCATGTATGCAGGTTATATAGAAGTAACTGACCAAGTTAGAGCTAACGGACTTGGTGAATACTTTGTTGCTGATATAGCTGTTTCTGAAGGTAATGGAGGTAGCACAGGATATTATGGTGGTTGGGGAATGATTGTAGTTTATGAAAACTCAAAAATGAACTGGAGAGATGTAACTGTTTTTGATGGTTATGCTTACGTTCAAGGAAACACTACAACAAATTATGAGCTACCTGTATCAGGATTTAATGCTGTTCAATCTGGTCCAGTAAATATTAAATTAGGTTTAATGGCTGGTGAAGGTGATAGAGGTATTTCTGGCGATTATTTTGAAATTATTGAAGCCGATGAAGTTAATAACCCTAACCCAAACAATAATGATTGGGTAGATTTAAGTCACTCTGGTAATAGTACTAGTAACTTTTTTAACTCCTCTATACAAACAGGAGGTAATGCAAGAAATCCTAATCTAGTAAACAACACAGGTTTGGATATTAGCATGTTTGATTTAGACAACTCTGATAAATCTTTAATAGATAACAGCCAAACATCAACTAAATTTAGATATGGATCTACTCAAGATACCTATATCATTTTTAGTATGGCCATGTCTGTTGATGCTTACATCCCTGAATCTGAAGGAGTTTTATCAAATACTACAATTAACGGAAGTGCTCCAACTCCAGGTATGCAAGTATTACCAGGAGATGAAATTGAATATAAAGTTGAAATTAAAAATAAAGGTACAGAGCCTATTCTTGATGCAAGATTGGTAATACCGATTCCTTTTACATCAGAATTTATACCTGGAAGTATTGTACACAACGCTTATTTACCAGCATTTGCAGCAGGAACTCCGTATTATGATCCAAATGAAGGGGCTACTGGTTCTATTGTTTGGGATATCAACTTTTTACCTTTATTCCCTGCTGACATCGATCTCTTATTAGCTGATTTATCTTTTAAACTCAAGGCAACCGAAGACTGTTCGGTACTTGTAAATGCCAATTGTGAGCCAAAAATTGTAATTCTTGGTGGTTATATTAGTGGTACAGGTATGATTTCAGGAACAGATTATTCTCTTCCTTTAATACAAGGTTATCAACAAGAAGGAAATTGTCAAGGAGAACCAAATACTGATCCAATTGAAATTAATATTGACGCTCAAGATTATATTAACGATAATTGTACAGGTGTTACAGTAGAAAGAGATTTCTTCTATTGTAGTTTTGAAGGAAATTCAATACCTGTTTCTGAAATTGAAGCTGAATTTCCTCCTGGATCTAGATTTTATGATTCTTACCCTGTAACTGGTTCAACAACTGAATATACTAGTACAAATCCGTTCCCTGCAACATTAGGAACTACAACTTACTATGCTATTCCTCCAGGAGACCCAAGTTGTCATTATATATTTACAATTGCAACTAGCAGTGTAACAACAACGCCTTCGGCTAATGATGAAGTATATTGTTTAAATGAAACAGCTACTCCACTTACAGCTCAAACTACTGACCCTAATTATATATTATTATTTTACCCAGATAATAATCCTAATACTGTAGGTCAAACGTCATTAATACCTGATACAAGTGTAGCAGGTACATTTACCTACTACGTTTCTGAAGGTCCTAATGAAATGTGTGTAAACAGTGAAAGAACTCCTTTAACTGTTACAGTATACAATGCTATTTCAATAACATTAGAAGAGTTAATCCATAGCTCATGTAGCGATAGTAATGACGGAAGTATTAATATTTCTGTTAGTGGTGGAACTGGAAACTATACCTATGATTGGGACAACAACGGATCTGAAGACCCTGATACTGACTCACAAGACTTAACCAATTTAGATAATGGAACTTATACTGTAATTGTTAGTGATGAAAACTCTAACTGTTCAGCTACTGCTACTTTTAATGTAAATTTAATAGATACTACAACTCCAACCATTTCAGCTCCAGACGATATAGTTGTTGAAGGTTGTTCTACAAGTGATATTCAAAATGGTAATCTTACTGCTTTACCTTTTAGTTCTAGTACTGCAACTATAACTGAAGCTCAATTCTTAGCTGAAGGTGGAACTTTTACTGAAGACAATGTTGACTCTATCACTTATATAGATGTTGCAACAGGCTCTTGCCCAATAAAAGTTAGTAGAACTTATACTATTACAGATATTTGTGGTCAACAAGCAACTGATGTTCAAGTTATAGACATCAATGATACTACTGATCCTGTGCTTACTATTCCTGCTACTGCTAATGTAGAGTGTGGTGACAGCATAGATCCTTCTCAAACTGGTAACGCAACTGCTACTGATTCTTGTGGATCGGTAACTGTAACTTATTCTGATAGTGTTGCAGCTGGTTCTTGTGGTAATACTCAAACTATTACTAGAACTTGGACTGCTACTGACGATTGTGGTAACGATGTATCGCAAGATCAAATCATAAACGTAATTGATACTACTGATCCTGTGATTACTGTTCCTGCTACTGCTAATGTAGAGTGTGGTGACAGCATAGATCCTTCTCAAACTGGTAACGCAACTGCTACTGATTCTTGTGGATCGGTAACAGTAACTTATTCTGATAGTGTTGCAGCTGGTACTTGTGGTAATACTCAAACTATTACTAGAACTTGGACTGCTACTGACGATTGTGGTAACGATATATCGCAAGATCAAATCATAAACGTAATTGATACTACTGATCCTGTGATTAATATTGATGCAACAAATATCGCTGTAGAATGTGATGGTTCAGGTAATAATGGAGAAATAGAAAACTGGTTAAATAATAATGGTGGTGCTGTAGCGTCAGACAATTGTGGTGATGTTACCTGGACAAATAATTATAACGGAGCTCAATCAGATTGTTCTACTCCTGTATTGGTAACGTTTACAGCTACTGATGCTTGTGGAAATTCATCAACTACAACAGCTTCTTATACTATTCAGGACACAGCTAATCCTTCTATTGATACTGAAGCTTCCAATTTAACTGTACAATGTGATGGTACTGGTAATACTGATGATCTTAATGATTGGTTAACTAATAATGGAGGTGCTATTGCCTCTGATGATTGTTCTACAATTACATGGACAAATGATTTTACTGAATTAAGTGACCTTTGTGGTGCTACTGGTTCAGCTACTGTAACATTTACAGCTACTGATGGTTGTGGTAACTCAAGTACTACTACTGCTATATTTACTATCGAAGACATAACTGCGCCTACAATAGATACAGAAGCTAGTGACTTAACTGTAGAATGTGATGGTGCTGGTAATGTTGATGACCTTAATGATTGGTTAACTAGTAATGGTGGTGCTATTGCCTCTGACTTATGTGGAAACATAACATGGACAAATGATTTTACTGAATTAAGTGACCTTTGTGGTGCAACTGGTTCTGCTACAGTAACATTTACAGCTACTGATGACTGTGGAAACTTTTCAACTACTACAGCTATATTTACAATTGAAGATACTTTAAACCCAGTAATCTCAACGGTAGCTGCTGACCAAACAGTTCAATGTGATGGTTCAGGAAATACTGATGAATTACAAGCTTGGTTAGATACTCAGGCAGGTGCTGTAGCTATTGATCAATGCTCAACAATTACTTGGACTAATAATTACTCAGGTCTTTTAGATCAATGTGGTGCAACTGGTCGTGCTTTAGTAACTTTTACAGCTACTGATGAATGTGGAAACTCATCAAGTACTACTGCTCTCTTTACGATATTAGATTTATTAAACCCAACTATTGATACTGAAGCCTCTGACTTAACTGTAGAATGTGATGGTGCTGGTAATGTTGATGACCTTAATGATTGGTTAACTAATAATGGTGGCGCTATTGCCTCTGATGTATGTTCAGATGTTACTTGGACAAATGATTTTGATAAGCTTGCAGATGCTTGTGGTGCAACTGGTTCAGCTACTGTAACATTTACAGCTACTGATGGTTGTGGTAACTCAAGTACTACTACTGCTATATTTACTATCGTAGATACTACTGCACCTACATTTACTGTACCTGCTGATGTAACTATCGAGTGTGATCAAGATGCTAATGACTTAACACTTACTGGTGATGTAACGGATGAAGCGGATAACTGTGACTCTGGTTTAGAAGCGACTTACTCAGATGCGGTTGCTGATGGTAACTGTGCTAACGAATCTGTGATTACACGTACTTGGTCAGTAACTGATGATTGTGGTAATACTGCTACACTTGTTCAAACTATCAATGTGGTAGATACTACTGCGCCTACATTTACTGTACCTGCTGATGTAACTATCGAGTGTGATCAAGATGCTAACGACTTAACTCTTACTGGTGATGTAACGGATGAAGCGGATAACTGTGACTCTGGTCTGGAAGCGACTTACTCAGATGCGGTTGCTGATGGAAACTGTGCTAATGAATCTGTGATCACACGTACTTGGTCAGTAACTGATGATTGTGGTAATACTGGATGAAGCGGATAACTGTGACTCTGGTCTGGAAGCGACTTACTCAGATGCGGTTGCTGATGGAAACTGTGCTAATGAATCTGTGATCACACGTACTTGGTCAGTAACTGATGATTGTGGTAATACTGCTACGCTTGTTCAAACTATTAATGTGGTAGATACTACTGCACCTACATTTACTGTACCTGCTGATGTAACTATCGAGTGTGATCAAGATGCTAACGACTTAACTCTTACTGGTGATGTAACAGATGAAGCGGATAACTGTGACTCTGGTCTGGAAGCGACTTACTCAGATGCGGTTGCTGATGGTAACTGTGCAAATGAATCTGTGATCACACGTACTTGGTCAGTAACTGATGATTGTGGTAATACTGCTACGCTTGTTCAAACTATTAATGTGGTAGATACTACTGCGCCTGTTATTGTTGGAGACTTTGAAACAACTATAGATGTTAGCTGTTCAGATATTCCTGAAGTACCAGAATTAGTATTTGAAGACGCTTGTTCTTCTGACATAACTGTTGAGTTTAACGAATCAAATGATTCAAATGATGGTTTAGAAGATTATTCAATCACTAGAAGCTGGACTGTTACTGACGAATGTGGTAACGAAGCCATCTACACACAAATAGTAAATGTAAATGTTGAGAGTACATTCGCAGGATATGATACCGAACTTTGTATAGATGATCTAGCTATTGACTTATTTGATTTATTAAGTGGAGATTATGACAGTGATGGTGTTTGGGAGGTTGTTTCTGGTAACGCTACGTTAGACGGAAGCATCTTTGACCCTGCAACAGTTGAACTAGGTGATTACATCTTTACTTACACTGTAGCAAACGGACCATGTCCAAGCACTGTTGAAGTAATGATAACAGTTCATGATGATTGTATTGTACTACCATGTGGAGCTGAAGATGTTGTGATTTCTAAAGCTGTTACTCCTAATGGTGACCAATGGAATGAGTTCTTTACAATCACTGGTGTTGAGGATTGTGGGTTCACAATTGAACTACAAATATTCAACCGTTGGGGAGCAAAAATCTATGAAAACTTCAATTATCAAAATGATTGGAATGGTACAGCTTCAAAAGCTTCAATAGGAAGATCTGATAAAGTACCTTCAGGAACGTATTATTATATAATAAACATCAAAGGTAGTAATGGACTGCAGCTAAAACCTTTTACAGGTCCAATCTACATAGGAACCAAATAAATTTTAACCTATTATGAAATTATTAAAGTTTAACATAATCGTTTTTATACTGTTCAATTGCTGGACAAGTGTTGCCCAACAGCTACCTCAGTTTACACAGTATATGTATAACACTATCTCGATAAACCCAGCTTATGCTGGTAGTAGAGAAACATTAAGTATTGTTGGATTGCACAGGAGCCAATGGGTTGGTCTTGAGGGTGGACCAACTACACAAACCTTGTCTATTCATACACCACTTAGAAACGAGAAAATTGGTTTAGGATTGTCGTTTATTAACGATGAGTTAGGTTATGAAAATTTCTCTTACTTGTATGGTGACTTTTCGTATACTATTCAAACTGGAGAAAACACCAAACTTGCCTTTGGTCTTAAAGCTGGATTTACTCATTATAATTTAGATCAGGCTTTACTTAATGACCCTTCGGTAGTAAATGACCCTTTCTTTAATGATGTATCTAATAGATGGAGTCCAAATATTGGTACTGGTGTTTATTGGCATTCAAACAAATGGTATATAGGTTTTTCTGCTCCTAGAATTTTAAATACTGATTACAACAAAGGAAGCCAAGGAAATGTTGACTATGTATCATTAGAACGTGTTAGTTATTATTTTACTGGTGGATATGTATTCGATTTAAGCGAAACCACAAAATTCAAACCAGCCACAATGCTAAAAGCTACAAATGGAGCTCCTTTATCATTTGATATAACAGCTAACTTCTTATTTAATGAAAAACTATGGTTAGGAGCTGCTTATAGAATGAATGAGTCTGCTGCTGCTATTGGTGGTATTGCCGATTTTCAGGTTTCAAAACAATTGAGAATAGGTTATGCTTATGAGTATCCTATTTCAGATATTAGACCTTATACAAGTGGAACTCATGAAGTTTTACTTATGTTTGAAATTTTCAAGACACAACGTGTTAAATCACCTAGATACTTCTAAAAAAACAGATTATGAAAGCAAGAATAATATTATTAATAGTTGCACTTAGTAGTACTTTTATGGTTGCTCAAAAACAGCAAGTAAAAGTAGCTGACAAGTTCTTTAAAAACTTCGCTTATCAAAAGGCTACTGAATTTTATGAAGAAGCTGTAAAAAAAGGTGATAGTAGCGAATATGTATTAACTAGATTAGGTGATTGTTATTACAATAATTCAGATTCTGAAGGGTCAGCAAAATGGTATGCTGAAGCTGTAAGATTACATGAAAATAAAATTGATCCTGAATATTTTTACAAGTACTCACAGGCGCTTAGAGGTTTAGGTAATTATGAAGAAGCTATCATTTGGTTAGAAAAATATAAAGCAGAAAATCCTGATGACGACAGAATTGCAGGCTTAGAGTATGATAACCTTGAACTTTACGAAAAACTATCATCTACTGATGAAATTTATGTTACTATCAACACATTACCAATTAACACCAAGTTTGCCGATTTTGGTGCGTTTGAAAAAGATGGTAAGTTAATTTTCTCTTCTTCAAGAGATGGAAAAGACAAAATTTACGATTGGAATGGTGAACCATTTTTAGACCTTTATGAAGTAGAGGTTACTGAAAAAGATGGTGTAAACACTTATGAAAAGGTAAACAAAATCAATGGACCAAAAATAAATACTGAGTTCCATGAAGCAAATGCAGTTATTACTAGTGATGGAAAAACAATGTACTTTACTAGAGACAATGTAAATAAAAGAAACAAGTTAAAAACTGACAAAGAAGGAACATCACATTTAAAGATTTATAAAGCTTCTTTAGTTGATAGCATGTGGCAAGATGTAGTTGAACTTCCTATTAACGACACCTACTACTCTACTGGTCATCCTGCTTTAAGTCCTGATGATAGTACTTTATTTTTTGTTTCTGATCGTGATGGTGGTTATGGATCGACAGACATCTATAAAGTTGCAATACTTGGAGATAATAAATATGGAGCTCCTGAAAATTTAGGGCCTGAAATTAATACAGATGGTAAAGAAATGTTCCCTTTTGTTGCCAAGGATAATACATTATACTTTTCTTCTGACAGTAATATAAACTTAGGATTCCTGGATATTTTTAAATCAAATATATTAAAAGGTGAAAATGCTGAAGTAGAAAACTTAGGTGCTCCTTTTAACACAAGTTATGACGACTTTGGTTTTATTATAGATTCTGACACTCAAATTGGTTACTTTTCATCAAACAGACCTGATGGAGCTGGTAGTGATGATATTTATGGATTTATTGGTTGTTCTCAAATAATTAAAGGAACCATTAGAGACAGTTTAACTCAAAAACCTATTGCAATGGCTACCGTTAAACTAATCAACAAAGAAGGTAAAATCTTAAACGAAGTTACTGCTGATGAAAATGGAGCATATTCATTTAAGGTAAAATGTCATACTGAATATACTGTATTAGCTACCAAACCAGATTATAAAGACAATCATAAACAAATTATGACTGGTGAAGTTAATAATGAAGAAAACACATTAGACCTAGATTTAATTCCGTTAATTATAAATAATGAAATAGTTATCAACCCTATTTTCTTTGATTTTGACAAATGGAATATAAGACCTGATGCTGCTTACGAACTTGAAAATATAGTAAGTGTAATGAGAGACCACCCAAATATGGTTATTAAAATTGAGTCGCATACTGATAGTAGAGGTAGTGATAGATATAACTTAAAACTATCAGACAGAAGAGCTAAATCAACTCATGAATATTTATTATCAAGAGGTATAGCTCCTGAAAGAATTGAAAGTGCTATTGGTTATGGAGAAACACAATTGTTAAACAAGTGTTCAAATGGTGTAAAATGTACTCCTGAAGAGCATCAACTTAACAGAAGATCTCACTTCTATATCTTAAAAAACTAAACAGCACTTAATTATAAGAACAAAAAAACAGGCTAATAATAGCCTGTTTTTTTATACATCATAGTTAAGTCAATTATTGCCTAACCATTGTAATTTTGAACTATTAAAAACTAAGCCTTTTAACAACCTAGAATCATTTTTTGTTACGATAGTTGTATAATCCATTTCAAACTTTAATATTAATTGTTCTTCTAATAATTAAGTATGCTTCTTCTCTTCTAGCATTAATAAAATATCCTACTGCTCCAAACATTTGTGATTTCTTTTCTCGTTTCCGTTAGGTTAATGGACAAAAGTGAGTATAACTCATAGACAATGTACTCAAATTTAAAGTACTTTTAATAATTACATACTTTAATTTATCAGAGCTAATAAAACTATCTATTTGTAGTTTGAATTATACCATGGTTAAGCTAGAAATAGTATATGGTTTAGCTGCATGATTTATAACAGTACAACAAATGCAATTCCTGTATTTACATTAATGACCATGAATTAAATAAATAAAACCTTTAAATAAAAAAAGACCACTAAAAAGTGGTCTTAATTCATTAACTAATGATTAATCTATTAACGTTTTATAAAAATGTTGGTATAATACCATTTACCTTCTTCATTTTGTTCGGCAGAAATATCAAAGTCTGTAAAGTCTCCTTCAATATTTGCTCTATGACCTTCACTGTTAATCCATGCATTTACAACTGATTGTGCTGAGCTAAATGCATAAGCAACGTTTTCAGATACTTTAGTTGCTGATGCGTGTTGCTCTAAACTACTCTTTCTTTGGAAAAAATTGTCATGATTTACTTGATTAACACTAACCATGTAGTCAGTATGCGAATAGGCAACAGACTTAATAATGTTTAAATTGTTCAATGGATTTAAGCCTAATTCTATTCTGTGCGCATTGATAAGCTCTAAAATTTCTATTTCAATAGTTTTTGCAGCTGGTGCGTTTTGTAATGTTATATTATTTGCTTCATTTTCAGGGAATTCTTCTGTAGAACAAGAGAAGCTTAACATTGCAAACAATACCATAACAGGTAGGTAAAATTTAGTCTTCATAAGAGGGTTATTTAGATTTGGTTTAGTAAAATTAGAAGACTATATGTAGTAAACTGTTAATAAAATGTTAAAATCGATAAAAAACATGCATTTCATCGATTTTAAATGTCAATAATCGATGAAATGCTTAAAATTGAAGAATATTCTTACTTTTTATCGATAAAATTTTACACTTTATCGTTTTGTAAAAGCTAAAAAAAATAATTAAGGCGCAAGTCGGTTAATTGTCCAACTAGAATCTGAATTCAATTTATATTCAATTCTATCATGAAGTCTATTAGGTCTCCCTTGCCAAAACTCAATTTCGGTAGGTTTAATTAAAAATCCACCCCAATGATTAGGTCTAGGTATATCTTTGTCTTTATATTGAAGCTCTAACTCTTTTAACTTGTTATTCAATACATCTCTATCCGCAATAATTTCACTTTGGTTAGAAGCCCATGCTCCTAGTTGACTTCCTCTTGGGCGTGTTGAAAAATAGTCGTCACTAGTAGCAGCATCAACTTTTTCAGCAATACCTTTAATTATAACTTGTCGTTCAGCTGAATGCCAAAAAAACGAAAGACAAACATTAGGATTTGCTAGTATGGCTTGTCCTTTGTCACTATTATAATTAGAATAAAACACAAAACCATCAGTATTAAACTCCTTTAACAGCACAATTCTACTTTTAGGGAAACCATCTAAACTTATTGTAGATAACGTCATTGCATTAGCTTCAATTTCTGGAAAAGAAGCATCTATTTCATGAAACCATCTTTTAAACAACTCTAGAGGGTTTGCAGGAGCATCTTTTAATAAAAGCTCATGTTTTTCATAAGATTTTCTGTAATTACTTAAGTCTGTACTCATTAGATTTTAATATGCTTTTTTGATTAGATTTTATTTTTTTGAATAAAGTAATTCATATAAATTTAAGAATTATTTTAGTCCCATGACATTTGAAAATAGCAAATATTTTAACGTCCTTAAACACTCAAAAGTAGAGTTTTCATTTGGTAAATTTTATCTTTTTGACAAGTTTATAATCTCTGAAATAAATGAAGGCGTCCATTTTGACTGGGACAAAATTCAACAGGTTATTGCTGCATTAATAGATTACTATGGGTCAAATCTTAAAATTGGATATATTTCAAACAGAGTAAACCCCTACTCTATTGAACCACAATTGTGGATTAGATTTCAAAGAGATTATGGTTTTATTGTTGCTAGTGCTATGGTATCTTATACTGAACTTAATTACATAAATACTTCAATTGAAAAACGCTTTTCTGAAATGAGTATAAAGCGTTGTGGCTCCCTAGATGAAGCTATAAACTGGATTAAAAATTTAAAGGAGTTTAAATAATAAAATAGAACTGTCTTGCTTTTACTCTCAAAAAAGCTTATTTTAGTTAAAATATTTCCCCTTACATTATTATTTAAATTTATAGCAATTAACAATGGATCATTTTAGAACCATAGAACAATATTGTAAGGGAATAGGTATATCTAAACCTAAACATTCAGAGTTTGACATTAGAAGATTTGAGATTAACATGAAAACCGTTAATCTTAAACAACCTCCTTTTAGACATGAATTTTATGCTATTGCCATAAAAGTTGCAGGAGGTGGCAAAGCTATTTCTGGTCATCATACTGACTTTCCTACTGGTTACACCATTTTCTTTAATTCACCTTATCAAATTTTATCTTGGGATATTTTACCCGATTGGGAAGGCTTTTACATTATTTTTAATCAAGACTTTATATCAAGATCTTCAGTGTTTAATAATATCTTGAATAGATTTCCCTTTTTAAAGATTGAAAAAGATATCCCTTTAGAGATTGGACAAAAACAAGTAGACGAAGTTTTAGCCATCTACGAATCAATTTATGAAGAATACCACAGCAACCATAAAGACAAGTTTCAAATTATTGAATCGCAAGTGTTACTGTTACTAAACTACATTAAAAGGTATTTTAAAAACATAAATACTACTTTAGATGTTCCTGAAGAAATTAGAAAAACAGATTTAAAAATACTAGGTCGGTTTCAAACACTTATTGAGACTTCTTTTTTTCAAGACATCGATACTAACTTTGATTCTAAGCTACACTCTACCTCATTCTATGCTGATATATTAAATGTTCATCCCAATCATTTAAATACTGTAACTAAACAAATTACAGGGCAAACAGCAAAACAGTTAATACAAAACCATGTTATCAATTTAGCTAAATCAAGACTTATTAACACTCAGCTTAGTGTAAAAGAAATCGCATACTCTCTACATTACGAATCTCCTAACAATTTTAGTAGTTTCTTTAAAAAAATGACAGGAAAAACACCAAATTATTACAGAAAAGAAAGTAATATTTGATTTTTATAGTTTTTCCTTTGTTTTTATTTAGATACAAAGTTCTAATAATTAGAACTTTGTGTTCATAAGAAATAAAAATGCACAAAAGAATATCTTTTAATAGCAAAGGCCTCAAACTTAAGGGCAACCTTTTTTACCCCAATAATTATAGTGATAAGCAAAAATATCCTGCTATTATAGTCTCTGGAAGCTGGACAACAGTAAAAGAGCAAATGGCAGGTCTTTATGCTTCAAAATTATCAAAAAATGGTTTTATCACCTTAGCTTTTGACTTTAGTCACTATGGTGAAAGTGAAGGTGAACCTCGTTTTTTTGAAAGACCAAAACTTAAAAAAGAAGATATTAAAAATGCAGTTACTTTTTTATCAAAACAAAAAACTGTGGACACTAATAAAATTGGAGTTTTAGGCATTTGTGCTGGCGCAATGTATACATTAATGGCAGCTGCTGAAGACAATCAAATTTCTTCAGTAGTTACTGTTGCATCTTGGTTACATGATGAAGAAGCGGTAAAACTCTTTTATGGTGGAGAAACAGGTGTTAGATCAAAAATTAAAGCTGCAAAAAACGCAAAAATTAAATACGCTATTACTGGAGAAGTAGAATACATACCAACTATATCTGAAACAGATGAAAGTGCAGCCATGTTTGGATCGTACGATTATTACCTAAATCCTAAAAGAGGCGCAATTAAAGAATGGAGTAATGATAAATTTGCAGTTGCTAGTTGGGAAGATTGGTTAACAACTAATCCTATGCCTTATGCTGAAAAAATTAAAACACCAACATTAATGATACATTCAGATGGTGCTGTTTTACCTGACTACACAAAAAAATTTTATAACACCATACCAACTCACAACAAACAACTTATATGGATGGATACTGACTTAGAGTCACCATTTCATCAATTTAGCTTTTACGATCAAGAACCTGAAGTTAACAAAGCAATAGAATATGCTAGCCAATGGTATAAAAAACATATGAATTAATAGCCTTCAAATATTAACCAAACAACCTCAAAAACACTTTAATATGCGACTAGAACTAACACGTTATTACAAAGAAAACAGTTCGTACAAACTGAAACTGTCTTTTGGAACTTTTTATTTATTTAGTAAATTTTATGTTGCCGAAATCAATGAAGGAGTCCATTTAAGCTACAATAAGTTAAAAGTTATTTTTCAAGAAATAACTGATTTTTATGGTAAAAATGCTAAAATTGTATGTATTGCAAACAGAGTGAACACCTACTCTACCGAACCTATAGTATTTAATATACTTGATGATGAATTCCCTATTTTAAAAGCAAGTGCTTTTGTTACTTATAGCGACAAAGCTTTTAAAGTATCAACTTTAGAAAAAATTATCATTAAGAATAATGTATTAAGATTTAGGTCTTTGGCCGAAGCTTTGCATTGGGCAACTAATTATGACCTCAAATCATCAAAATCAAATGATTTTCCATCTTTAGATAACAACACATTATCAAATGCTGATGAAGCTTCCTCTCGAAAATCTTCATAGTCATTATAACGTGTTGAATAATGACCTAAAATTAATGCCCTTACATTAGCTAACTTAGCTATTTGAGCAGCTTCTTTTGCTGTAGAGTGTTTTGTTTTTGGAGCTAAATGTGCGTGTTTTTCTAAAAAAGTAGACTCGTGATAAAGCACATCAACATCTTTAATGATAGGAACAATACTAGGGTTATATGCTGTATCGCTACAAAACGCATAGCTTTTAACTGGAGATGGAGCTTTAGTAAGCTCACTATTTTTAATTAGTTCTCCATTGTTATCTACAACATCTGCTCCTTGTTTTAACTTTCTATAATAGGCAATATCAATATCATTATTTAATATTGCATTCATGTCTAATTTTCGCTCTCCAGGTTTCTCTTTAAATAAAAACCCATTAGTGTATACTCGATGGTCTAAAGGAATTGTATGAACTTCTACTTTATCGTCTTCAAAAATTAATTCAGACTTTGTTGAAGTTAACTCATGAAAAATCAGTTTATAATTTGTCCATGATTCGGCTAATTTCATTTGGAGTGTAATGACTTCTTTAAGTCCTTTTGGTCCATAAATATGCAAATCAGTTTCTCTGGTTAAAAGCCTAAAAGTTGATATCAAGCCAACTAAACCAAAATAATGGTCACCATGAAGATGAGAAATAAATATATGCTTTATGCGATTGAACTTAATCTTGGCTTTTCTTAACTGTACTTGCGTGCCTTCTCCACAATCAATTAAAAACATGTGGTTTTTAATTTGTAATACTTGAGACGTTGGGTTTGTATCTATTCGTGGAGTTGCACTATGACAGCCAAGGATTGTTAGTTGCATGTAGTTGTTTTAAAATCCTAAATCGCGCTCAATTTCTTCCATTTCAATAATATCATAAGCTTCTTGCAGTGTAGGAACTACAACAATTTCATCTGGAGTTTCATCTAAATTGGTTTTATCAGTAACTATAACAAACGAATGTTTTGATGCTCTATGCTTATTTGAAATACTTAAAAATTCAACTATTTGTTCTAAAGGAATTTTATTTAAACTAGTAAGATTAACAATTACATTGTCATTTTTAAAACGCTCATATATTACGTCAAGTTTTTTTACTAGTTCAACAACCGTAGCTTTTTCTTGTGTAATGATAGTTGTATTTCCGTCTTTGTCAAAAATCATAATAAATTAGTGTTTAATTTTTGAAGCTAATAAATAAATTACAGCCATTCTAACTGCTACTCCATTTTGAACTTGATCTAAAATAATAGCTTGGTCAGAATCTGCAACATCACTCGTGATTTCGACACCACGATTAATTGGTCCAGGATGCATTATTGTAATTTCTTTATCAAGACTGTTCAATAACGCTTTATTAACTCCATATTGCTGAGTGTACTCTCTTGTTGAAGGGAAATAACTTATATCCATTCGTTCGTTTTGAACGCGAAGCATATTAGCTACATCACACCAATTAAGGGCTTTACGCAAATTAGTTTCAACTTTTACACCAAGTTTATCAATATGTTTTGGCAACAATGTTTTTGGTCCGCAAACCATAACATTTGCACCTTGAAGTTGTAATGCATATATATTTGAAAGGGCAACACGACTATGTAAAATATCACCAACTATAACAACGTTTTTACCTTTTACACTTCCTAGTCGCTCTCGTATTGAATAACTGTCTAACAAAGCTTGTGTTGGATGCTCATGTGCTCCATCTCCAGCATTTACAATACTTGCATCTACGTGTTGAGATAAAAACACTCCTGCTCCAGGATTTGGGTGCCTCATAACAACCATATCCACTTTCATGGAAAGAATATTGTTTACCGTATCAATTAAAGTTTCTCCTTTTTTTACTGAAGATTGTGATGCTGAAAAATTGATAACATCAGCAGACAATCGTTTTTCGGCTAACTCAAAAGAGAGCTTTGTACGCGTAGAGTTTTCAAAAAATAAATTAGCAATTGTAATGTCTCTAAGCGAAGGTACTTTTTTTATTGGCCTGTTAATGACTTCTTTAAAATGATCGGCAGTTTCAAAAATAAGTTGAATATCTTGAGAGTTAAGATATTTTATTCCTAATAAGTGGTTGACACTTAATTCGCTCATAGATTTAATTATTTATTAAGTAAACCGAGTCTTCTCCATCATTTTCAGCCCAATTTACTTTTACTTTTTCTTTGTTAATAGCATCTACCTGACGACCTCTATAATTAGGTTGTATTGGTAAATGCCTACTAAAACGTCGGTCAATTAAGGTTAAAAGTTCTATTTCGTTAGGTCTTCCAAACGATTGAATTGCTGTTAAAGCAGACCGTATACTTCGTCCTGTATATAAAACATCATCAATAAAAACCACATTTTTATTTTCAACTAAGAAGTTAATTTCGGTAGTATTAGCTTCAAGGGTTTTTTCTCCTCGTCTAAAATCGTCTCTAAAAAAAGTAATATCTAAATGCCCTAACTGAATGTTTTTTACTTTATAGTCTTCAGTTAACATTTTAGCTAAACGATTAGCTAAATACTTACCTCTAGGCTGAATACCTATTAAAACTGTGTTGGAAAAATCGTTGTGGTTTTCAATTAATTGACAAGCCAATCTATGAAGAATGATGTTTACCTCTTTTGCATTAAGTAACACTTTTTGACTCATATTGTATCCAAACGTATTTGGAGAACAAAGATAATGCAAAATTTTTACGCAGTTTGTATAAACTCTAAAAAAGTAAAAAGAAGCCTATTTAAGGCTTCTTTTTTTTAGTTGTCAAAATAAATTAATATCTAACAAACTTGACAGACTTACTGTTTTTATTATTGTATAAGTTTAAAACATAAACTCCTTTGTTTAAATAAGATGTGTCAATAGATTGTAAAACATCACTTGAATCTCCTTTAACCAATTGCTTACCGTCTATTCCATAAATACTAAATTCAAAAAAATCGGTATTGTTTAATAAATCTATTTTATTGTCCTTTACTAGAACTTTAAAGTCTTGTTGATTTGCGCTTTCTAAACCTAAAGTACTATCATACTCACTAACCATGGTAATTGATGTTCCATTTAAAAGATTGGTTAAAACACCTCCAAGTCCTGAAGTTTTATACACTCTTAAATAGTAAACATCACCTGGGTTAATATTATTGATAACAACTTCAAAGCTACCTCCAACAACCAATAAAACTCCGTAAGAATCACATTCTATTTCTTGGAGATTTCCAATATCTCCTGATGGTGCTAATAAAATTTGATAATCAACACTAGTTATTAAAGAAACACCAGCGCTTACCATACCAATTGTAACTTTGTTATCTCCTCCTGAGACTTCATGCATATAAAACACATCATCAGTAGCTCCACACGCAGGATTTAATCCCGAAGGAGTAGCTGAGTTAAAATCTAAAACATTTACAGCTACAGCAGTTCCATCTACTTCTATAGCATCGTTAATCGTGTTTCCATTTTGAGCCACTAAGATGGTAGCCATCAAAAATCCGGTTAAAAAAAGTACATTTTTTTTCATAATATAAAAATTTAGGGTTAATAAAAAGACTGCTTTGTTCTTGATTGAACTATATCTTGTCTAATTACAAAGTGCACTCTATAATTATGAAAAATTTTAAAACTCATTTTAACAAATAATCATTAAAATCACTATTTTAATAATCATTTACCATTAATTTAACAAACAAAAACAACAAAAACAATGATTTAGTTAAATATTATGTGAAATACATAAAATTTTAACATTTAGTATGAAGAACATAAAAAAGCCTTACAGAAACTGTAAGGCTTTTTAAAAAATTGGTTTTGGGTCAAATATTACTTCTTCCCGTCCATTTTATCTTTCAGAGCTTGCAACGCGTCGTTAGCATCACCTAAAGTAGGTTTTGCTTCAGCAGCTTGAGCTTCTGCTTTTTTAGCAGCAGCTTTTACGTTTGCAATTTCTTCTTCTTTAAAGATTGCTGTATGAGAAGCAACTACTCTCTTGAATTCTTTATTGAACTCAATGATTTTGAATTCAGCTTCTTCACCTTTCTTAAGTTTCTTACCATCTTCTTTCTCTAAGTGACGAGAAGGAACAAAAGCAACGATATCTTCGTTAAACTCAACAGTTGCACCTTTGTCAACGATTTCAGAAATTTCAGCAGTGTGAGTTGTACCTAAAGCAAACTCAGTCTCATACTTATCCCATGGGTTATCAGTAGTCTGTTTGTGACCTAAAGATAATTTACGTCCTTCTACGTCTAACTCAAGAACAACAACTTCTAACTTGTCTCCTACGTTACAGAACTCGCTTGGGTGTTTAATTTTCTTAGTCCAAGATAAATCAGAGATATAAATTAATCCGTCGATACCTTCTTCTAATTCAACAAATACACCAAAGTTTGTAAAGTTACGTACAATACCAGTATGTGTAGAACCTACAGGGTATTTTCCTGTAATATCAGTCCATGGATCTGGAGTTAATTGCTTAATACCAAGTGACATTTTACGATCTTCTCTATCAAGAGTTAAGATAACCGCTTCAATTTCGTCTCCTACAGATACGAAATCTTGAGCTGAACGTAAATGTGTTGACCATGACATTTCAGATACGTGAACTAATCCTTCAACACCTTCTTCTACTTCAATAAATGCACCGTAATCAGCAATTACAACAACTTTACCTTTTACTTTGTCACCTACTTTTACAGTTTCACCAAGTGCTTCCCAAGGATGCTTGCTTAATTGTTTTAAACCTAATTGGATTCTAGATTTATCTTCATCGAAATCTAAAATTACAACGTTAAGTTTTTGGTCTAATTCAACAATCTCGTTTGGATGGTTGATACGAGACCAAGAAAGATCAGTAATGTGGATTAATCCATCAACACCACCAAGATCAATAAACACACCGTAAGAAGTAATGTTTTTAACAACACCTTCTAATACTTGTCCTTTTTCTAATTGACCAATGATTTCTTTCTTTTGTTCTTCAATATCAGCTTCAATAAGAGCTTTGTGAGATACTACTATGTTTTTGAATTCGTGGTTGATTTTTACAACTTTAAATTCCATAGTTTTATTTACGTACTGGTCGTAATCTCTAATTGGTTTTACATCAATTTGAGAACCTGGTAAGAATGCTTCAATACCAAATACGTCAACGATCATACCACCTTTAGTTCTGCATTTTACAAAACCGTTTACGATTTCACCAGTGTCATGTGCATTGTTTACACGATCCCATGCTTTGATAACACGAGCTTTACGATGAGATAATACTAATTGTCCTGTTGTGTCTTCACGAACGTCAATTAATACTTCTACCTTGTCACCAACTTTTAAATTTGGGTTGTAACGGAACTCATTTAATGAGATTACACCTTCAGATTTTGCGTTGATGTCGATAATAGCATCACGATCAGTAATGTGGATTACTTCTCCTTCTACTACTTCATCATCTAAAGTATCTACGAAATTTTCAGATACTAATTTTTCAAATTCTTCTAATTGCTTGTCGTCAACTTGGTCAATTCCTTCTTCGTAATTGTGCCAGTTAAACTCTTTTAAGAATTTTTCAGGATTTGCTTGTGCTTCAGATACTACTGGAGCTTTAGCTGCTACTGCTTCAGTTGCTTCAACTTCTGCTTGTTTTGCTTGTTTTTCAGCCATGTGCTGATAATTAATTTGTATTCTGTATGTTTAAAAAGATTTATGCGAACACACACAGAAGTGTTATTGTTTGTTTTGTTTGTTTCCTTCCTATCTTTTTCAACTCGCTAAAAAGGAGTGCAAAAATACAATTTATTTATTGTAATACCAAATAAATAATTGAAGTATAAATTATTGGTTTTTAACGCGTAATAAGTGCTTATGCGTTTTTAGCAATGGTTTGTTTTGCTAGTTGCAAAATGGTTTCAAATTGCTCACTTAATGTAAGGTTAGAATTGTCTATTTCTATAGCATCTACAGCTTTGGTAAGTGGAGAGTCTTTTCTGGTGGAATCTATCCTATCTCTAGTTTCAACATTTTTTAAAACGTCTTCAAAACTCACATCGTCACCACGTTCTTTCAATTCTTCATAACGTCTCACTGCTCTTGTATTTGCAGATGCTGTCATAAACAATTTAAGTTCTGCATCAGGAAAAACAACTGTACCAATATCTCTACCATCCATAACAACACCTTTGTCCTTTCCCATTTGTTGTTGCTGTTTTACCAATTGTCTACGAACTTCGGGAACTGTTGCTACTTGACTTACAAATTTTGAAACTTCTAATGTTCTAATCTGTTTTTCAACATTTACAGAATTTAAATATACCTCAGCAAAACCTAGCTTTTCATTAAACTTAAATGAGATATTTATATCATCTAATTGATTAATTAATGCTTCTGTATCAAAACAGTCTTCTGCTATTAGGTTATTTTGCATCGCATATAAAGTTACAGCTCTATACATTGCTCCTGTATCCACATACACATAGCTTAAAGCTTTTGCTAATTGTTTAGCAACTGTACTTTTTCCTGTTGAGGAAAATCCGTCTATAGCAATAGTAATGTTTTGCATTATCTCAAATCTATTTGTAATCCAAAGAAACTTGTGTTTGAAGCTCCTGTATATCTTGCATGCGTATAACTGAATCGCATTTTGTTGAGTTTTATTCCAACTCCAAAAGATAATCCTGAAAAGTTACGTTGGTCAACAATTCTTAACTCTTCTGATCTTCTAAAGTTATATCCTAATCGAACATTAAATCCCCTATCAGGAAATAACTCTGCTCCCAGTATTGTATGACGCAATACTTCATTTAAAAACCCAACTTTTTCTTGAGTTTGTTCGCCATCAAGATCTGTGGTTGCTCTTGCAGGATTTGAAAAACCAATTGGCCACTCTTGTAGATTTTCTAAGGTTAAGTGCCATCTTATTGGTACGTTCTCTAAAGTTTGCGACATACCAAAATTGATTTCTAAAGGTAAACTCTCATTTAAACCTGCATAAGTTTTAAGCTGCGCTCCAAGATTTCTAACGGTTAATGCTGCATGAAAATCTAATCGTTCATTTATATACATTATTCCTAAATCCAATGCACCTCCAATAGAGTTGTATTGTTCCAATTTTGAAGTGATGATTTTAAGGTTTGCTCCTGCATAAAAATCGGAAAACCCAATTTGCTTTGCATAACCTAAGGATAAAGCGGCTTCATTTCCTGTAAAGGAACCAGTGGATACACCATTTATATCATAACCATCAAAACTACCATAATTAATATAGGTCATCCCAATATGAAATGTTTGTACATGTCTATCCCAAGTATATGCATAGGCAGCAGTACCATAACTAATACCACCCAAATAGCTTGAATAATTAAGTGCTAACTGGTTATCCATTTCATCATTAATAGTTGCAGGATTGTATAAAGGACTGGTTACATCATAATCATAATTGGTAAGCACTTTACCACCTAATGCGGCTTGACGAGGAGACGATACCAAATTTAAAAACTGGTATGTAGATTCACCACCAACTTGAGCATAAATTGATGAACTAACAATGCAAAATAAAAAAATAAAAACCCTCTTTAGCATAAGTCTGCAAAGTAAACAAATCTATCTTAAAACGAAGACATCATTGTTTTATTTTTATGCTATAAAAAAACCTCAACAAATTGTTGAGGTTTAATCTTATAAGGCCTTTGCATTTTTAACCTTTTGGTTAGTGAGTGCAAGCTTTAAAACATCACTCATATCGGTAACATAGTGAAATTTGAGTCCTTTTAAATATTCAGGCTTTATTTCGTCTATATCACGCTTGTTGTCTTCACAAAGTAAGATTTCTTTTATTCGAGCTCGTTTAGCAGCCAATATTTTTTCTTTAATACCACCAACAGGTAACACTTTTCCACGAAGCGTAATTTCACCTGTCATTGCTAAACTACTTTTAACTTTACGTTGCGTAAATAAAGACACCAAAGAGGTTAACATAGTTACACCTGCACTTGGACCATCTTTTGGCGTAGCACCTTCTGGCACGTGGATGTGTACGTTATATTTATCAAACACTTCTGGGTTTATATCAAACTCATCAGCATGTGATTTAATATATTCCATAGCAATGGTAGCAGACTCTTTCATCACCTTTCCTAAGTTTCCAGTAATAGTTAAATTACCTTTTCCTTTAGAAAGTATTGATTCTATAAATAGAATATCGCCTCCTACTCTAGTCCAAGCTAACCCTGTAACAACTCCTGCTACATTATTATTTTCATATTTATCGCGTTCTAGCTTTGGTGCTCCAAGTACTTCTATAATATCATCATTACTCACTTTTACATTATACTCTTCTTCCATAGCAATGTTTTTTGCTGCGTAACGCACCATTTTTGCTACTTGTTTTTCCAATCCTCTAACACCAGACTCTCTAGTATAACCTTCTACAATTTTTTCTAATTGTGGTTTTGCTATTTTAAGGTCTTTAGGCTTTAAACCATGTTCTTCAAGTTGTTTTGGCAGTAAATGTCTTTTTGCGATTTCAACTTTTTCTTCAATAGTATAACCGCTTACATTTATAATTTCCATTCTGTCTCTTAAAGCAGGCTGAATGGTATTTAAACTATTAGAAGTTGCAATAAACATCACTTTAGATAGGTCAAATCCCATTTCTAAGAAGTTATCATAAAACTCACTGTTTTGCTCAGGATCTAACACTTCTAACATTGCAGATGAAGGATCACCTTGGTGCGAATTAGACAGTTTATCTATCTCATCTAATACAAATACTGGATTAGATGTTCCTGCCTTTTTTAGACTTTGAAGAATTCGTCCTGGCATTGCACCAATATAGGTTTTACGATGTCCTCTAATTTCAGCTTCATCTCGCAAACCTCCTAATGACATTCTTACATACTCTCTCCCTAAAGCTTCAGCAATAGACTTTCCTAAAGACGTTTTACCAACTCCTGGAGGTCCATAAAGACAAAGGATTGGAGATTTCATATCATTACGCAATTTTAAAACTGCCAAATATTCAATAATTCGACGTTTTACGTCATCTAATCCATAATGGTCTCGGTCTAAAACTTTTTTGGCATGTTTTAAATCGAAGTTATCGTCACTAAACTCATTCCAAGGTAAATCTAAAAATAAGTCTAAGTAATTACGTTGAATAGAATACTCTGCAACTTGCGGATTCATTCGCTGTAATTTAGATAATTCTTTATCAAAATGCTCGCCTACTTTTTCATCCCAAACTTTATCCTTAGCACGTTGGCGCATCTCTTCTACTTCCTCTTCATACGAAACACCTCCAAGTTCTTCTTGAATGGTTTTCATTTGTTGATGCAAAAAGTACTCACGTTGCTGTTGGCTCATGTCGCTTTGTACTTTAGATTGAATGTCATTTTTAAGCTCCAGCTTTTGGAACTCAACATTCATATACTTTAAAGTCGTTAATGCACGTTCTTTTAAATCGTTTATTTCTAAAAGCTCTTGCTTTTCCTTTACTGTAAGATTCATGTTTGAAGACACGAAATTTACCAGAAACGAATTGCTTTCAATGTTTTTAATTGCAAAAGTAGCTTCGGTAGGAATGTTTGGGCTTTCCTTAATAATTTGAAGCGACAATTCCTTTATAGAGTCTATTATTGCCGAAAACTCCTCGTTATCAACAGCTGGTTTAGCTTCTGCTACATCTTTGATAGTTGCAGTTATATAAGGTTTTTCAGAAACTATTGTATCAATCTCAAAACGTCTTTTACCTTGTATAATAATAGTAGTATTACCATCAGGCATTTTTAAAACTTTAAGGATTTTAGCTACTGTTCCTTTTTTATAAATGTCGTTTCCTGTTGGATTTTCTATAGTTTCATCTATTTGAGAAACCACACCTATTACCTTACTACTTTTATTAGCATCGTTAATAAGCTTTATAGACTTGTCTCTACCTGCTGTAATTGGAATAACCACTCCAGGAAACAAGACTGTATTACGTAATGGTAATATTGGTAATGTTTCGGGTAGTGCTTCATTATTTATTTCTGCTTCATCTTCAGGTGTCATTAGTGGGATTAACTCTGAATTTTCATCGAAATCCTGTAATGACAAACTGTCAAGACTTAAAAAATTAGATTTTGCCATATATCTTTTGTAGGTCATTCTGTCATTATAAATAACAAAATGCATTTTAATTAATCATTAAATATTCAAAACAAATGCTGATAATCAACAATTTAACATATCAACAAAGTTGTTTACCTTTATATATTTTCAATAGTTATGCCATTACCAAAATATCACAGTAAAAACTTTTTTCAATTAAAGTGTAACAAATTAAAAACACATACATCTTTATACTAAAGCATTTGTTTTTTGACACTAACCAATCAAAATATAGAGCAGCTACTACAGCTATGTAAATTAGGCAACCAAAACGCGCAAATGGAAGTCTACAACCGGTATTACAAAGCTATGTATAATACTGCACACCGAATTGTAAAAGACAGCTTTGAAGCTGAAGATATCATGCAAGATTCTTTTTTAACCGCTTTTACAAAATTAGACAGCTTAAAAAACGAGTCGACTTTTGGATCATGGTTAAAACGAATTGTAGTAAACAATAGTATTTACCATTATAATAAAAACAGTAAATACAGCGATGTTCCTTTAGATAATGTAATGTATAAAATTGAAGATGAGCAAGGGATTGCCGAAGATTATGAATTTACTAATCTAAAAGCAACCCAAGTTATGCAGAGTATGAAGCAGCTTAAAGAAAATTACCAAGTTAGCTTAACACTACATTTAATTGAAGGGTATGATTATGAAGAAATTTCGGAAATCATGAATATATCACACGCCAATTGCAGAACAATGATATCTAGAGCTAAAGAGAGTTTGAGACAAAAACTTCAGCCATTAGCTGAATTATAAGTAAACGATATGGAAAAAGATAACTTAAAGAATTTGTTTGAAAAGCTAGATGGTCAATTTGACATTGAAACTCCATCTATAGGTCATCAAGATCGTTTTTTGAGTAAATTAAAAACTCAAGATACTAAAGTAACAACGGTTAAATCCAAAGGTAAAAACATTTGGAAACCTTTAATGGCTGTTGCTGCATCAGTAATACTATGTCTAAGTCTTTTTACTATTACTCAGCAAGAACCTGAAGTAAAAGATTTAGCTAGTGTGTCTCCAGAGTTATCAAAAACTCAAGATTTCTTTACAACAGCTATAAACAAAGAATTAGCATTACTTAAAGATGAGCGTTCTCCTGAAACCAAAGTTTTGGTTGACGATGCTTTAAAGCAGTTAAACATTTTAGAAAAAGAATACGAATTACTAAAAGTTGACCTTACCGAAAGTGGAGATGACAAACGAGTTATTTATGCTATGATCTCAAATTTTCAAACCAGAATTGACGTATTACAATCAGTACTAGAAAACATAGAACAAGTTAAACAATTAAAGCAACAAAATAATGAAATCAAAAATACTATATAACCTGTTTTTAACCTTGGTTTTAGTGATGCCACTATCTGCTATAGCTGGTGGAACAAGCTTAAAAGGCAAACACACTAAAGAAAAAACCATTAAAAAAGAGTTTACTGTTAACAGTGATGCTCTATTAAGAATAAAAAATAGCTATGGTAATATTAATGTAGCTACCTACGAAGGCAACACAACATCTATTGAAGTGGTTATAAAAACCAACGGAAATGATTTAGACGAAGTTCAAAAAAAGCTTGATGAAATTACTGTTGAATTTAACGCAACATCAAACGAAGTTGAAGCAAAAACCATTTTCAATAAAAACAAATCAAAGTCTTGGTGGAATTGGGGAAAAGGTAACAATATTAATATGGAAATTAATTACATCGTCAACCTTCCTATTACTAACAATGTGGATTTAAACAACGACTATGGTAGCATTACACTTGATAAGCTAGAAGGAAGCGCTATAATAAGATGCGACTACGGAAAGATTACCACAAAAGAATTAATGTCTGACAATAACATACTAAGCTTTGACTATACTAAAAACTGCTACTTTGAGTATATAAAAAGTGGTAAAATCAATGCTGATTACAGTGGATATACTGTTGCAAAAACCAAAAATCTTGAAATTTCGGCAGACTATACAGACTCTACAATTGAAGTTGCTGAAAATGTAAGTTACAATTGTGATTATGGTTCAATTACCATTAATAACGCAAACAACGTAAATGGCAAAGGGGATTATCTAACTCAAAGACTTGGCAACATTTATAAAAATGTAAAATTGAATGCTGATTATGGTTCTATAAAAATTGCTAAAATGGCTGCAAATGCAGGAAATGTATTGATAGAGTCAGATTATGTTGGAATTACAATTGGCTACGATCCTGGATACAACTTTAATTTTGAAATTGATTTAGAGTATGCATCCCTAAAAATTGATGATGCTGTTGAAATTTCCAAAAAACGAATTGAATCTACTGACAAATATTACTTAGGACATAAAGGAAACCCAAATAGCGGAAACAACATTAAAATCACTTCTGACTATGGAAGTGTAACACTCAAAGAGAATTAATCAAAAAACACAACTAAACAATGAAAAAATCAATCTTATTTTTAGCCTTTTTAGCATGTTCGTTTATTGCAAACGCACAAAAAATAAAAGGAAATGGAAACATGACCACTATTACCAGATCAACATCAGACTATGATGGTATAAAATGCGCTGGGTCGTTTGATTACATTTTAGTAGCAGGAACTGAAGGAAACATAACTATCGAAGGTGAAGAAAACCTTTTAGAGTATATAGTTACCGAAGTTAAAGGTGGAAACCTTATCGTTAAAACCGAAAACAATGTTAACCTTAGAACAAGTAAAGGGAAAACTATTAAAATCACCATTCCTTTTAAAGATATCAATAATGTATCGCTTGCTGGTTCTGGAGACCTATGGAACGAAGATAAAATCACCTCTACAAATCTCGACGTAGCTTTAGCTGGTTCTGGTGATGTAGTACTTAACGTAGAGGCTTCTTCTATAGTTGGAAAACTAACTGGCTCTGGCGATTTAACGCTTAAAGGAAACACCAATGAGTTAGAAGCTAAAGTTTCAGGATCAGGAGATTTTCATGGTTTTAATTTGCAGTCAAACCACACAAATGTAGCTGTTGCAGGTTCTGGTGATGCAGAAGTTGTGAGTAATATAAGTTTAAAAGCAAGAGTTGCAGGTTCTGGTGATATAGAATATAGAGGCAACCCAAAAACTGAAGACACTAAAGTTGCTGGCTCAGGAAGTATTAGCAACTAAAATAATTTCATCAATCAATTAAAAAAGCCACTCAATCCCATTACTTAGGAAGAGTGGCTTTTTATTTTTATCGTATATATTTCTTAATACGTAATATTAATAACACCTGAAGTAATACTAAGGTCTCCTCCATCAGCATTAGTAACTACTCCTCCAAAAGAACCAACTAAATTTCCAGCTTCATTAACTGTTATATTTGATACAAAATCAAATGGAGGTCCTAATTCTGAAGGATAAAATACTGATGTTAATGTTAATTCAAAAGTATCATTAATTAAACCTTCTCCTGTAGTATCAACAGGTACTTCAAAATAAATTGAATATACAGATCCTGGAGATGTATCTACTCCTGTAACTTTTACCATTCCGTTTTCAACAGCTACACTAATATCTTCAAAATCAATTGGAGCTGTACCTGCAAAAAGGCTTAGTTCTTGATCAGGGTTTTCAACATTTACAACACATTCACCTAAATCATCAACAATCGCTTGTAAGCTTCCGTCGTTATCTCCACATTCGGCAATTTGGTTTTCTAAAGCCAATTTGTAAGCATTACAATAATCAGCATAATTATCGTCAGTTGCATTATTAAAGTTTACCTCAGCTAAGTTAGTTGCGTTCGCTAAAGCTTCACAATCATCAAATCCGTTAGGGTCTGAACAATCTCCTAAAGCGTCGATACTAGATTGAATACTTCCATCAGGATCACCACAAGCAGCTAATAAGTTTTCTAATGCGGTTTTGTACGCAGAACACAATTGAGTATAGTTATCATCAGTAACCGAAACAAAAGCTAAAGCAGCTGTAGCTACTTCTTGTGCTGCAGCTTCACAATTTAAATTTCCTGAGTTTGATGTATCTATTTCACTATCTAATGGTTCTTTTTCGCAAGTAAATGCTGATAAAAGAATAAATAGAGAAAATAAAAAACTGAGTTTTTTCATAATAGTTTTGAGTTGAATTTTTACAAACATAATACTTTTAATTAATTTTCAGGATTAGATTTAGGCACTCTGAACAATAAAATTATTCCAAATAAGAAAAACAGAAATAAAAATACAATAGCATTTCGCATTGTACTTATGTGGTCAACAATAGCAAAAATAGCCATACCTATAACGATTCCTATTTTTTCAGCTACATCATAAAAACTAAAATAAGAGGTTGAATCTTCAGTTTCTGGTAGATATTTTGAATACGTAGAACGTGCCAAGGCTTGTATTCCTCCCATTACTAAACCTACAAATGCAGCTGTAACATAAAAGTGTATTGGCAATGTTACAAAGTAAGCACAAACACATAAAAGCATCCATATAGCATTAATTACAATTAGCGTGTGTTTGTTTCCAAAACGTTTTGACGCTCTCGAAGTCAATACAGCTCCAAATACAGCTACTAATTGAATTACTAGTATACTCACTATTAATCCTGTTCTTTTTTCATTATCATCAGCCCAAAGAATTTCTTTTTCACCAAAGTATACAGCCATTAACATAATGGTTTGTACAGCCATACTAAACACAAAAAACGCATACAAATAACGTTTTAATCTTAGGTTTTGCTTAAGCTCTTTCCAAACCGATTTAAGCTCAGTAAATCCGTTAAAAATTACACTTTTAGTAACTTTATGACCTTTAGACGTTCCTTTTGGTAATACATAAAATGTGTACTGACTAAATATAATCCACCATAACCCAACTGTTATAAATGAAATTCTCATAGCTTCTATTGAAGCTGCATTTCGAGATTCTTCGGTTGTGCCAACATCAAATCCAAACCATTCAGGAAACATTACCATAAAAAGGTTAAGGATTAACAATAAAACACTACCTATATAACCTAAACTAAACCCTTTGGCACTTATACTATCCTGTTGGTCCTCGTAAGCAATGTCTGGTAAGTACGAATTATAAAACACCAAACTTCCCCAATATCCTATAAGTCCCATAAAATAGAACAGTAAACTAACGTGAATTAAATCTTTACTAAACCAATACAAGCCTATACAACCTAAGCCACCAACATAACAGAAAAACTTCATGAACGTTTTTTTGTTTCCTACAAAATCGGCAATACCTGAAAGTATAGGTGATGAAAACGCAACCACAAGAAAGGTAAAGGCTGTTACAATTTCAATTAAAACGGTTTGTTTAAATTCATATCCAAATGCCGAAACCAGTTCGGTTTTTGTTGCAAATAAACTCCCATAAAACAATGGAAAAATAGAAGATGCTATAGTTAAAGTATATACTGAATTTGCCCAATCATAAAATGCCCAAGCATTAAGAAGTTTTTTACTTCCCTTTTGAAGTTCTGCCATAGTTAGTTAAAATAAAAAGCTGCCCTTTTTAGGACAGCTTCTAAAGTAATCAAATATTTTTAGAATTTGGTGTTATCATTTAAACGATGTTACACCAAACTTTTTTGCTTCAGCTTTTGCCTTTGCAGCATTCTTTGTAAGATTAGCAATTCTTGTTTCGTTTGAAGGATGCGTACTTAAAAACTCAGGTGGTGCTTGTCCTCCACTTTGTGCTTGCATACGTTTCCAAAGTTCAGCACATTCATCAGGATTATAACCTGCTATAGCCATAATCATTTGTCCAATCTCATCAGCTTGCGTTTCATGACTTCTGCTAAAAGGCAACATTCCTAGTACATTTGAACCTACTCCATAAGATTGGTTAAATATATTTCTGGTTTGCTCATCTTTTATAGCAAAATTACCTGCTACTGCAAGACCTTGTTGTATATATGCAGCACTCATACGTTGTTGTCCATGGTTCGCTAAAGCGTGTGATACCTCGTGTCCCATAATAGCAGCTACTCCTGTTTCTCCATCTGCTATTGGTAAAATACCTGTGTAGAATACAATTTTTCCTCCAGGCATACACCAAGCGTTTACAGTTTCGTCATTAACTAGATTATATTCCCATTGGTAATCTTTTAAATATCCTTCATAGCCATTAGCATTTAACCAACGCTCAGCAGCAACTGCAATACGTTGACCAACACGTTTAATCATTTCAGCATCAGCAGTTCCTGTAACTACTTTATTTTCAGTTAAAAATTGATCGTATTGCGAAAATGATGATGGAAACAATTGGTCGTTAGATACAAATGCCATTGTTTTTTTCCCTGTAAAAGGGTTTGTTGCACAAGATAAAAACAGTAATACTGTACCTAATGCAACGATGCTTTTTCTATAGTTCATTATTGATGGTGTTAAATGTTATTAGTTATAAATTTACAAAAATCATTCCATACAATTATGACACATAACATCATAAATTGTCACAGTTAACTTACAGTTTAGTTCTTATTCTCCCACTAAGTGAAGTTGAGTAAAATCTTTATCAACTATCATACTATTGTCTCCATTCATCTTAACATTAGCTAAAGGAATATCGACATTATCAATTTGGATACTAGAGACCTTAAATGGTAATCCATGGAATTTCACTAAAAACTGCTGATAGTTTGCTGTAAACTTACCTTCTTTATGTTGCTGAATAATAAGTTGATTTGGCTTTCCTGTTAACTTAAACGTTCTAAAACTATAACGTCCTTTTATGTAGTCGTAACCATCATGCGCATCATCATAAAACAGAGAATCTTCTTTACCTTCTTTATAATATACATCTAATACTACTTGGTCTATTTCTTTTTCGTCTACATACTGCTGAACAGGGTATTTTGGGATAATTGCTCCTTCTTTTACAAAAATTGGCATACTATCAATATCAGCATCAACCCACATTTCCTTTCCTCCATTAACAATTTCATTTGTCCAGAAATTGAACCATTTTCCTCTAGGTACAAACATGCGTCTGCCTCTTGCATTTTGTTCTAAAATTGGACAAACCAATATTTTTTCACCAAAAATAAACTCGTCATTTCTGTAATGTGTGTGAACGTCTTCTTGATCAAACAACATTAATGATTTTAACATTGGAATCCCTTCTTCAACATACTGCCAAAATGTAGTATATAAATATGGAAGTAATTGGTAGCGAAGTTCAATAAACTTTCTAACAATATCTGTTACGTCTTCATCAAAAGCCCATGGTTCTTGATCGCCATGATCACCAGAAGAATGTACTCTACAAAATGGGTGAAATACTCCTAACTGAATCCAACGAGTAAAAAGCTCACCTTGTGGCTGTTCTGCAAATCCACCTATATCGCTACCAGCAAATGAAAAACCAGACATTGCCATACGTTGTGCTTGTATGTTTGCTATCCATAAATGCTCCCATGTTGCAACGTTATCACCTGTCCAAGTTGATGTATATCTTTGAGTTCCTGAATAGGCTGCTCTTGTAATTACAAATGGTCGTTTTGGATAAGAGTACTTTTTTAATCCTTGATATGTAGCTCTCGCCATTTGCATACCATAAATGTTATGCGCTTTTCTGTGGCTACAAGGGTTACCATCATAATCGTGTCTTACATCGTTAGGGAAAGTTTTATTAGGAACTTCCATAACTGCAGGCTCGTTCATATCGTTCCAAACTCCTTTTACACCAATGTCTTCAACAAGCTCTTTGAATAAACCTGACCACCATTCTCTAACTTCAGGATTTGTAAAATCAGGGAAATAACATTCCCCAGGCCATACTTTACCTTTCATGTATGGTCCATCAGCACGTTTACAGAAGTAATCTTTATCTAAAGCTTCTTTAAACACACTGTATTCCATATCTATTTTAATTCCTGGATCAATGATAACAACAGTTTTAAAACCATCGTCTGATAGTTCTTTAACCATTTTTTTAGGATCAGGAAAATAGTCTTTATTCCAAGTAAAACATCTAAAACCATCCATATAATCAATATCTAAATAGATAGCGTCACATGGTATTCTTAACTCTCTAAATTTTTGGGTGATTTCTTTTACCTTACTTTCTGGATAATAACTCCATTTACATTGGTGAAAACCTAAGGCCCAAAGTGGTGGCAATTGATGTGGTTTTCCTGTTAAATCTGTATAATTAGCAACAACATCGCTCATTTGAGGACCATAAATGAAATAGTAGTTCATTTCGCCTCCTTGAGCCCAAAAACTAGTGACGTTGCGTCTTTCATTAGCAAAGTCAAAAAATGACCTAAAGGTATTGTCAAAGAAAATTCCGTAGGCTTTTTTATTGTGCAATGCTGTATAAAACGGTATTGTTTTATAGATTGGGTCTGTATTTTTACCATAAGCGTAAGAATCAGTTACCCAATTTTCAAAACGTTTTCCTTTAAGGTTAAGCTTTGCAGGTTTATCTCCAAGACCAAAGTAACTTTCACCATCATGAGAGGCTTTGCTCATTTTTACAATATTGCCTCCAAACTCATAGCTTTCTTCCCAATGAAACCCTAATTCGTCTTCGTTTATCAAACTTCCATCAATAGCATCAAACAATGACACTCTAAGGTCTAGTTTTGAAATTTCACAAATTAGTTTTGAAGTTGTGACTTTATAAACTTCCTTCTCCTCTTCAATCTCAAGTTTATTATATCCTCTACTTGCATATTTAGTTATAGCATAGGAAAAATCGTTTTCAAAATTGCCTGTTGTTGTAAACCTAAATCTCAACACACTATCTCTAACCACTGTTAATTCTAAAACAACATCATTATCGGTTTTAAAATACAAGGTATCAACATCTTTGCTATACGAAACAATTTTTGAAGGAAATAAGTTTCCTTTATATTCTAATTCAGTATTTACAATCATAAGTCAAGGTTAATATACATAACAAAAAAACGTATAAGTTACCACATATAAAACATTAGTTTATAAGAATTATTAACTATAACGTTTTCGAAAATTTATTTTGAATATTTAAACGCCACCATACCTAAAGGCGGAATAGTAATCTTTACAGAATGCTTTCTATACTGCCAATCTTTTTTCTCTGACTTAAGCGTTTTGTTTTGATATTCACCTGTACCATTGTATGACTTTAAATCACTATTGAAGATTTCTTTAAGTGTCCCTTGTTTGGGTAATCCTATCCTGTAATTTTCCCTAGGAATTGGCGTCATATTACACACCACAATAATGTTATCTTTTACTAGCTTACCTTTTCTTATATAGACAAGTACCGAGTTTTCAGAATCGTTATAATCTATCCATTCAAAACCGTCGTTTGAAAATTGCTTTTGGTGTAAAGCAGGTTCACCTTTGTACAGTGCATTCAAGTCTTTTATAAGCGTTTGAATACCTTTATGAACATCATATTGTAATAAATGCCAATCTAAACTTTGTTGAAAATTCCATTCTTCGCTTTGCCCAAATTCGGCTCCTTGAAACAGCAAGTTTGCTCCAGGATGTGTAAACATGTAACTATACAGCAATCGTAAATTTGCAAAGCGTTGCCATTCGTCTCCTGGCATTCTACCTAGTAAAGAACGTTTACCATACACAACTTCGTCATGTGATAAAGGCAGCATAAAATTCTCTGAAAATGCATAGGTCATTGAAAACGTTAAATCATTTTGATGATGCTTTCTATAAATAGGTTCTTTTGCAAAATATTGAAGTGTATCGTGCATCCAACCCATCATCCATTTCATACCAAATCCTAAACCTCCTAAAAAAGTTGGTTTTGATACCATTGGATATGCTGTAGATTCTTCTGCAATGGTTTGTACATCAGGAAACAAACTATAAACGGCTTCATTCATTTCTTTCATAAAATCAATAGCCTCAAGGTTTTCTCTACCTCCAAACTTATTGGGTTCCCACTCTCCTTCTTCTCTTGAATAGTCTAAAAACAACATAGATGCTACAGCATCAACCCTTAAACCATCTGCATGATAATGATCTAACCAAAAAATAGCGTTACTAATTAGAAACGATTTTACTTCATTACGACCATAGTTAAAAATTAGGCTTTTCCAATCAGGATGATAGCCTTTTCGCTTATCAGGATGTTCGTACAAATGTGAGCCTTCAAAAAAACCGAGTCCGTGAGCATCTTCTGGGAAATGTGATGGTACCCAATCTAGAATAATTCCTATATCATTTTGATGAAGTTTATCTACCAGAAGTTTAAACTCTTCAGGATACCCAAAACGCGATGTTGGTGCAAAATATCCTGTAATTTGATATCCCCAACTTGGGTCATAAGGATATTCCATTACTGGCATTAACTCTACATGTGTAAAGTTCATGTCCTTTACATAGCTTACCAACTCGTCAGCTAATTCTCGATAAGACAAAAACCGATTGTGTTCTAGCTTTCGTTTCCAAGATCCTAAATGCACCTCGTATACTGAAAATGGAGCATCCAAAGCATTATTAGCTTTACGCTTTTTCATCCATTTGGCATCATCCCAAGTATAATTTTCATCATCCCAAACTATTGAAGCTGTTTTTGGAGGATGTTCGCATCGTCTTGCGTAAGGGTCAGCTTTTTCAGTTATTATATCAGCATTATTACTATGTATTTTATACTTATACACACTGCCTTTCCCAACATTGGGTATAAAGCCTTCCCATATTCCGCTAGAATCCCAACGTACATTAAGTTGGTGTTGTTCATCTTCCCAAAAGTTAAAATCACCTATAACCGAAACAGCCTTAGCGCTTGGAGCCCAAACAGCAAAATACGTCCCTTTTACTCCATTTAAAGTAGTAATGTGAGAGCCAAACTTTTCATAAAGTCTGTAATGCTTTCCTGCTTTGAAAAGACCAATATCAAATTCTGTAAACAAACTATGGGCTATTACCTTTTCCATATTGAGAATTAAACACTAAATGTACATAATTAAATACACTGTAAAAGTATTATTTCTTTTAAATAAATGTAATTTTAAGCTAATGGTCTCGACCAAGACCATAAAAAATTGAAAATTTAGAATTATGAAAAAGCTCTTTTTATTATTTGTTGTAGGAATGTTGTTTAGCTGCAATACTGTAGCGCAAAAAACAAAAACCACAAAAAAGGACGTTTACAAAGTGAACAAAACTGATGAAGAATGGAGACGCGTTTTAACTGATGAACAATTTTATGTTTTAAGAGAAAAAGGCACTGAAAGACCTCACACAGGCAAGTACAATTTACACTTTGAGAAAGGAACTTATGCTTGTGCAGCTTGTGATGCTCAATTATTTGAAAGCGGAGATAAGTTTATGTCAGATTGTGGTTGGCCTAGTTTTGACAATGCCATTGAAGGTACTATAAAATACAAAGAAGATCGCTCTTTAGGAATGGTTCGCACCGAAATACTATGCGCCAATTGTGGAGGACATTTAGGACACATTTTTAACGATGGACCTACTGAAACAGGAAAGCGTTTTTGTGTAAACTCAGCGAGTTTAAACTTTGACGCTAAAGCTGAAAAAAATTAGCACCTAGTCATTGACATAAGTGTTATCTTTACACTTATGGAAAACACAATAATTTCTGGCGTAATCAAACAGTTTGAATACTACAAAACTGCTGCTGACAAAACATTTGACCAACTATCTTTTGACGATATGAATTGGCAACCCAATGATACTTCAAATAGTATTTCTATAATTGTTAAACACATGGTAGGAAATATGTTGAGTAGGTGGACCAATTTTTTAACAGAAGATGGTGAAAAAGATTGGAGGCATCGCGAACAAGAATTTGTGGCAACTTACACAACTAAAAACGATGTATTGCAAGCATGGGAAATGGGTTGGGACTGTTTGTTTGACGCTATACAACCACTTAAAGATTCTGATTTAGAACGTATAGTTTACATTAGAAATGAAAAGCATACTGTAGCTGAGGCTATCTTTAGGCAATTAGGACATTACCCTTATCACATCGGTCAAATTGCTTACATAGGAAAATTGCTAAAAGAGAATCATTGGAAATCATTATCTATTCCCAAAGGGCAATCTGAAGCATTTAACAAAGAAAAATTCAACAAAAACAGAAATTAACTTTTTTTCACTTCAGATTTTACAATGTGATGTTTTTTATAAGGCCTAATAATTAGTCGTGCTTCCCTATCAAAACGAATGTAATTATACACCCAGTTTATAAAAACAATTGCTCTGTTTCTAAATCCTATTAAAAAGAATAAGTGAACAAACATCCAAACAAACCATGCAAACACACCTTGAAATTTAAACGACTCTAAATCTACAACCGCTTTATTACGGCCTACTGTTGCCATTGATCCTTTATCGTTATACTTAAACGGTTTCATGGGTTTACAATCTATTAATCTCACCAAGTTATCTCCAAGTTGTTTTCCTTGTTGAATAGCAGGTTGAGCCATCATAGGATAACCTTGCGGAAAATCTTCGGTTTGCATACAAGCAATATCACCTACAGCAAAAATGCTATCAAACCCTTTTACTTGGTTAAATTCGTTTACCACTATTCTATTACCTCTTGTAATGTAATCTTGAGCGTCTAATCCTTTTATAGTAGCACCTTTAACACCTGCAGCCCAAACAACAGTTGCAGTTTCAAAAGTAACATCGGTATTTGTGGTTACCGTTTTGCCATCATATCCTGTAACTCTTAAATCCTTCCAGATGTTAACACCTAGTTCTTCAAGAAAATCTTCAGCTTTTTTAGAAGCCTTTTCACTCATTTCTTTCAACACTCTGTCACCAGACTGCACAAGATTTATTTGTGCTAAACGCGTATCTAAATCAGGATAATCTTTAGGTAAAATGCCTTTCTTTATTTCGGCTAAAGCACCAGCTAACTCCACTCCTGTTGGTCCTGCTCCTACAATTACAAAATTCATTAAAGCATTACGCTCATCAAGGTCTGATGTGAGTAACGCATCTTCAAAATTTTCTAAAATTAAGCTTCTAAGGTTAAGCGATTGCGGTATGCTTTTCATAGCCATACTATGCTTTTCAATCGATTGGTTACCAAAATAATTGGTTTCAGAACCTGTTGCAATAACTAGATAATCGAACTTTAAATCTCCAATATCAGACTTAACTATTTTATTTTCGGCATCAATCTCCTTCACATTTGCCATTCTAAAGAAAATATTAGGAAAATTCTTCAATATTTTTCGCAATGGATATGCAATAGAATCAGGTTCTAATCCACCTGTAGAGACTTGATATAGTAAAGGCTGAAACGTGTGATAATTGTGTTTATCCAATAAAACAACTTGTGCTTCTTTTTTTGATAATCTTCTGGCAAGAGAAATGCCTGCAAATCCACCACCAATAATAACAATGCGAGGATAACTCACTCTAGGTATATTCATAAAGCTTAACTTTCAATACAAAGGTAGCAAAACATATAATTTTTTGTTAGCTAAATTCATATTTCAATTTAGGTTTTGTAAATTCGTAGCTTCAAAATAAGACAAAACAAATTCTCATGAGTAAATACGATATTATTGTTCTTGGAAGTGGTCCTGGAGGCTACGTAACTGCTATTAGAGCTTCTCAATTAGGTTTTAAAACTGCAATTGTTGAAAAAGAAAGTCTAGGTGGTGTGTGCTTAAATTGGGGTTGTATTCCAACAAAAGCATTGTTAAAATCTGCACAAGTATTTGAATACTTAAAACATGCTGAAGATTACGGATTATCAGTTAAAGATGCTGATAAAGATTTTGATGCTGTTGTAAAACGTAGTCGTGGTGTAGCAGATGGTATGAGCAAAGGTGTTCAGTTTTTAATGAAAAAGAACAAAATTGACGTTATTGAAGGGTATGGAAAAGTAAAACCTGGAAAGAAAGTTGAAGTTGACGGTAAAGACTACAGTGCTGACCATATTGTAATAGCAACTGGAGCACGTTCTAGAGAGTTACCTAGCTTACCACAAGATGGTAAAAAAGTAATAGGTTACCGCGAAGCAATGAGCTTAAAAGAGCAACCTAAAAAGATGATTGTTGTAGGTTCTGGAGCTATAGGTGTTGAGTTTGCTTACTTTTACAACTCTATGGGAACTGAAGTAACTATAGTTGAGTACTTACCTAATATTGTTCCTGTTGAAGATCAAGACGTATCTAAACAACTAGAACGTAGCTTTAAGAAAAGTGGTATTAAAATCATGACTTCAGCCGAAGTAACTAAAGTTGACACTTCAGGAAAAGGTGTTAAGGCTACTGTAAAAACATCTAAAGGAGAAGAAGTTCTTGAAGCTGATGTAGTATTATCTGCAGTAGGAATTAAAACCAATATTGAAAACATAGGATTAGAAGACGTAGGTATTGTTGTTGATAGAGATAAAATTTTAGTAAATGATTTCTACCAAACCAATATACCTGGTTATTACGCTATTGGAGACGTTACTCCTGGTCAAGCATTAGCTCACGTAGCCTCTGCTGAAGGAATTCTTTGTGTTGAAAAAATTGCAGGAATGCATGTTGAAGCTTTAGACTACGGAAACATTCCTGGTTGTACATATTGTACTCCAGAAATTGCTAGCGTTGGTTTAACCGAAAAACAAGCTAAAGATCAAGGTATCGATATTAAAGTTGGAAAATTCCCGTTCTCAGCTTCTGGTAAGGCAAGTGCTGGTGGAAATAAAGAAGGCTTTGTAAAAGTTATTTTTGATGCCAAATATGGTGAGTGGTTAGGATGCCACATGATTGGTGCTGGCGTAACTGATATGGTTGCTGAAGTTGTTTTAGGTAGAAAACTAGAAACTACAGGTCATGAAGTATTAAAAGCAGTACATCCTCACCCAACAATGAGTGAAGCAATTATGGAAGCTGTTGCAGATGCTTATGATGAGTGTATTCATATCTAAACAAAACAAACTAATAGATATAAAAAGCAATCCTTAATTTGGGTTGCTTTTTTTTATAATACAAGTCCCATTCCTATGAACAATCCATTAGGAGCTATTTCTTCAAATCCTATGGTGTATTTCATGTGAGCATCTAATGAAGGTGTGATGTTATAAGACGCACTTATATCTGCTCTTACTTTAAATTTACTGGAGAAAAAATCAAAAAAGTAATTAAGACTAGGTCCTGCAAGTAAGCTAAAATTGTTAGCCACTTCATATTTAGCATAAATAGGAGCATTTATAAACTTAAAATCACTAAGCCCAATGTATAACACTTCAGGTTGCAAAGAAAAGGTTTCGTTAATTTCAAACTCAGTAAAAGCACCTAAATAAAACCCTGTTTCAGTTTCAGTGTTCGCTCCAAAATTAGCTTCTTCTACATTAAAAAACGTAAGGTTTAAACCTCCTTTAACTCCAAAATTCACTTCATTTTGTGAATGCATTGTAAACGTTGAAATACAAAAAAATAGTAATAGATTAAATCTCATGGTTAGTTATGTAATTGGTTAAATTATGTATCTAGAACTTAAATCTAGAGCCTAAATTAAATGAAGAACGTGATTTACCTTGATAATGTTGTGTATTAAAACCTTCATTCTCAAACTGATCAGTCATTAACAAATTAAATCGCGCATAAATATTCAAATTATCATTAACATCATATTGAACTCCAGTAGTCATGGACATGGAGTATTCTCGTGGAACTCCTGTATTATCTGTGAGAATATTAACTTTTGGACCAGCCATTACACTAAATTTATTTGTAACTCCATATTTTAAAAGAAAAGGATATTCTAAATAATTAAAATGCGGTGTAATGGTTTTATGCAGTTCTGTTCTCAAGGTCCAATTATCTCCAAGTATGTCGTATTCTGAAAAATAACTACCATAAAAGTAATTAATCCCTAAATCTGAATTCAAGACTTCGTCACTTTGTGTAAAAGAATCTACTGGTTGAGTGCTCGTTTCTTGAGCGTTAATAGTTTGAAAAAGACCAACTAATAACAGGCTAGAAATTAATCGTTTCATATGGTTGAGTATAGTATTTTACACTAATTTACAACAACATAGAATAAGTATTTCACAAAAGAACCTTAAATTATAGCTTAAAAAAAGTTAATTAACTAATCATAACTTTATAAAAAACTTTGAATACCAAGCTCATAGCTTTGCAAACCAAAACCAACTATTACACCTTTTGCATTAGGAGACACATAGGATACATGTCTAAACTCTTCCCTATCAAATGTGTTGGAAATATGAACTTCTACAACAGGAGTTTCAATGGCTTTTACAGCATCACCTATACCAACAGAAGTATGTGTATAAGCAGCAGCATTTAATACAATACCATCATAAGCACCATAACCAGCTTCATGAAGTCTATTAATAATTTCGCCTTCAATATTTGACTGAAAGTATTCTATGTTTACGTTTTTATACTTTTCTTGTATTGTATCAAAAAACTCATTAAAGGTTAAGCTACCATATATATTGGTTTCACGTTTACCTAGCAAATTTAAATTAGGTCCATTAATAATAATTAGTTTCTTCATATAGTAAAGATATTAAAAAAAGGTATAAAAAAAGCCGAAGCAACTGCTTCGGCTTTTTATAACTATTATTTCTTTTAATTAGAAATGTAAAGCAAATCCAATTCTGAATTCAAAGATTCCTTCATCAGTGAAATCTTCGTTCATTGAAAGATTGTATCTTAAACCTGGCTCAATGCTGATGTTATCAGCTACAAACCAAGCATATCCACCTTGTAATCCAACCCATAATGGAGACTCATCACCATAAACATCATCACCAGAAGCACCAGTTAAATCAACTTGTACTGGGAATTGGCTAGCGATATAGTACTTAGCACCTAACTTATAGCTGAAAGAAGAAGCTCCATCGTAATCGTTGTATCCTAAACCAACTTTTACAGCTAAATCATCCATAACAAAATAACCACCTTCAGCACCTATTGACCATATTGTAGTTCCATCTACAGATAATAAACCAAAACCTGTATTAGCACTGTGTCCATACATGTCAGCACCAAAACCAGTGTTAGCTTCAACAAGGATACTTCCTTTAGATAAAGCAGTTGATCCGTTATCAGAATCTTGAGCGTTTACATTAGATAATCCTAATACTGCAGCAGCAGCAAATAAAAATAATTTTTTCATAATTGATTAAGTTTTTTTTAATTGAGTTTGCGAAAGTATGTAGAAGTTTTTTATCTACACAACATTTTAACAAGAATTTTCTTAACCTTTTAAGTATCAGAACATAAAAAAAGCCGAAACGAATGTTTCGGCTTCATAAATACTAATTTCTTTAATTTAGAAATGTAATGCAAATCCTATTCTGAATTCAACCATACCTTCATCAGTGAAGTCTTCATTCATTGAAAGGTTATATCTTAAACCAGGTTCAATAGAAATATTATCTGCAACAAACCAAGCATAGCCACCTTGTATACCTAACCATAATGGGCTTTCGTCTCCAAAAACATCATCTCCTGAAGCACCTGTTAAATCTACTTGCACAGGAAATTGGCTATCAATGTAATATTTAGCTCCTAATTTATAACTAAAAGAAGAAGCACCATCAAAATCATTGTAACCTAATCCAACTTTTACAGCTAAATCGTCCATTACAAAATAACCTGCTTCACCTCCAATAGACCAAACAGTTATTCCATCAATTGAATATAATCCAATTCCAGTGTTAGCTGAATGTCCCCATTGACCAGCACCAAAACCAGTGTTTGCTTCAATAACCCAACTTCCTTCTGATAGTGCATTTCCACCATCATCAGAACCTTGCGCTTTAGCAGTAAATCCAAAAGCTACCATAGCAGCTAATAACATTAATTTTTTCATAATATTTAAAGTTTTTAAATTGATTATTAGCAAACTAAACACTTTTTTTTGAATTTTTCACATTTTTATCGCTAGTTATTAACAATTTTATAAACAAAAAATTTTAAAACCCTAACTAACAGCAATTTAAAAAACACGTTATTAACAATTTTTAAGAAATATACGACATATGACGTACTGATTTTGACTAATTTACAGTAAAAAAGTACTATTTTTACCCAATGAAATGGCTAAATGCACTCAACGATTATAAACATTATCTCAAAATTGAAAGAGGATTGTCTGATAACTCAATTACTAATTATGAGTATGATGTTCAAAAACTTATCATCTATTTAGAAGAAAATAACATTAATCAATCACCTGACGTAATTGATTATGATACTATACAACCATTCATTTACGAATTATCAAAATCTCTTAATGCTAGGTCACAATCGCGTTTAATATCTGGTTTGCGTAGTTTTTTTAGCTATTTGGTATTTGAAGATTACAGAACCACAAATCCTTTAGACCATATAGAGTCGCCTAAAATAGGCCGAAAACTACCAGACACTTTAAGTATTGAAGACATTGACTCGCTTATAGCTGCTATTGATATTACCAAAGAGTATAATGGAATACGAATTGGTGAACGTGATAGAACTATACTAGAAACACTTTACAGTTGCGGATTGCGTGTAAGCGAACTTACCAACCTAAAGCTGTCTGACCTTTATTTTGATGAAGGATTTATAAAAGTAACAGGTAAAGGTAATAAGCAACGGTTTGTGCCTATTGGAAAAAACACTCAAAAGTACATTAACATCTATAAAAACGAAGTGCGTACAACTATTAATGTTCAAAAAGAGTTTAAAGACACTTTATTTTTAAACAATAGAGGGAAACAGCTTACTCGTGCTATGATATTTACAATTATTAAACAGCTAGCAAAGAAAACTGGTCTTCAAAAAACTATTTCTCCACATACATTTAGACATTCGTTTGCTACTCATTTATTAGAAAATGGTGCCGATTTAAGAGCTATACAACTTATGTTAGGTCATGAAAGTATTACCACTACCGAAATTTATATGCATGTTGATAGAACTCACTTAAAAGACGTACTTACTCAGTTTCATCCAAGAAAATAACCTTCTTTTAATTTTTTTCTAAAAATCAGCCCTATCTTTGTGACCCTTTTTTAGATTATGTGTCTTAACACAAAAGCCCTTACATCAATCAAAACCTATGGAAAACAGCAAGCTACTCTACATAGAATGCTTAAATAATGATAAATACCTCGAAGAATTAATTACCGATAGTTATAAATGGCGTTTTGCTTTAGAAAACTCAAATATTGGTGTTTGGGATTGGAATGCAAAAACTAACGAAGTCTTTTATTCTGAAGAGTCTAAACAAATGATAGGCTATGAAGATTATGAAATTGGAAACACATCAGACGAATGGGACAAAAGAGTTCATCCTGAAGATAGAGAAGCCTATTACAGAGACTTTAATGCACACTTAAGAGGCGAACTTGACATCTATATAAACGAACATAGAATACGCTGTAAAGACGGAAGTTATACGTGGATTTTAGATAGAGGTAAAGTTGTTAGTAAAGATAACGATGGTAAACCTACAAGAATTATTGGTACGCACTCCAATATTACCAAACGTAAAGAAGTTGAAGAGGCATTAAAAATAAATCTTGACCTTATAACTAATCAAAACGATAGATTGCACAACTTTACTCATATTGTATCTCATAACCTACGCACACACGTTGGTAACTTTGAGAGTATTTTAGAGTTTTATGACCAAGCTAGTTCTGAAAGCGAAAAGGAAGACATGGTTAATCATTTAAAAACTATTTCAAAATCTTTAACTGAAACCATTACTGATTTAAATTCTATCATTAGTATTAAATCAAAGTCAGATACCAAAGCACTTAATCAAAGAGTAAACTTGAGAGAGGTTGCAAAAAAAGTTGTGGAAAGCTTAGTACTTGATATTAAAAAACATAATGTTTTAATAGAAAATATTATCCCTGAAACAATTTATATAAATACCAACGTAAGTTACTTAAATAGCGTTATACACAATTTAATTTCAAACAGTATTAAATACAGTAGTAAAACACGTCAACCCTTAATAACATTAAATTGCGATGTAACTATTAACACTATTCAACTTACTGTTAAGGATAATGGTATTGGTATAGATTTAAACAAACATGAAGACAAGATTTTTCAGCTTTACCAAACATTTCATGGCACACAAAGAGAAGACTCCAAAGGCATAGGTTTATATATCACAAAAACCCAAGTAGAAGCTCTTGGAGGGACTATTGAAGTTGATAGCACTCCTAACCAAGGTACTTGCTTTAAAGTCACATTAAATACATAAAAAAAGCACCATTTTAGGTGCTTTTTTTATGTTGTAATAGTTTATATATTCTATTTAGCAATATTAACTGCTCTTGTTTCTCTAATTACAGTAACTTTTACCTGACCAGGATACGTCATATCTGTTTGGATTTTTTGTGAAATCTCAAACGATAAGTTTGCTGCTTGATCATCAGATACTTTTTCACTTTCAACAATTACACGAAGCTCTCTACCTGCTTGTATTGCATAAGCCTTGTTTACTCCTGTAAATCCAAAAGCAACGTCTTCAAGGTCTTTTAATCTTTGAATATAAGAATCTAGCACTTGTCGTCTTGCTCCTGGTCTTGCTCCTGAAATAGCATCACACACCTGAATAATTGGCGATAATAAAGTAGTCATTTCTATTTCGTCGTGGTGCGCTCCAATAGCGTTACATACTTCTGGTTTTTCACCATATTTTTCAGCCCATTGCATTCCTAAGATAGCGTGAGGCGTTTCGATATCAGCTTCACTATCTGGTACTTTTCCTATATCGTGTAATAAACCAGCACGTTTAGCTAATTTTGGGTTCAAGCCTAATTCTGCAGCCATTACACCACATAACTTAGCAACTTCACGAGAGTGTTGTAATAAGTTTTGTCCGTAAGACGAACGGTACTTCATACGTCCTACAAGCTTTATAAGTTCAGGATGTAATCCATGAATTCCTAAGTCAATTACAGTACGCTTACCTACTTCAATAATCTCCTGCTCTATTTGTTTTTGCGTCTTTTTAACAACCTCTTCAATACGTGCAGGATGAATTCTACCATCAGTTACCAATTTGTGTAACGATAAACGCGCTACTTCTCGTCGCACAGAGTCAAAGCACGATAAAATGATTGCTTCAGGTGTATCATCAACAATAATCTCTACTCCTGTTGCAGCTTCAATAGCTCTAATGTTTCGACCTTCACGACCAATAATGCGTCCTTTAACGTCATCAGATTCGATATTGAAAACCGATACACAGTTATCAATAGCTTCTTCAGTACCTATACGCTGAATGGTGTTAATAATAATTTTCTTTGCTTCTTGTTGAGCGGTAAGTTTAGCTTCTTCTATTCTATCTTGAATAAATGCCATTGCATCAGTTTTAGCTTCACCTTTAAGTGACTCTACCAATTGTGCTTTAGCATCTTCAGCAGAAAGTCCTGAGATAACTTCTAATTGCTGAATTTGGCTTTTATGCGCTTTTTCGAGTTCTACTTTTTTCTTCTCTAAAAAGTCTAAACGAAAATCATAATCTTTGATTTTCGCGTCTAGTTCTTGATTGGCTTTTTTACTTTTTGAAAGCTCGTTAGATACTTGAGACTCTTTATCTCTAGTTCTTTTTTCGGCTTCAGCCATTTTTTTATCTCTAGATAAAATCACCTTTTCGTGTTCAGACTTTAGCTCGATAAACTTTTCTTTTGCCTGAAGTATTTTATCTTTTTTAATCGATTCTCCTTCGGAGTTTGCTTGCTTTATAATTGAATCCGCTTCACTTTTAGCATTCTTTATAAGCTTTGATGCGTTGCTTTTTTCTAATGATTTTGCAACTATATATCCCAGTATTACTCCTAATACTATTCCTCCAACAATTAATAAAATTGTGTTCGTTTCCATGTTTAGTTAGTGTTTATATATAAAAAAAGCCTACATCAGTTGAGCATTTTGTATAAACTCCTTAAAAACAAGTTTAGGGCTAACAAGCTGATCAAGGATCCATTCAAAGATGGCTTGCTTTTACAACTTAAACTCACCCTTTTTAAAGAATTAACGTTGAGTTTATCAAAAAAAATAACTAATGTAGGCAGTAACCTTATGTTTTATTTAAAAGAACGTTAGGCTGATAAATGTTTGTGCAATAGTTCATCAAGTGCTGATAACTTGTTTTGAACTTCTTCACTCACATTTGCCTTATCTATTTGTTTTTGCTCTACCTGAGACGCAAACTGTAACGCACACATGGCTAATACATCTTGCTTATCTCTGACAGAATAATTCTGCTCAAACTGAGAAATCATGTCTTCAATTTTCTTTGCAGCTCTTCTCAAACCTTCTTCTTGGCTTGGAGCAATCGTTAAAGGATATACTCTATTTGCTATTGAAAGCTTTATTTTAAGCTGTTCTGCCATGATTTATTTTACTAACATTATTCAGATAATTGCGCTATACAATGGTCAATATCCCTGATTAATGTATTTATTTTGAGCTTAGTTTCTCTATTATCTTCGCCACTGCCAAGTAATGAATTTGCCATTTTTAGAGCTTCATACTTTTCAACCCAAGAACTTATTTCTTCTTGTTGTTGAATATTTTTTTGTTGTTGTATTGCTAATTCTTCTGAAAGTTTAGCATTGGTTTGCCTTAAAACCTCTAGTTTGTGCAAAACCTTGCTAATTTTATTCTCTAAAGAATCTACAATATCTTCAATTTTACTCATTTACAAATTTCAATACTGTTGAAACAAAGTTAACATACCAAATCAAAAATTACAATTGTTTTACAATAAATTTTAAAATATTTAATTAATAGTATGATAAGCAATCAATATTTTATGAATAACTCTTTATGCTTTTGAAGATTACATTCAAATTAATATTTTAGCTATTATAATTCCATATATGAAATACCTTTTTTTAATCCTTTTTTGCTCGCAATTCTATAGTGCTTACGCACAATACCCTCAAGATTACTTTAGGAATCCTTTGGATATTGACCTTGTTTTATCTGGTACATTTGCTGAGTTGCGTTCTAACCACTTTCACTCAGGATTAGACATTAAAACACAACAACGCACAGGCTTAAAGGTTTATGCTGCTGCTGAAGGTTATGTGAGCAGAATTAAAATTTCACATTATGGTTATGGTAAAGCGTTGTACATTACTCATCCTAATGGATATACTACGGTTTATGCACATTTAGAGAAATTTTCGCCAAGAATTGAAGAATACATCAAGCAGTGTCAATACCAAAAAGAAACTTATGAAGTAGAGGTCTTCCCTACTCCTGACGAGCTTCCCATTACAACTGACGAAATGGTTGCTTTCTCAGGAAACTCAGGATCTTCTGGCGGACCACATTTACACTTCGAAATTAGAGATAATGCTGAAAGACCTATAAACCCAATGCTCTTTGGCATGGATGTAAAAGATTCTAAAAAGCCTTTAATTTCTGGTATTTATGCGTATCCTAAAGACGAAAATTCGCATGTGAACAATTCAAAAAAACGTGTTGAACTAAGATTAATACCAAATAAAAATGGTGATTATTCCGTTGAAAGTGTTGAAGCTTATGGAAATATTGGGTTTGGTATAGTAAGTTATGACCAATTAGATGGAGCCAATAATAAAAATGGTGTTAGTAATATTCAAACCTTTTTTAATGGCAACAAGAGTTTTGAAATGGATTTTAAGCGTTTTAGTTTTAACGAAACCAAACACATCAATCGTTATATAGATTTTGAAATCTATAAAACCAAACGCTCAAGAGTTCAAAAATTATTTGCACAATCTGGTAATACACTTAGTATGCTTAAAGATTTAGATAATAATGGGTATTTAATTGTTGAGGACAGCACCTCTTCGGTTTATAAAATAAGGGTTAAAGATTTTAAAGACAACGATGCGTGGATTACCATTCCTATTATTGGAAAAAAAGAAGTCAAAAAAGAACAAGAAGAACTCAACGATATTAAACCGTTACACTTTGCGTATGCCAACCAAGTAACTACTTTAGAAAAAGGTAATGTTTCAGTTTATATTCCTAGCAATACGTTTTACGACGACCTTCACTTAGATTTTAATGTTAGTAGCGACACACTATTAATGCATAAAGATGTGGTACCATTACTTAAAAGCTACACCATAAATTATGACATAAGTAATTATAACGATGTTGATAAAGACAAACTGTTTATTGCTGAACTTGTTGGGTATTACCAAAGACCATCTTATGTGTATACAACCCGAAAAGGAGATGTGCTTTCAGCTAGAACAAAATCACTAGGAACATTTGCTTTACAAAGCGATTTAGTAGCTCCTACTATTACTCCTGTTAATTTTACCGATGGTAAGTGGATGAGTAAATCTTCCGAATTGAAAGTAAAAATAGCCGATGATCTTTCAGGTATTAGTAATTACAGAGCTACTGTAAACGGAAAATGGATTTTAATGGAGTATGAATACAAAACAGGTGTATTAATCCATAATTTTGACGATGGTATTGTTACTGATACCGAAAATAAATTAAAAGTAATTGTTACTGATAATGTAGGAAATAGTTCTACTTTTGAAGCAACCTTTTTCAGAAAATAAAATTTACAGCATTTGAAACCACTTACCAACTATCTACTTTTGTTTTTCTTCGCCATGTCTACAATGGCTTTTTCACAAAACGCTACCATTAGAGGTGTAATATTGGATGAAAACGATACTCCTATTTATGATGTAAATATCAAAGCAGGTGATTTAGGAACAGCAACAAACATAAACGGGTTTTACGAACTAAAAATACCAGCAAACCAAGATATAACCATTGTTTTTACACATTTATCGCACAAGTCAATAACACAAACTTTTAACCTGAAAAGTGGTCAAGAACTAGAATTTAACCCAGTAATGAAAGTTGATGTAGAGCAAATAGGTGTTGTTGTAATTAACACAAATACAAGACAATCAGTAACTGGAGTAACCACAATAGCTCCCGAAATGATTAGAACCATAAAAGGTGCGCAACCAGGAGTTGAAAACATCTTAAAAACATTACCAGGTGTAAATATTTCCAATGAACTGAGTACACAATATTCAGTAAGAGGTGGAAATTTTGATGAAAACTTGGTATATGTTAACGAAATTGAAGTGTATCGTCCGTTTTTAATTCGTTCTGGTCAACAAGAAGGGTTGAGTTTTGTGAATACTGATTTGGTTCAAAATGTAGATTTTTCAGCTGGTGGTTTTCAAGCAAAGTATGGAGACAAATTATCTTCGGTATTGGATATTACATATCGAAATCCTATAAAGTTTGGTTTAAGAGCAGACTTAAGCTTACTTGGAGGAAGTATTGCTGCTGAAACTGTTAGTAAAGACTCTAAGTTTTCAGGTATTGTAGGGTTGCGCTATAGAGACAATAGTCTTTTAATAAACTCTTTAGAAACTGAAACTAATGTAGTTCCTGTTTTTGCAGATGCTCAAACCTATTTAACGTATAAGTTTTCTGATAAATTTCATTTAAATTTCCTTGGAAACCTTTCACTTAACAAATACGACTTTAAACCTCAAAATAGACAAACCAACTTTGGTACTATAGATAATCCTGTAGCTTTATTGGTGTTTTATGAAGGTCAAGAAAAAGACCGTTACCAAACCGCTTTTGGAGCATTTAAAGCTAATTATTTTGTAAATGATGACCTAACCTTAAAACTCATTTCTTCTGCATATCACACGACTGAAGAGGAATACTTTGATATTTTAGCGCAATACAGACTAGGTGAAGTCAATAGCAATATTGGTGACGAAGACTTAGGTGAAGTGGAGTTTAGCGAAGGTATTGGCTCTCAACTTACGCATGCTAGAAATAACCTTGATGCTGTAATAGTAAACGTTGAGCACAAAGGAGACTATAAAATTGATGAAGAAAGCACACTTGAGTGGTCAGCAAAGTATACTCATGAAGATATTAGAGATCGTCTAGTAGAATGGGAAGTTATTGATAGTGCAGGTTTTTCAATAAACCCACCAAATATTGATGCGTTTAACGATCAACCTTACTCGCCTTACGAAGGACCACTTGTTGCATTTCAAAATGTAAGAGCAACCAACAAAGTACTTATTGACCGCTTACAGGCCTATTTACAATACAGCAAGCGTACAAAACTAGGAGAACACGACGTGTTTTATAATGCTGGAGTACGTGTGCACAACTGGAATGTTAGTGGTGACGCTATTGAAAGTAAAAGTCATACCGTATTTAGCCCAAGAGCTCAATTTGCCATAAAACCAAATTGGGAAAAAGACATGCTATTTAGGTTTGCTGCTGGTATGTACTACCAACCTCCTTTTTACAGAGAATTAAGAGACTCTTCTGGTGTAGTACAACCAGATGTAAAAGCACAAAAATCAGTTCATTTTGTATTAGGAAACGAATACAGTTTTGAACTTTGGGACAGACCGTTTAAACTTGTATCTGAAGCCTATTACAAAAGTCTGTCTGATGTAAACCCTTACACTTTAGAAAACGTTCGTATTCGTTATAGAGCAAAAAACAATGCTAAAGCCTATGCTTATGGTCTTGACTTAAGACTTAATGGTGAGTTTGTAAAAGGTACTGAAAGCTGGTTTAGTTTTAGCTACCTTAAAACCGAAGAAAACATTGAAGACAGAGGGTATATTGCAAGACCAACAGATCAACGTTTAAAATTTGGAGTACTGTTTCAAGATTATGTCCCAAGCATTCCTGATTTAAAAATGTACCTTAATTTGGTTTATAACACAGGTGTTCCAGGAGGTTCACCAAGTTATGCTGACCCATACGACTACCAAAACAGATTGAGAGACTACAAACGTGCCGATTTAGGTATAAGCTATGTGCTTGTTGACCAAAACAAAACCTATAATAGTAGTTGGAAACGTCATTTTAAAGAACTTACCATAGGTTTTGAAATCTTTAATATGTTTGACGTACAAAACTCAATTACCAATACTTGGGTTAGAGATGTGTACAGTAAGCGTCAATATGCCATCCCAAATTACTTAACACCAAGAGTATTTAACGTAAGGTTGTCTACTCGATTTTAGAGGAATATGATGCGGAAAATATTGTTTCCAATAATAGCATTAATACTTTTATCTAGCTGCAAATCAGAAAGTAAAGAAAGAGAAAACACATTAGAAAGTAATAAAAAAACTATTTCTAAAGCATCTAAGCTAACTGAACAATACAACCTATTTGTTGAGCAATTTCCAATAATTAAAACTCCTATTAAAATAAAAGCTTGTGATGATGATTTTAGTGAGTTTATCCAATTAAACGACACAAACAACATTCTTGACAGGGAAGAATTCAATTACATCTATGGAAAAATTAAAATTAATGAAGAGTATATTGCTGTAATTACACTAGAAGAAGCTGAGTGTTTTATGCCAATATTAACAACTTTCAAGATTACTGGTGAAATAGTTAATTCAAAAGAATTGATGATTGGACGTTGTGGACCTGACCCATGTTTTGAATGTGAAGAATTAATGGAAATAGATAATGATTTAAATATTTACGTTGCATTTAATTCTCGTTATTTTAATTGTGATGAAAATGGAAACGAAATAGTAGGAACTGATAAAAAAGAAGTTATTTACAAAACAGGAAAAATCACAAAAGAAGGAATTATTGAGTTAACAAATGAAGTAAAAAAACAAAACCCTGATTAAACTATAACCAAGGTTTTTCTATTAGTACTAGGTAAAAATTTAATGCCTTTAAATTTTAGTAAATTTAGCAGTCATATCGGTTGTAGATTTTTGACCTTCAATACTCATCGTCATATTGATTTTTGATAATGTAGGCATACCAGAATCTCTATCTATATCCATAGTTCCTGTAATATCACCAGAAGCAGTACCCGAAATACTACCAGAAATATCAACTAAAACATTATTACGATTGATAGCTTTCACTTTGTATATAAAGTTAAACGTCATTGCGTTATCAACTTTAGTTTTTGTCCAAGTATCACCAACGGCAACTTCCTCTTTAGGGTAAATTACACTACCTGATTGATCTGCAAAGTCTGCAGCACCTTCAATGTCACTCGGCTCAACTCTAGTTTCTAAAATATTACCTAAATTATCACCTTTAGTTATAATTGTTGCCGATAACATAGGTTCCAATCGAGTCTTCATCATTTGTCCTGTTTCATCTAATTCATCATGTTTTTTATTTGTATCATAAGATACTGCCAATTGATCTTGTCTCATATCCATTGCCATTCTAGTAATTTTCGCATTACTTTCATAGGTATCACCAGTGACTTTAGTTATATCATACTGCATATCTATTTGCATATCATTGGTTATAATATCATCACCAATTACTTGCGACATGCTCATACTCATAGCATATTTTTGTCCTTCAACATAATTTAAACGAAGTAACACTTTTTCTTGCGCAGCACTTAGCATGCTTACACCTAACAAAAGCAGTATTAAAATTTTTTTCATCTTTATTGATTTGTGGTTAATTATTTGAAAGCTAATATAGATAAAATAAAAAGACTACTTACAGTAATGTCTTGTAACAACTTAATTGAAAAATAGTATCTTTAATCCAAGTAACTGACGGTTATACGAGACTATTACCCAACATTTGACAAAATCAACAGTGAAAAGAAAAAGATTACAGCATCATACAGATATATTTTGTGATATGTTTTATGGTTGGAGATTAACAAACGATTTAGACTCATTAATTGAATTACAAAAAGGAATTATTGAGTTTGACTTCTTAAATAAAACTCAAAAATTAAATAACGAAATTTCGGAAATTGACTTTAACATGTTTTATGAAATTTCAAAATGGTTTTTTGATGATTTAAAAAAGTACAAAATTGAAACTAAATTAATAAAAGAGGCAAAACTGAATGTAGAATTTGGAGTTGAAGTAATACTTGACAAAAAAAAATCTGGTACAATACGAAACATAAAATTAAATCTGATTTTAACCTCATGGATTTTGACTGACGAAAAAAAATATCAATCAAAAAAGGAATACAAAACTGAATAAATTAACCGAATTAGTAGTGGAAAGAAAAAAAAGCTACTAACAACAATGTATAAATGAAATAACGGAGTCCCGAGGTTTCGAGAGACTATGTTCAAATCTACTCGGAATTGTTAACGTCAGTACTTAACAGAAAATCATTAACTTTAAAACCATAACTGACGGTTATACGAGACCGTTGGCATAATTTGACCTCAATATTATGAAAAGAAAAGTTTCGATGTTTAGGCAAAATGGAAAAAATTATATCCATCTTGACGACACTGAGATTTATTACAAAAATCTTGAAAGCTTATATAGTTATATTGAAAGTGAATATGATATAAACTATATGAATTTTGCTTATGTAACTTTATGTTCTAGCACTCTTGAGGCTTCATTGAATTACATAATTTTTCATTATTACATAAACGAATTTGGACCTATAGATTACAAAAATTTTGCAGACAGCCTTATTAATATTGGATTTAAAAATAAATTGCATTCCACGCCAAACATTGTAACTGAATCTAAATACTATTTTAATTCTGATTGTTTTACAATAAAAACTCTTGAAAAGCTAATCTCATTGAGAAATAAGATATTACATAAAAAGCCTTTACTTCAATCAACCGAATTGGATTTAGAAAAGGATTTGAAGCTTGGAAAAAGGATTGAATTAAGAAACAATAATCATATTGAATTAATTACTAAAAACGAGTGTCAGAATTTCCATAAGGCGATTATGAACTTTAGAAATGAATTTATGAATCCATTTATCGAAAAAGAGTTAATAATTACTGATTTAGTTAAAGAAAAATAAAAACTATTGCCAACAACGTGTATAATTAATTGCTTCTGAAATTCCTCGCACTTTGCTATCTTGGTTTCTTAATCGGAAAATCCTCGCGGATTTTCTATTCGGTTTTAATTTGATATTTTCGTTGCTTAAGCAACGAAACTTATTACAGCCAAAACCTTTGCAAATAATTTGACCAAACCAAGAAAAATAGAATTAAATTTAGGAAGTCCAAAAAATGGATGGCTTCCGATTGGATTAAAATCTGAGGATTTTGAATTGGAATTTAATACTTCAAATATTCCTGAAAATCCGACTGACAAACTTTGCGAAACTCTGATTTTAGTAATGGACGGAATTAAAACGGAAATATGTTGGAATTTGGAACCAGAACGTTATTTCTTTGAATTAAAACAAATAGGAAAAAGAATTGAGCTAAATATCTTAAAAAGTGATGGAATTTCAGAAAGCCGAAATCTGATTTATAAACTAACTGGAGATTTTGAGTCTGTGATTTTACCAATGTATCGAAGTTTGAAAAAGTTCAATACGTTGGAATTTAACAAAGCTGATTGGAAAAAAATTGACCAATCAAAACTGAATAAATTAACCGAATTAGTAGTGGAAAGAAAAAAAGGTACTAACAACAATGTATAAATGAAATCAATGTAAATAATTATGAAAAAACAAGTTCTGATAATATTTTTACTTCTGATTTCAATGAAATCTTTTGCTTGCTCTTGCGAATGCAATTGGAATTGTCGATTTGGAGCAATCTCTGATAATCAAGAGTTTGTTGCACTAATCAAAGTAATTGAATATTCGGACTTTCTAGAAGAAGAAACCTACGGTTACGATGGAAAAATGCCTTATTCAATGACAGTTGAAGTGGTTAAAAAGTATAAAGGTTCTGAATCTCGAAAAAGATTTAAAGTTTGGGGAGATAACGGAATTCTATGTCAACCATATATTACAGAATTTGAAGTTGGAAAATATTATTTAATTGCACCATCCAAAATAGAAAATGATTTAGATGATGAACAAAATGGAGATTATGATTTTTTCTCTTGTTGGAACGATTATTTGAAAGTAGATTATGACAAAAAAATAGCTTATGGAGAATACTCTTGGTGGCGGAAAGAAATAACTCTTGAGAAGTTTGAACAGAAACTCGAAAAATAACTGTTTATGATATAGTTAACTACTTCTCAATCTTTCCTTAACCAACCCAATATGTTAGTTTCATCAATAATCCATTTTCCGTTCACTTGTTTTAAACCTAATTGGTCTCTAGATTGTTTTCCAACGTTTTGTTGTACAATTTCAACATAACTATCTTCTACTCTACTCACAATAGCTACATGTCCATAAGGGTTAAACATATTTCCTTTAAAAACAACCAAATCATTAACTTTTGGTTTGCTACTACTAGCATTAGTGTATTGTAATAAATTCCTATCTCTATTGATGCTGCCATCTGCTATTTCAGTATTAAAAAAATCAACAGCATGTCCATAACTATTAGGCATTTTATGGTTGAGATGTTGGTAGTAGTAACGTTTTACAAACTCTACACACTGCCATTTTAAACCAAGATTATAACCGTCTTTGGTTAAATGCCTACCAGAAGTATTTCCCATACTTTTATTGTAAATAACATACACTTCGTTAAATACATCTAAGGTATCACCAATGTTTTTAACCTTAAAGGTTTTAGGAGATTTAGCTGTTAGTTGTTGCAACTCTTGAGTAATCACAACGTCTTGCCTAGGTTCTTGTTTACAAGACACAAGCAATAAAGCAACAATAACTACTACAATTGGGTTAGTTTTCAACAAAATCTTTTAAAACCTCTATAACGTAGTCTACTTCGTCTTTAGTATTAAAACTACTGAACGAAAAACGTACCGAAGGTTTTTTTAGTTGTTCTTCATCTAGTATTTGAGACAACACATGAGAGCCTAAAGTACTTCCGCTTTGGCAAGCACTTCCTTTAGAACACGCAATTCCTTTTAAATCCAACTGAAAATGTAACATTGGTGCTTTTTCTGGTGCAATTGGTAAGCATACATTAACCAATGTGTATGTGCTGCTTTCAAAACACTTACTAGCTCCATTAAAGCTTGCTTGTGGTAAAACGTCTTGCAGCTTAGTAATGAAATAATGCTTTAAATCTGATATATAAGCAGTTTCTTCTTCTAGAGTGTTGTAGCTTATATTAAGAGCTTCTTCCATACCTACAATATCGTGTATAGCTTCAGTACCTGCTCTAAAACCTCGTTCTTGTTCACCTCCAAATACTGATGCTTTTAAACCAGAGTTTTTTCTTATGTAAGCGAACCCTACACCTTTTGGACCATGAAATTTATGCGCACTAGCCGTAATAAAATCAACAGCTACATCTTGTAAATCTATTTTATAATGTCCAACAGATTGCACAGTATCACTATGAAACAGAGCTCCATTGGCTTTGCACAATTGCGCAACACGCTTTAGGTCTAAAATATTTCCTATTTCGTTATTAACATGCATTAAAGACACTAAAGCTTTTTCAGTAGATGTTAATACCGTTTCTAGATGTTCAATATCAATATTACCATCGTCTAACAATGATACAAAATGAAGCGAAACGTTATACTCATTACTCAATGCTTCTAATGTATGTAGTACAGCATGATGCTCTATTTTGGACGTTATAATATCGGTTACTCCTAAATCTCTTACAGCACTTCTAAGTATTAAATTATCGGCTTCAGTACCACCTGCAGTAAATACAATTTCTGATGCTAAAGCATTAAAATGTTTAGCAATTGATTTTCTTGAATTTTCAATTAAAGCTTTAGATGACCTACCAAAACTATGTGTAGATGAGGCATTTCCAAAGTTACTCATCATCACTTCTGTCATCTTATTCACAACCTCTGCACGCATAGGCGTGGTTGCAGCATTATCAAAATACACTTTCTTCATGCTGCAAAAATACTTCAAATAAAATTATTTGCATCTTACTGCGTTATAAGTTTATCAAATCTTTTATTTTTGTTTCCAAATCAAATACAATGCGAAAAATACTCTATATATTTTGTCTAAGTTTACTGTTAACAAGTTGCGATGATGGCGATATTCTTGAAATTGAATTAGACTTTGAAGATGACCTTACCTTGTGCGATCAATTTGAAGATGAATACAGCTTATATAAGATTAAAGCAGACCCTTATGAATCGTTGAGCATTGTTTTTCCTTCCAATACTAATAATGATCAAATTTTCAATCCTCCAACTGATGAAATTCCTTTTGAAGGTACTATAACTGGAAGTGTTAGGTTTATTTACAGAACTTATGATGGAAATCCAGAAAATCTTTTCTGTACTCTTGTTCCTGGTTCAGACGTTAATATTATTAGCGATAATGAAAGTGAATCAATAGATATAGATTTCACCTCTACTTTTGTGGATGATGATGATGATGGAATTCCTTCTGAATTTGAAGATTTAAATGGTAATGGTAATTATGATGACGATGACTTTGATGGAGATGGTATACCAAACTATATCGACCAAGATGATGATAATGACAATGTATTAACCATTAACGAAAATCATAATTTTAGTACTGAAGATGGCTTAGCTAACGCTGTAAACACTGATAACGACACGTACGACCACGATAACGATCCTACAACTCCTGAAATACCTTTACCTAACTATTTAGATAATGACGATGATGGTGATGGTGTATTAACACGTTATGAGGATGAAGATATGGACAAAAACCCAACTAACGATTTTGCTATAGATGCAACTATTGCAAGGTATTTAGACGCAGATGCTGCTGATACTTTTGTGGTTGATGAGTTTATAGACAATACTTACACTAGAACAGTAACCACGAATTTTGAAATTAATGATCCTTTCAATTTAGGTGCTTTAAGTATGGATTATTACTTCTTTGGAACTTATGAAACTATAATTACGTTTCCTGAAGAAGACTAATTCACATTTTGGTAAATATAAACCTCAGTAGCTCCTAAACCGTATTTTTTGTAGTCTGCGTCGTAAAACTTAATGTTGTCATAGCGTCGAAACAATGTTTCTAACTCCATTTTTAGAACGCCTTCTCCTACGCCATGAATAAATACGATTTTTTGAATTCGCTTTTTTATTGCAAATTCTAGTTGTCGTTGAGCTGTATCTAACTGTAAAGTTAACTTTTCATGACTAGTCATTCTAGAGTCATGATCAGTAAGCTTGTGTATGTGAAGATCAACTTCCATTGCAGGATTATTACGCTCTTTAGGCTTTATCTTAGGAAGTTTTCGTCTTTGTTGCTGCTCTTTTTCTTGAATAACAGCACTAGCACTTTGTGTAGAAAACAATTCAGATTGTATTGAAGCATCAGTTTTTATAAGTTCGCTTGCAGGAAATTCAAACACAAAACCATCAGGAGTTTCAATACTCACTTGTGCATCTGAAGTTTTTAAAACAACACCAGAAATGTCTTCATCTAATACTGAAACTTTATCGCCTTTTTTAAATTTCATTGTGCAGTATTATTATCAGAGTCGTTAGTGTCATCGTTTTTATATTTACTAGGAATATTACGAGAAGTCCTGTAAATACCCATCATTAATAGTACAATTCCTGCCATTAGCAAATAAACACTTTGTCCATCACCTGCTTTGGCATAAATTGCAATAATTCCGCCAGATAAAATCAAAATAAAATTTATGGTTCTTGATAAACTCATGTGTTTGCCTATTAAAAATATGTTATCTATAAAGTAATAGATACAAAAGTAAAGCATTAAGCTAAATCGTTCAAATTTTCACTAAAAAACAAAGAAACCTTAGTTTCATTTTTAACTTTTTTTACATTTGTAAGAACTAAAACAGTACCATGTCGCAATACGAAGACTATATGTTACCTTGCTTAAACAAAAAGTTGTTTGGCTTTGAGTGTATGGGTTGTGGCATGCAACGATCGGTTGCACTTATTCTTGAAGGCGACTTTATTGGTGCATTTTTTATGTATCCTGCTATTTATACACTTATACTCCTTTTTGGGATGCTAATAGTAAATGCGCTTAAGATTTATGAGATTTCTCAAAAAATTATTCTTACATTGGTAATCATTAACATTGTTATTATTGTAGGTAACTTTTTACTAAAAATAATCTAATCAAAACTAAAATTATGGAACAACAAAAACTCAACCCAACTATTGTTTATGTATTAGCAATTCTAGGATTACTATGCTGCTGCATAGGAGGTTCAGGATTTATCCTTGCTGGTATTGCTTTTTTTATTGCACAAAGTAAATTAAAGCAAGCTCAAGCAGCCCCTGAAAACTACGATCATGATAGTGTTAAAGCAATGAACACTGCCAAAATTGTAGCAATGGTAATACTAATAATAAATATAGCATACTTAATTTTTACTATATACCGAATTTCAACAGTTGGTTGGGATGAGATGATGGAACAGTCCAGAGAAATAATGGAACAGTACCAACAACAAAATCAATAAATGAGAAAAGCGACCAAATGGTCGCTTTTTTTATTACATTTGAACACTAACTAAACAAAAAATTATTACATGGAACAAAAACCTACAAGACCTAATAGTTACTTAGCCTTAGCTATAATAAGTACCATTTTATGCTGTTTACCTTCTGGTATTGTGAGCATTATTTACGCTACAAAAGTTAATTCATTATATGAAGACGGAAAGTATGATGAAGCAGTACGCGCTTCTAAGAATGCAAAAACTTGGGGAATTGTTTCTGTGGTTATTGCACTTGTAGGATGGTTACTTTATATTTTAATCTTTGGAGTTGCAATGCTTGGAGCAATTGCTAATGGTGGTTACTAAGTCAAAAAAAATAGTAATATATACAAGTATAGTGATAGTATTTTTAGGAATGCTATCACTATATTTTTTTTGGAATCCGTCTAACCACGCTTTTTTTCCTAAATGTCCTTTTTATGCTCTTACTGGCATTTTCTGTCCTGGTTGTGGTAGTCAAAGAGCAATACACAAGTTAATTAATGGTGAAATTGTTGAAGGTATAAGACACAACTATCTAATACTTCTTTTATTTGTAGTTTTAGGGTATCAGTCTATCTTATTTTTGCTTAACAAATTCACCACAACAACCTATAAAAACCTAACTCATAAACCAATTACTACAAAAGTAATTTTAGTAATTGTTATTCTGTTTTGGATACTTAGAAATATTAGTGTTTTTCCGTTTACCGAGTTAGCACCTTAACAAAAAAAAGCAACCAAATGGTCGCTTTTTTTCTTATAAATTATTGTCAGTTTTTAAAATAAGGAAGCTCCAACTACTGCTCCTATTAAAATTAAAGCGTATAAAGAAATAACTACAATAGTAAAAATCCCGATAAACTTATAGTGAGATTTTAGGTTTGCAAACGCCTTTTTAAAGTCTTGATTATTGCTTAGTCTTAACGCACTTTTCATGTTTTTAGAAAACCTAAATAAGTATAACACAGGAAACAAATAAACAAGCGCTAAAACAACATATACAAACGCTACACCTACTGCGTATCCTGCTCCATACGCTCCATCAAATCCACTGTTTGCAATGCCTCCTGAAATGGCCATAATCAATGCTCCAATAAGCATAAAACCTATTCCTACAAATCCTAATATTGATAAAATATAAGACCATTTAGATGTTTCTTTTAAATAATCAATAATCTCTTGATTAACGTCTAGTTCAAAGCTTTTAAAAGCCGATTGCTGTTCCATAAATTTAGTTTTCAAATTGTTGTAATGTCTTTGTTATAATTGACACACAGTCTAAAAGTTGCTCCTTGTTCATTACTAAAGGTGGAGCAAATCTAATAATATTACCATGTGTTGGTTTAGCTAAAAGACCATTATCTCTTAATGCCAAACAAATGTTCCAAGCTGTATCGCTATCTTCATCATCATTTATAACAATAGCATTTAGCAATCCTTTTCCTCTAACTAAATTAACGGTAGAACTTGTTGCAATGTATTTATTCATTTCCTCACGGAATAATTGTCCTAGTGTTTCAGCGTTTTCAGCTAGCTTCTCGTCTTTAACCACTTCTAAAGCAGCAATAGCAACAGCAGCAGCAACAGGATTACCACCAAAAGTACTTCCGTGGTTTCCTGGTTTAATCACATTCATAATGTTATCGTTTGCTAACACAGCCGAAACAGGATAAGCACCTCCAGATAATGCTTTACCAAGAATTAACACATCTGGTTTTACATTTTCATGGTCTACAGCTAACAACTTTCCTGTTCTAGCAATACCAGTTTGCACTTCGTCTGCAATAAAAAGTACACCATGGGCTTCACATAACGCCTTTGCTTTGGCTAAATACCCATCACTTGGCACATAAACTCCTGCTTCTCCTTGTATTGGCTCAACCATAAAACCTGCTACGTTAGGATTGTTTTTTAAAGCAGTTTCTAAAGCTTCTAGATTATCGTATTCAATTTTTATAAACCCTTTAGTATAAGGTCCAAAGTTTTTACGTGCTACAGGATCGTTACTAAACGAGATAATTGTAGTAGTTCTTCCGTGGAAATTGTTTTCGCAAACAATAATTTCAGCATCGTTTTCGAAATACCTTTTACTTCATAAGCCCATTTTCTACAAAGCTTTAAAGCCGTTTCAACAGCTTCAGCTCCTGTATTCATTGGCAACAATTTATCAAACCCAAACATCTCAGTTGCAAACTGCTCATACTTTCCTAGCATGTCGTTATAAAACGCTCTAGAAGTTAAGGTTAATGTTTTTGCTTGAGATACCATGGCATCTACAATTTTTGGGTGACAATGTCCTTGGTTAACTGCTGAGTAAGCCGATAAAAAATCATAATATTGCTTACCTTCTACATCCCAAACATGGACACCTTCTCCTCTACTCAACACTACAGGTAACGGATGGTAATTGTGTGCACCATACTTGTTTTCTAAATCTATCGCTTGTTGCGATGTTAATTGGTCTAAAACAGCCATTTTAAAAAAATTTTAATTGTGAAAAAATAACCATTCCTGCTCTACCTTTATTCTTTCATAAGCGTTGCGCAACCATTTTTGAAGTTATGGTGACGCTTAGAAAAAGCAGCGTGGGAGAGAAATCATCCCTAGAGGATGTAAATTTAGTAATTTCTGCACGATTTATAAATAATCACTATCAATTTTAAGTGTAGAATTTTATAAAATGCCACTATCTTTGCAATCAAAATTTTAAGTACATGGCAAGACGAGAACGCAATAAGTTTGTAAAACGTGGCGAAACGATAGATATCTTAATAGAAGATTATGCTTTTGGTGGTAAAGGTATAGGACGTATTAGAAATGAACATGGTGAGTTTGTTGTTTTTGTGCCTAATACTTTACCTGGTCAGTTAGTGAAAGCTCAGGTTAAAAAATCGAGTAAAAAATATGCCGAATGTAAGTTGCTTGATGTTTTAAAACCTTCTGAAGATGAAGTAGAAACTCCTTATCAAGATATTCCTGGTGCACCTTATATTCAGCTGCCAATAGACAAACAGCATGACTATAAAACGCAAAGTACATTAGAACTTTTTAAGCGTATTGGAAAAGTAAAGGATATAGAAACCAAGTTTGATGAGTTTGTAAGTTCACCTAATACATTTCATTATCGTAATAAAATGGAATATGGCTTTTCAGCTATTGGTTATAATCGTGAAGCTAAAACTGACGTAGACGAGTTTACACTTGGGTTTAAACGTCGTGGTCTTTGGTGGTGTGGTGATAACTTAAATAGCGATTCTGGTTTATTCGATGCGCAGTTAGAAAACCACCTTAAAGACATTAGAGCGTATTGCGAAAACACAGGATTAGCACCATGGCATGCTCCTAAAAAAGAAGGGTTTTTCCGTTTTTTTGTGGTTAGAAAATCCTATAAAACCAATAAGCTGCTATTCAATTTAGTGACTACTTCTTATGATTTAGACCAATTTGATTTAGATGCATTTGCTAACTATTTAGTAGAATTGTTTGGAGATAGAGTTGCTGGTTTATTACATACCATTAATGACGAAATTGGAGATAGAACCATTGCTACCACTGGAAGCATACGCTTAGTTTATGGTGAAGATAAAATAGTTGAAGAACTACTAGGCCTTAATTTTGAAATTAGCATGAAAAGCTTCTTTCAAACCAACCCAAAATGTGCTGAAAAACTATACTCTAAAGTAGTTGATTATGCTTTAGAAAATAAAGACGCTATAGACAATACCGTTGTTTTAGATTTATTTTGTGGTACAGGAACCATAGGACAAATAGTTGCTAGCAAATCCAACAATGCTAAAATTGTTGGTGTAGATATTGTAGCTTCAGCCATTGCAGATGCTAAAGAAAATGCAAAACGAAACAACATTAAAGGCTTAGAATTTTATGCTGCTGATGTTGGTAAATTCTTAACCGAGCATCCTGAGTTTAAAAACAAAATAAGAACCATTATCTTAGATCCTGCCAGAGCTGGTATTGCGCCAAAAACTTTAAATAAAATAATAAACCTAGGCGCAGAACGTTTGGTTTATGTATCTTGCAATCCAGCCACACAAGCTAGAGATACTGAGCAATTAATGCAGTCAGGATATGAAATAAAAAAGCTTAGTCTTGTGGATCAATTTCCACATACAGCACATATTGAGACTGTGGTTTTATTTGAAAAGTAAGCTATTACAAAAAATCTTGTGTAGACTATCACTGAAAAAAGAAAAATTATAATGATAAAAAAAATTAGCGTCTTAGTCTTTTTAATTGCTGTCCTATTTTTAGGCTGCGAAAGAGATGACATTTGTGCTGAAGCAACAGCAACTACGCCACATTTAATCATACGTTTTTATGACGTTAATAATCCTGAAGAAACAAAATCTGTAAGGCGTTTGTCTGTAAAAGGTCAAGGTGTAGATGAAGAAATTGTCACTAACACCAATACTGATTCTATCTTGCTTCCATTAAGGTTTCAAAATGAAGGTGAGACCATTTCAACTTTCTTTGAATTAAAAAAAGACACCGACTACGACACTAATGGTAACGATAGTAACGCTTCAAACACTGATGTTATTGAAGTAAGCTACACACCAGAATTTATATACGTATCAAGAGCTTGTGGTTATAAAAGTATATTTGCAGGTACTGAAATTGACGTCATTGAAGCCGATGACGATGACGTATGGATTATAAACGCATTAACCGTAAACACTACAATTGAAGATGAAAAAGCAGCACACATCAATATCTATCATTAGTCTGGTATTTTTGATGTTATGCTCCATAACATCATTTTCGCAAAATACAAGTGAACAAGAAGACAACGAAACATCTAATGACACTCTTGTTTTTAAACAAAAATATGGATTGAGACTAGGTATAGACCTTAGCAAACCTGTGCGTTCTTTTTTAGATGACGATTATACTGGGTTTGAAATAAATGCCGATTACAGACTTACCAAAAGACTCTATCTAGCAGGAGAACTTGGTACTGAAGAAAACAACTTAGTTACTGATTACCTCGATGTCACTTCAAAAGGAAGTTACTTTAAAGCTGGAGTTGATTACAACATGTACCTAAACTGGTTAGACATGGAAAATATGATATATGGTGGACTTAGAGCTGGAGTGAGCACCTTTAGTCAAACATTAAACAATTACACCATTTACAATCCTGACCAATACTGGAATGAGCCTTTTTCTCCTTCAGATACTAAAGAGTTTGATGGTTTGTCAGCTATTTGGGCTGAACTTATTATTGGTATTAAAGCCGAAACTTTAAACAATTTATATGTTGGATTAAACCTTCAACTAAAAGGGTTAGTAAGCGAAAATGCACCTAGCGATTTTGAAAATCTTTACATTCCTGGATTTAACCGAACCTATGACAGCGGACGTTTTGGAATAGGATTTGGATACAATATATCTTACCTAATACCTATCTACAAAAAAGATAAGAAAGTCGCTAAAGAAGACTAAAAATTGTGTATCTTTTCAATGAAAATGATCACAATTTATGGACAAGGAAAGCATTGCTGAACTTTTAGAATCGAAGCATCAGATTTTAATTGATGTGTTAAGTTCTCAAGATGATGAAAAATGGCAGCAAGGTCCTAAAGGAAAATGGACTTCTGGCCAGCAAGCATTACATTTACTTCAAAGCATAAAACCACTTAACGATGCGTTAAGTCTTCCTAAGTTTATTATAAAATATCGGTTTGGAACAGCTAATAGAGCTGTGAGAGATTACGCAACTGTTGTAAATAGATACCAAGAGCGATTACAAGAGTCTAAAGGTATCGTTTATGGTCCATCAAAAAACATGAAAGTTCCTTTGCTAAAAGACAAAAACTACATTTTAAACCGCTTACAGGTTGAAAACAAAAAACTACAATACAAGACTCGAAAGTTATCTGACAAACATTTAGACACACTTATATTGCCTCATCCTTTAATGGGAAAAATGCCTTTACGAGAAATAATAATGTGGACTGCTTATCACGTAGAGCACCACACTAAACAGTTACAAGAAAACTATTAATCAATTAACTATATACTTATGAAAAAAACACTTCTATTTATCGCATTTTTAACACTTTCACTTAATGCCAATGCACAATACGTTAACGTTTGGAAAGATGGTAAACTCACCTTTGAAACAAAACAAAAAATTGATACTGAAGGAGATGAAGATGAAACCGATTATGATGGAGAAAATGATGTTTTAGGCATAAATATGCAAATTGTTACTATTAACCAAAACGTTGATAAAAATTCAAACACTCTTAAACTTGTGAGCAGAGAAGGTTGTAAAAATATGTATATGGATATTATTGAAGATGGTCGTCCTTTTTTACCTAACTATATGAGCCACTACACAGTTTGTCGTGATGGTGAAGATTATGTTTTAAATGCTGTAATTTATAGAGAGGACAATAAAAAAGCATATGATATAAACCTATATTGCTATGATATTAGTGTAAAACAAGGTGTTAAAATTCTGGAGTCCTTCAAGTTTTTAGACTAGTCCATATATTTAGCTTTCTTACTGCCTTCATACATTTCGTATTTTACTAAACGAGATTCTAATTTAGCATTAAACAGTTTTATTTTTCGTGAAGGTCGTAAGCCTACAAACTTTAGCGCATCTAAGTTAGAGGTAATAAACCAAGCGTGAGTTCCTGGGTAACCTTGTTTTAGGGTATCACCAATATTGGTATAAAATTTCTCCATGTCAATATCTAAACGTTCTCCATAAGGCGGATTAAAAACCATGTGCAGCTTTTTATCTCCTGCTTTTTGGGTCTTAAAAAAGTCTTCATGCTGAATGCTTATAAACTCGTCTAAGTGCGCGTTTTTTATATTGTCTTTAGCTTTTTTAACAGCACTTGGTGACTTGTCGTAACCTATAATTTTATGATGAAAATCTCTGGTCTTTTTCAATAAAGACTCTTCAATGGTTTCAAATAAATCCACATCCCAATCCTGCCATCTTTCAAAAGCAAATTCTTTTCGCATTAAATTAGGCGGAATATTACAAGCTATCATTGCTGCTTCGGCTAAAATGGTTCCACTACCACACATTGGGTCCATAAAATCACTCTGTCCATCCCAACCTGATAGCATAATCAATCCTGCAGCTAGCACTTCGTTTATTGGTGCAATGTTGGTAGCTGTTTTATAGCCTCTTCTGTGTAACGATTCTCCTGATGTATCTAACGAAATGGTACATTGTTGCCTATCGATATGGACATTTATTTTTAAATCAGGAAAACGTAAATCTACGTTAGGTCGTTCCTGAGTAGTATCTCTAAATTTATCTACAATAGCATCTTTTGTTTTTAATGCAATGTATTTTGAATGTGTAAACACATTAGAATGTACTGTAGCATCAATTGCCAAAGAACCTGTAGGTTTCATGTAGTTTTCCCAAGGCATTTTGTACACCTTATCATACAAATCTTGCTCATTAACAACTCGAAAGGTTTTTATGGGTTTAAGAATTTTTATGGCTGTTCTTAATCCTAAATTGGCTTTGTACATAAATCCTTTATCACCAACAAAGCTTACATTTCGCACTCCTTTTTTAATGTCTTGTGCTCCTAATTGCAATAGCTCCTTTTCTAGTAAATCCTCAAAGCCAAATAAGGTTTTGGCAACCATTTTAAAATTATTCTCCATACATAAATGCCTTATAGTACTTTCAAAATTCAAAAATACTTTATTTTTGCCAATGCTTATAAACTGTAAGACGATATTCTTAGAAAATTCCACTAGTTGATGAACAAATATTTATTTCCTGTATATGCAGTAATTTTGGGTGTTTTAATCGTATTGATTTACAAAAAGAAGAACCTACACTCTAAATTACTACTATCCTTTAGTGGAGCATTTTTATTAGCTTTAACGCTTTTTGAGTTACTCCCAGAAGTTTATCATCACTTAGAAGCCAAAAAAACAGGCTTACTTATAATGACAGGTATTCTTATACAGGTTATTTTGGAGTTTTTCTCAAAAGGCGCTGAACATGGTCACGTACATCATGAAGACACCAAGGAATTTCCATGGTTACTTTTTATAAGTTTATGTATTCATAGCTTTTTAGAAGGGTTCCCAATACATCAACATAACGATATTGTTTATGGTGTATTAGTACACAAAATCCCAATAGCTATAGTAATTACAGGGTTTTTACTAGAATCAAGATGTAATAAATTACAAGTAGTTCTGTTTTTAATTTTGTTTACTGCAATGACGCCTTTAGGAACATTTATTTCTAATCATACAAGTATGCCTGCCAATTATGTAAATGCAATTAACGCTATTGTAATTGGTATATTTTTCCATATTTCTACAGTTATTCTTTTTGAAAGTGATGAAGGACATAAATTTAGTTTAACCAAACTAGTTGCCATATTACTAGGTATTGGAATGGCTTATGTAATTTAAAAGGTATGTTTAGTAAAGAAGAATCAAGACGACTACGTCAAGACTTTTGGATAAGCTTTGGAAAATCATTTCCAAGAAAATGGACGCTATACGATACCAAAATAAAAGGCTTTAGCTTTAAATTTCATTTTGACACCAAAAAAGCACTTATAGCGCTAGACATTGAAGACGATTTAGAAAACCGAATCACTTACTGGGAAAAACTTATATCACTTAAATCTATTTTAACCCAAGATTACTTACCTGACGTTATTTTTGAAGAAGAATACTTTCTAGAAAATGGTAAAGAGATATCAAGAATTTATCTTCCATTAGAACAAAAGGTGTCTATTCACAATAAAAATACATGGCAAGATGTAATGGTGTTTTTCAATGAAAATATGAGCAAGTTTGAAGATTTCTTTGAAGATTACAAAGAGGTAATCAAGGATTAATTTATAGGTTTTTAACCATTCGGTAATCGTCCATCACAAAACCATTACCTATATCCATTACCAGTGCTTCAACAGTTTTAAACCCTAGTTTTTCATAAGCTTTAATAGAATTGACATTGTACTTATTCACTGTCAACTCAATGCTATTGCAATGTAACATATTAGCTCTACGTTCAACAAACTGCATTGCTGTTTTTCCTATTTTTTTTCCTCTGTAATCAGAAAGCACATAAATCTTACTTAAAAACAAAGCGTCTCGCTTTTTCTTAATGCAAATATATCCTACAGGCACAGTTTCAAAAGTGATTAAATAATACTCAAAACCTTCTTTTACTTGCTGATGTATAGCTTTTTCTGATTGAAACTTATCTAGCATATATGCTACTTGTTCCGCACCAATAATAGGTGCATAATGTTCGTTCCAGATGATAAAACCTAAATCGGCTATCTGTTTGTAATCGTTGGGTGTTGCAAGTGTAATTTCTGTCATCTATTAAAAACTAAAGCACGTAAAAATAAATCATAAAAAAATGACAAATGGCGCCTCCAAGAACAAAAAGATGCCAAATCACATGGTTATAAGGAATACGCTCAACAGCATAAAACACAATACCTATAGTGTAAAACAATCCGCCAGCAAATAATAATAACACTCCATTGCTTCCTATAGCGTTTGAAACATTAGAAAAATCGAACACAATTAACCAACCCATAACCAAATACAGTAAGGTTGAAAACACTTCAAACTTTCCTGTAAAGAATAGTTTTAGCACAACGCCAAAAGCAGCAATTCCCCAAACAACCCAAAACAAAAGCCAACCAAGACTATCTGGTAATGCAATGAGCAATACAGGAGTATAAGTTCCTGCAATGAGCATGTAAATACTAATGTGATCTACTATCCTGAAATAATGCTTTCGCTTTTCTCCTTTTACAGCATGATAAAAAGCTGATGCACTAAACAGAACAATTATTGAAATGCCATAAACTATTACGCTAAATAAACTCCAAGGCAACTTCACTTGTAAGGCTGAGAGAATAAGTAAAACCAATCCTGCAATTCCCAACAAAGCACCAAGTGCATGACTCCATGTGTTTAGACGTTCTTCAAAAGGTGATTGTATTCTCATTCTTTATCAACAGTAGGTTTTGGGTTTAACCATTTATCGGTAAGATCATAAAAATCAATATCAACAGCAGGTTTTTGACGCACTAATAATCCATTTTGAAACGCACGTTCTAAAATATCTTCAATAAGATAATCCTCTTTCACATTCAAAGGGTCAAACTCTTTTTTAAGCGAAATATCAAACAGTTTTGCAGTGTTTTGAAACCAGAAAGCTCGCCAACCACTTCTAAGGTCTTTAATGAGCTCAAAAGTTGTTTTACCAGTCTGCCTATGAATTAGCTTTATGAGTATTTGCCCTTCGGTTCGAGTGAGTTTTTTTAATTCTGCTGAAAACTCTTCTTCAATATATCGCTGAATTATCTTTGCATACTGCCTACGTTCTCGTTTAGAATCTAGAGTTGCTAAACGTTCGTTTAAGGTTTCTAATCGTTCAGCAGCTAGTTTTGCATAAGGATATACTTTTATAGTTTTTCGTTTTAAAATAAGATAGCGTTTCGGTCTTCACTACTATCAAACTTTAATTTATTGAGCAGAATAACTTCATCTAAATCAATTGTTGTTCTTGGAACCGAATCACCTTCAATTATAATCCATTCAACCTCTGTTGTATCTTTCTCTACAACAGGTCGCAATTGGGCAAATGCCAAAAACGGAAACAATATAAAGATGTAGGTTATTTTATGCATACACAGTATATAACTAAAAGTATTCCAAACTTTTAGGTACTTAAAACGTACTGACCAAAATTAATAATTTACAACCTCTAAAACCTTAAAATCGTATTAATATTATTATTTTAGTCCAAAATAATTGAATATGGCAAAAAAGAGTGTACTGAATAAAAAGTCAATGGACTTTTTAGAAAAATATTTAAACAATGCGTCTCCAACTGGTTATGAATGGGATGGACAAAAACTATGGATGGAGTACTTAAAACCGTATGTTGATGAGTTTATTACTGACACCTACGGAACTGCTGTTGGTGTTATAAACCCTGAAGCAGAATACAAAGTAGTTATTGAAGGTCATGCTGATGAAATTTCGTGGTATGTAAACTATATTACTGACAACGGATTAATCCATGTAATTAGAAATGGTGGTAGCGATCACCAAATAGCACCAAGTAAAATTGTAAACATCCATACCAAAAAAGGGATTGTAAAAGGTGTATTTGGTTGGCCTGCAATTCATACTAGAAACAAAGCAAAAGAGCAAGCTCCTACTTTAGAAAACATCACTATAGATGTTGGAGCAAAAGACAAAGAAGAAGTTGAAAAAATGGGTGTTCATGTAGGTTGCGTTATTACCTATCCAGATGAATTTCATATTTTAAACAAAGACAAGTTTGTATGTCGTGCGTTAGATAACAGAATGGGAGGTTTTATGATTGCTGAAGTTGCGCGTTTGCTTCATGAAAACAAAAAGAAACTGCCTTTTGGACTTTACATAACAAACTCAGTACAAGAAGAAATAGGACTTCGTGGTGCTGAAATGATTACACAAACTATAAAGCCTAATGTAGCTATAGTTACCGATGTAACTCATGATACCACTACTCCAATGATTGACAAGAAAAAAGAAGGTCATCTAGAACTTGGTTTAGGTCCTGTTGTAGCTTATGCACCTGCTGTACAGCAAAAACTACGCGATTTAATTACTGATACTGCAGAAGAAAAGAAAATACCGTTTCAGCGTTCAGCATTGTCAAGAGCTACAGGAACTGACACAGATGCTTTTGCTTACAGTAATGGTGGCGTTGCTTCTGCATTAATTTCTTTACCTTTACGCTATATGCATACTACAGTAGAAATGGTACATAAAGACGATGTAGAGAATGTTATCAAGTTAATTTATGAGTCTTTATTAAAGATTAAAAACGGAGAAACATTTAGCTACTTTAAATAAGATAGCAAATGTCATTGTGAGACCTTCAGGTCGTGGCAATCTTGCAGTTGAATAAAACATAAACTATGTCTGTTCGAGCGCAGTCGAGAACTTGAAAAAAGGGTATCTCAAAAAACATCTCGACTGCGCTCGATGGGACAACGCTTATTTAAATGGATGAATTAATCGACATTGTTGATGCCTCTGGTAACCCAACAGGAGAAACCGCTTTAAAATCTGTAATCCATACAAAAGGGTTTTATCATAATACTGCTCATGTTTGGTTTTACACTAAAAATGGAGACATTCTACTAGCGCAACGAGCAGCTTCAAAAACCATTTGTCCGTTACTATGGGATGTTTCCGTTGCTGGTCATATTGATGCAGGAGAAAGCATTACACAGGCAGCAGTTAGAGAAACCAAAGAAGAAATAGGTTTAGCTATTTTAGAACAAGACCTTAAAAAGATTGGTGTGTTTGAATGTTTTCAAAGTTATGACAATGGCATTATTGATAACGAGTTTCATCATACTTTTATAACTAAACTTGAAGTTCCTATAGAAGAGTTAAAGCCTCAACTAAATGAGGTTGAAGCCTTAAAACTTGTTAGCTTTTCTACATTTCAGTCCTTATTGAATAACAGTGAAACCAACAACCATTTTGTAGCTAGCAATAGAGCCTATTACACTACTATTTTTAATGCTATCCAAAAAAACTGTAGCAGGTTTTAATATTTTACTTAATTTTCAACTATGAATCTACTCCTCCTTGCGATAGCTCCTGTTATAATGATTATCCTTTATATTTATTTTAAAGATAAATATGAAAAAGAGCCCAAACGGTTAATCTTATATTGCTTTTTGTTTGGTGGTATTGGAAGTATAGCGATTACAACTTTTCTTTACCTTGTAACAGATAGTGTTATTCCAATACCTTTTAACACAAGTGTTTTTGACCAATTCATCAAAGCTTTTTTTATTGTTGGATTAGTTGAAGAGTTTAGCAAATATGTCATTGTACGCTATTTTGCTCAGCCTAAAAAAGACTTTAACGAGCCTTTTGATGGCATTGTATATACTGTGGTAGTTTCAATGGGTTTTGCAGCTACCGAAAACATTATGTATGTGTTTGAAGGTGGTTATAAAATTGCATTTTTAAGAGCCTTTACTGCAGTTCCTGCACATGCTACCTTTGGTGTATTAATGGGCTATTTTATGGGTAAAGCAAAGTTTTCTAATAACAGAATAAAACTAAATCTTATAGGTCTTGCATTGGCAACCCTATTCCATGGTGCTTACGATTTCTTTTTGTTTATCGACTTTATTCCTGGTATTTGGTTAGGTGCTTTTGTCTCGCTAGCTGTTGGATTATTCCTAGCTAAAAAAGCGATAAAACGCCATCAAAACGATTCGCATTTTAAACTAGATTAATTATGCAAATACAGGTTTGGTGCTTAACTTAGCAGTATGAAGAACACTATAGCCGAACGTATTGCCGATTTCCTTAAACGCTTCCCTCCTTTTGATTTGCTTAAAAAAAATCAGTTGTTGGAGATTGCTGTTCAGGTTACTATTAAGTATCTCGACAAAGGTCAAGTAATCTACAACCAAAACGACACATTACACCAGCATTTTTATATTATTCACAAAGGTGCTGTGTCGCTAAAAAAGACTATTAACAACACGTCTGAAGTGATTGATAAGTTTGACGAAGGCGATGTGTTTGGACTTCGTCCGCTTTTCGCACAAGAAAACTATGCCATTACCTCCATAACCGAAGAAGAATGTATATTATACAGTATTCCTATTGAGGTCTTTAAACCTATGGCCGAAAAAAACAAAGAGGTAGGTAAATACCTTTTGGAGAGTTTTGCTTCCAATACCGAAAACCCTTTTTCTAAAGAACATCAACTGCGCTTTTTTTCGGATACCGAAATTGTCTTAAACCCAACCGATAACTTATTTGAGCTACAACCAGTAAGCTACATTAAAAAAATTGTTACTGCTAAGCCTACTTCAAAAATTAAAACCATTGCAAAACTAATGAGCTCCAAAAACATTGGCTCAATAATTATTGAAGACAATGGTTTGCCCTTGGGTATTGTTACCGATAAAGACCTTAGAAATAAAGTTGCTACTGGCTTACATACCATTAAAGAGCCTGTTAAAAATGTAATGAGTGCTCCTGTGCTTTGTTATCCTAAAAACTTAACCATTGCTCAAGCACAAATTACCATGATGAAACATAAAATTGGGCATTTGTGTATTACCGAAGATGGCACACCAAACTCTAAACTCATTGGTTTAGTCTCTGAGCATGATATGACGCTTATGAAGGGAAATAACCCTTCTGTGTTAATGAAAGCGATTAAACGTACTAACAGCACCAAAGACCTTAAACGTGTACGAGAAAAAATAGCCATTTTACTAAAAGGCTATATCCTACAAAATATTCCATTGACACATACAAGCAAGATTATTTTTGAATTAAATGATGCCACAATAAAGCGAATTATTGAACGATGCCTTGAGAAAATGAAAGAAGAGCCTCCTGTTAAGTTTGCGTGGATGTCTCTTGGCAGTCAAGGACGTAAGGAACAGCTTTTACAAACCGATCAGGACAATGCTATTGTGTTTGAAAATGTCCCAAAAGAAGAACTTGAAACCGTTAGAGACTATTTTTTAAAACTGGCAAAAAAGGTCAACAAGCGTTTAAACACTATAGGTTTTGAGTTTTGTAATGCAGATATGATGGCTAAAAACCCTAAGTGGTGTTTAAGTCTTGATGAATGGAAAGCACAATTCAGTAACTGGACCTCCAATACAGGAAATGATGAAATCCTACTCTCTTCTATTTTCTTTGACTTTGATATTAGTTATGGCGAAGCATCACTCACCAATGCCTTGTCAGACCATGTATTAAGTATAACCAAAACCAATTCGGTGTTTTTAAGCAAATTGGGTGTAAATGCTTTAAGAAGTGCGTCACCACTTGGTTTCTTTAGACAGTTTCTTGTTGAAAGTGATGGTAAGCATAAAGACTTTTTCGATTTAAAAAAACGTGCACTTATGCCTTTAATTGATGCTGGTCGTTTGCTAACACTAACGTATCAAATCAAAAACATCAACAATACTGCTGAGCGATTTGAAAAACTTGCTGAACTGTTTCCTGAAAACAAGGAACTTTACTTATCGTCTTCTTATGCGTTTAAGGCTATCCTTAAGTTTAGAACCAAACACGGACTTCTAAATAACGACAATGGAAGATTTATAGCTCTTGAAGTCTTAACCAAAGAAGAAAAGATGAAACTAAAGCGTTGTTTTAAAACCATAGCAACACTGCAAGAGTTTATTAAAATAAGGTTTAACCTAAGTACTCTAGTATAATGTTATCTTTTTTTAATAAAAAACCAACACCTGAATATCCAAAGTATTGGTTAGACTATGAGGCTTTGTTTGCTACCACTAAACGCAGTGAATTGCACAATACACGCTTTGTTGTTCTTGATACTGAAACTACGGGTTTTGATTATGAAAAAGACCGTGTACTATGCATTGGTGCTGTTGATGTTTTTAATAATGAAATCAATGTTGCCAACGCCTTTGAAGTATATATTAAACAAGAACATTTTAATGAAAACACCGTAGAGATTCACGGAATCATAAAAAATGAACGTATAGAAACCACAACCGAAGAAGATGCCTTAAAGCTGTTCTTAAATTATATTGGCAATAGCATTTTAGTGGCGCATCATGCACGATTTGACATCACTATGATTAACAAAATGCTTCTGCGTCATAACTTACCCAAACTTAAAAACAGGGTTTTAGATACTGTAAATTTATATCGCGCGACACGCATTAAATCTAACCTTATTAAACAAGATAAATACACCCTTGACGAAATTGCAGAAAATTATGTGCTTGATGTTTCTGATAGACATACAGCTGCTGGAGATGCACTTCTCACTGCCATTATATTCTTAAAAACAACAACAATATTAAAGAATAACAAAGGGTTAACTCTAAAAAAAATGTTCAAACTATAAGCTTTCGTTAAAAAACTAGTAGCTTTTCTCAAACGTTTTAGTTTACGTATCTTTACAGCTCTAAAACATCATTTCATGAAAACATTTAAAGCATCTGTAAACAATACAGATCATTTTGAAATTTCAAACGAAAACATCCAAAACCTTGATGTCGTTCCTACAAAAGCAAATACATTTCACATTCTAAAAAATAATCAATCTTTTAATGCTGAAATCATAAAAAAAGATTTCAATAACAAAACCTATGCTGTGAAAGTAAACAACACAGTATATAATGTTGCAATTGCTGATTATTTAGATCAACTTATTAAAGACATGGGATTTGAAGTAGGTGCTTCTAAACATGTAAACGATATAAAAGCGCCAATGCCAGGGCTTATCCTAGATATTAGCATATCACAAGGTCAAGAAGTTAAAGAAAATGACACATTGCTTATCCTTGAAGCTATGAAGATGGAAAACGTATTAACATCTCCTCGTGATGGTGTTATAAAAACCATTTCTGTAGCAAAAGGCGATGCTGTTGACAAAAACCAACTATTAATAGAATTTGAGTAGAACTCAAGAGGTGAGAAAAGAGATAAAAGAAATGATAAAATAGAGATCAAATATATACGTCTTTATTCTCTATTCTCTGCTCTCTATTCTCTGCTCTCTATTCTATCTTCTATTATCTAAAAAGAACATCTAAAACATGAATATTAAAAAAATATTAGTAGCAAACCGAGGCGAAATTGCCATTCGTGTCATGCGAACTGCAAAAAAAATGGGTATAAAAACGGTTGCCGTTTATTCCACTATAGATAGACATGCGCCACATGTAAAGTATGCTGATGAAGCTGTTTTAATTGGTGAAGCACCTTCTAATCAATCGTACTTATTAGGTGATAAAATTATACAAGTCGCTAAAGACCTTAACGTAGATGCCATTCATCCTGGTTATGGATTCCTTTCTGAAAATGCTGACTTTGCCGAATTATGCGAAGCCAACAACATTACCTTTATAGGGCCAAAAAGCAAAGCCATAAAAATTATGGGAAGCAAGCTAGCAGCCAAAGACGCTGTTAAAGCTTATAACATTCCTATGGTTCCAGGAACCGACGAAGCTATTACAGATATTGCTGAAGCCAAAAACATTGCCACAGGCATTGGGTTTCCTATCTTAATAAAAGCCTCTGCTGGTGGCGGCGGAAAAGGCATGCGTATTGTTGAAAAAGAAGCCGATTTTGAATCACAAATGGATCGTGCCATTAGTGAAGCCGTTAACGCCTTTGGTGATGGTTCGGTATTTATTGAGAAATATGTAGCATCGCCTCGTCATATTGAAATTCAGGTGATGGCAGATACACATGGCAACATCATTCATTTATTTGAGCGCGAATGTAGTATTCAACGTCGTCATCAAAAAGTGGTTGAAGAAGCGCCATCATCTGTACTAACTCCAGAGTTACGTGCTAAAATGGGTGAAGCTGCTGTAAAAGTGGCAAAAGCCTGCGATTATATTGGTGCTGGAACAGTTGAGTTTTTGTTAGATGAAAACCACAACTTCTACTTCTTGGAAATGAATACGCGTTTGCAAGTAGAACATCCTGTTACCGAATTAATCACAAAAACCGATTTGGTTGAACAACAAATTCGTGTGGCTCGTGGTGAAGTTTTAGCCATAAAACAAGCCGATTTAAGCATTCATGGTCATGCTTTGGAACTACGTGTTTATGCTGAAGATCCGCTAAATGATTTCTTACCAAGTGTTGGTCATTTAGATGTGTATCAATTGCCAGTTGGTGAAAACATTCGTGTAGATAACGGTTTTGAGCAAGGTATGGATATTCCTATTTATTACGACCCTATGCTTTCTAAATTAATCACTTACGGAACGACGCGTGATGAGGCTATTCAACTTATGATAAAAGCGATAGAAAACTATCAAATTGAAGGTATTCAAACCACTCTTCCATTTGGAACGTTTGTTTGTGAACACGATGCTTTCCGTTCAGGTGATTTTGACACTCATTTTGTTAAAAAACATTACTCTCCAGAAGCTATTAAAGCCAAACAAGAAACTGAAGCAAACATTGCAGCACTTATTGCTGTAAAACAGTATCTGGAAGACCAAAAGGTATTACGAACTTGTCATTCCGCACTTGATGCGGAATCCAAGAGAAATTGACAAAGTGGATCCTGCGTCACCCAATCGAGTTGAGCACAAGCGTAGCGCAGGATGACAAAGAACAACAATACTGTCATTCCGCACTTGATGCGGAATCCATAAAATAAACGCAGTGGATCCTGCGTCGTAGCGCAGGATGACAAAGAGAATGGTAAAGTGCATCGAAAGAAATTTAAAACAGTAACTCTGTCATTCCGCACTACGATGCGGAATCCATTTACAAATCGAAATGTTTAAATAAAAAAGTGTCAATGTAAATATTTCAAAAATGAAAGGAAATTATTACCAATTTTATGTTTACATATTAACAAATAAAAAGAACGGAACACTTTACATTGGTATGACAAATGATTTAGAACGAAGAGTATTTGAGCACAAAGCAAAACTTATAGAAGGTTTTACTAAAAATTATGGATTAGACAAATTAGTGTACTTTGAACAATTTCAATATGTAAATGATGCAATAAAAAGAGAAAAGCAATTAAAAAATTGGAATAGACAATGGAAGATTGACCTAATTGAAGCTGAAAATAAAAACTGGAATGATTTAGCAGAAGATTGGATATATTAAATAGATCCTGAATCAATACTGAATCAAGTTCAGCACAAGGTTCAGGATGACAAGAATAGCAATACTGTCATTCCGCACTGCGATGCGGAATCCATAAAACGAAAGCAGTGGATCCTGCGTCGTAGCGCAGGATGACAAAGAAAATGATACAAGTACAACGAGATAAAATCAGAACAATTACTCGTCATTCCGCACTTGATGCGGAATCCTAGAAAAATCAACGTAGTGGATCCTGCGTCGTAGCGCAGGATGACAAAACAAAAACATACATGCTATGCAAGACAAAATAAAAGACTTAAACGAAAAATTAGCCCAAGCCTATTTAGGTGGTGGCGAAAAACGTATAGAAAAACAACATGCCAACAAGAAACTAACGGCTCGCGAACGCGTGCAATATGTATTAGATGAAGGCTCGTTTGAAGAAATTGGTGCTTTAGTGACGCATCGTACCAAGGACTTTGGTATGGACAAACAGCAATTTTATGGCGATGGCGTTGTAACAGGTTATGGTACTATTGATGGTCGCTTGGTGTACATTTTTGCGCAAGACTTCACCGTATTTGGTGGTTCGCTTTCTGAAACTCACGCCGAAAAGATTTGTAAAATTATGGACCTTGCTGTTAAAGTTGGTGCGCCATTAATTGGATTGAATGATTCTGGTGGTGCACGTATTCAAGAAGGTGTGCGCTCGCTTGGTGGTTATGCCGATATTTTTTACAGAAATGTACAAGCATCAGGTGTTATTCCGCAGTTATCTGCCATAATGGGACCTTGTGCTGGTGGTGCTGTTTATTCCCCTGCCATGACCGATTTTACCCTTATGGTTGAAAACACCAGTTATATGTTTGTAACTGGACCAAATGTGGTTAAAACTGTGACGAATGAAACTGTAACTTCTGAAGAACTTGGTGGTGCATCTACACACGCATCAAAATCTGGCGTGGCTCATAAAACGTCAACAAATGATGTGGAATGTTTGGAAGACGTCAAAAAACTATTGAGTTACTTACCTCAAAACAACCAAGAAAAGCCAAAAGCCTTACCGTTTGAATTAGGTGATGAATTGAGAGAACAATTATCTGACATTGTTCCTGATAATGCCAACAAGCCTTATGATATGCACGAGGTTATTTCTGGTATTATTGACGAAGATTCATTTTACGAGATTCATAAAGACCATGCCGAAAACATTATTGTTGGTTTTGCGAGATTAGGCGGAAAATCTATTGGTATTGTTGCCAATCAACCTATGTTTCTAGCAGGTGTATTAGATGTCAACAGTTCTAAAAAAGCAGCGCGATTTGTACGTTTTTGTGACGCATTCAATATTCCATTGTTAACGCTAGAAGATGTTCCTGGTTTCTTACCTGGAACTGACCAAGAATGGAATGGTATTATTGTTCATGGTGCTAAATTATTGTATGCTTTTAGCGAAGCCACTGTACCAAGAATAACGGTTATCACCCGAAAAGCTTATGGTGGTGCTTATGACGTGATGAACTCTAAACACATTGGTTCTGATATGAACTTTGCATGGCCTAGTGCTGAAATTGCTGTAATGGGTGCCAAAGGTGCTGCGGAAATTATCTTTAGAAAAGAGATAAAAGACGCTGATGACCCTGAAGCCAAATGGAAAGAGAAAGAAGCTGAATATGCTGAAAAATTTGCTAATCCTTACAGTGCTACCGAACGTGGTTTTATTGATGAAGTGATTTTACCAAAAGATACACGACGTAAATTGATAAAAGCCTTTGCGATGCTTGAGGACAAACATGTAGACACGCCAAAACGTAAACATGGTAACATTCCGTTGTAATTTTTAGTATCTTTATGATAATCAACTTTTAATCATACTATTATGAAAAAATTACTGATATCACTAACACTATTGGTGTCTTGCGTAACAGGGTTTGCGCAGACTCCAGAAGAAATGAAAGCATGGCAGGACAACATGACTCCTGGCAAATACCATAAATGGTTAGCTGCTATGAATGGTGAATGGAACGCTACTGTAAAAATGTGGATGGATCCTTCGCAACCACCTTCAGAATCTAAAGCAACTACCACTAATGAAATGATCATGAATGGACTGTACCAACGTTCATCGCATAATGGTGAAATGATGGGAATGCCTTTTATGGGAGAAAGCATTACAGGCTATGATAATGCTAAAAAAGAATTTATTCCACTTGGATTGATAATTTTGGAAGCAGTATCATGCTCATGAAAGGACAGTTGGATGAAAAAACCAACACCTTAACCCTTGAAGGCAGTATGCTAGATCCTGCAAACGGACAAGACATGCAAGTCAAAGAAGTGTTTACTGTATTATCTGAAACCTCTCACAAATTTGAAATGTTTATCGTTATGGGAGACCAAGAAATGAAAAGCATGGAAATAGTTTACACAAAAAAGTAACAATAAAAAAGGAGTCTTCATAAGACTCCTTTTCTTCCCTCATAACTAATTGTTACTTACTTAATAACAACTTTTTGTGTTGACACATAATTACCACTAGTCATTCTTACAACATAAATTCCTGATGCAATATCATTTACTTTAATTAGGTTATCTCCAGAACTTAGTTTTCCTTTTTTCACTAAGCCTCCTACTACGTTATAAATAACATAATCATAATCAAACTCAGTTGGTATATTAATATATAGCAACCCATCTGTTACAGGATTAGGATATAACTTTGGAGCATTACCATCTATTGGTGATGTTTCATCAATACCTAATGTATTATTATTAATACTTATCTCCCAAAGACCTCTTCCGTACGTTCCTGCAATTAATTTATCAACTGTATAGTTTATTTCAATATCGTTTATGATAACATTTGGTAAACCTTGACCTAATGGTTGCCAATCATTGACTCCTGTTTTGTAATAAACACCTAACTCTGTACCTAAAAACAAAATTTCTTCACTTTGATTTTGCTTCAAAACAACTTGCTTTGCCAAAATATTAGGTAAACCAGAAGATATGTTTGCCCAAGTCAATCCTCCATCTGTTGATTTGAAAACCTTAGAACCATCTACATACCCTTTAATTGTAGCATAAACAATATTGGGGTTAGATTGATTAAAAGTTACTGAATTCATATCAGCAGATACAGATGGTTCTACTATAGCTGACCAAGACACTCCATCATTTAATGATTTTCTTCCTCCATTCTCACCAATAACAAATAAGCTATTACCAAAGGTTTCAATAAACTCTATTTGTCCAGCTCCAGAGTTTAGGTTAGTCCATGTATCTCCTTTGTTTGTAGATTTATATATTTCACCAAAACCACCATATAAAGTTGTGGATACTGTTGAATTCATTTTCATTGTCCACACAAATGGCGCTCCAGAAGGTGTTGTAATATCAACATCACCAGCATAATTATTGGCAAAACCAGAATCTGTTCTAATGAGAGAGCCATTTTGTCCACCTAAATATCTAATAGAAGGGTTAGTATAGTCAATAGCAGTACAAGTTCCATCACCTGCTAAGGCAGACACCCACTTTAAAGTACCGTCTTTCATCTCCAAACTATAACCGTCATTATCTTGGTTTCCTATTATTTTATGATCTTCACTTTGAGGAGAAATAGCTACCGAATATAATTGTGTAATTAATACACCATCTGACATGTACTCAACACCTGGTTTTTCTTCCGAAACTGTTGGATAATTAAAGTAAATTAATCCTCCATCATTACATGCCCAAAATGAATACCCATTGTCTAAATACCCCATTTCATGTATATCTGCATGTCCATAAGATCCTGCCGAACTATTGTCTTCCCATGCATTATTAAGAGTAGTATACCACACGCCTCCATTATTATCAGAGTTTATAGCATCTACGCTTCCACTAATTATTAAACCATCTTTTACGACCAAAGCTTGATTGTATGCTCCTTGAGGGTTATAATTTGTTGTTGGATTTCCTAAATCGGTTAAAGCAGGAACTGATGCTGCAGGATTGTAAGTTGATATTTGTCCTGCTTTGTTTTGAACATAAAATATACCTGTTGCTAAATCTGATGTCACAGCATGTCTTTCATAGTTTATACCTACAGGTTTTATTATTGACCATGTGTTACCATAGTTAGATGAAAACAGTAATCCTCCCCAACTATCAGCACACATTATATTTGCTCCATTTCTGTGAAACTTTCCTATTTGGGCATCATTATAAACATGCGTATAAACGTTGGTCCATGTTGCACCTCCATCTGTTGTTTTCTTTATATATTGATTAGTTCCTACGATTACAGTGTTATCATTTATTACTATTAAATTAGACGTTGTCTCTTGTTGAGACAAACTAAATGTTAATCCTGTTGATTGAAATGTTTCTCCAAAATCAGTAGATTTTAATACTCCTATGGATTTTATATGGTCAGCATCATAATCGCCTGTAGACACATATATAGTTCCTGGTGCATTAGCATCAGTAGAACTACTTTTAATATCAGTCACTCCAATTCCTGCTATAAAATCTAACTTAGGTTCCCAAGTGATACCGTTATCTATAGATTTCCAAACTCCTCCATTAGGCGCACTTACAAAGAGTACATTTTCGGTTTCAGGTACTTTTTGAAATCTTAAAAAATTAGTGAGCCTACCCATTTGTGGATAATTAGAGTAACCATTAGCATCTGGCACTCCTTGAGGACCAACATTAACCCACGATTGAGAACTTTGAGTACTTCTAGACATTTGTCCTACAGAAGGTTGTATTACTCCATTTCTATCAATAATACCTGCATTGTAATATCCCAAAAGTTCATTTGGAAAATTACCGTTTGCATCTACTCTATCTTTCCAGTAATATGCCCAACGTTCAAATTGTTTAATTTTTTTAATATCGGTTTTTGAAGTACTGTTTTTTAGTGGTTCTAATTCTTGTCTTACAGTATTGACAATTTCAAAGTAATTACTTCCCTTTTTATTAGGAGCATTTTTGTAATTTGTAGTTTGCGAAAATACTACTGTAGTAAAAAAACACAGTAGAAAAAAGTAGCATTTTTTCATTTTTGATATTGTTTGATTAATAGTTGCACAAATATCAAAAACCCTGTATTTAAAATTGATTTTATAGGTACTCACCTACTACGCACCACACAATTTTACTGGCTTTTTTAAAACATTTACAATTGTGTAAGATAGTCTAATAATGAAACGCCTTTATCTTTAAGTTGTAGTTTTTTTCCTATACGATAGCGTTTACTTTCAATAGACCGTTCTGTAGTATTTAAAAAGACCGAAATTTCTTTGTTTTTAAATCCAGTATGTATGTAGTAACAGATAATTAAATCTGAAGAAGTCAATTTAGGATGTTTAGAACTCATCTTATTAAAAAAAGCAACGTTAAGCTCATTAATAAGTTCTAAATGATTTTCACTTTTATTAAGCAATGTTGATGAGTTTAAATGTATGCTCTTGTACATTTGTTTTATTTCATTTTTTTGGTCGTTTACATCGCTTATAGCAGCTATTTGCTTTATATTATGTTTTATATCTTCTATATAACCTTCTAAACCTTTAACTTTTACTTTTAGTTTTTCATGGTTAGACTGTAAATAGGCATATTCGCTATCTTTTTTTATAAATTTATTAATTCTTTTCTTAAAAGTATTATACTTTACAACTACTAAACTGATTAAACCTAATAACACTATTACAAGCCCTAAAATATAGTATCTGTTAACATATTTTTTCTTAGTCTCAAGACGTAACTGCCTTTCTGAATCTAGTAATGCTGTGTTTATTTCTAAGCTTGCATCAATATTTTCTACTAACTCATTTTCATGAAATAATTGTAAAGAATCCACATATTTTTTTTTTGTTTTTTAAATCTGTTTTAGAATCATAATAATTTAAAAAAACAGTGTAATAGTTTTCCAAATCAGCATCACTCATATAATTACGTAAAGGTTTAGCTTTATTTAAATATATAAATGAAGAGTCTATTTCTTTTTGTTTTAAATGTTGATCAGCAAGACAAGTATAAATAGTCACCAAATGAGCATCGTGTAATGGTGGAGAAATAGTTGTATCGTTTTTTATACGCTCTAAATGGTAAAGGTATTTATGTGCTTTATCAATATTATACAAGTGTGTGTAATTAGATGACAGCATAAACAGTGCATACATATAGTAATAACCATCATCTGTTATGTTTTTATACTCTTCAAGATGCTGTAACGTTAATTCATTACTTTTTTTAAAATTGTGATTATACATCTCAATGAAAGCGTACATTTGCTTAATTTCTATTAAGCCATTATAATTATTGTCGAGGGTATAAAAAGCTTTAGCTTTCTCAAGATATTTCACATCGGCTTTACCATCATTAATAATAAATATATTGTAAAACAGTTCAATACTACTCATGCCTGCAATATCATACTTTTGTTCTTGCTCAGCATATTTTAAAGCCAACATAAAGTTTTGAAACTCTTTTGCTCCTTCATTAAGTCTATCATTTATAAGTGCTTTTAATTGGTAATACTCTGCAAGTCTACCAGCTATAGACGTAGTTACTGGCTCTGGTATAGAATCTAAATACTGCTGCGCCAGTTTAGGCTTAATGGAGTAATAGATATCGGCAGAATCGATATACCTAAAAACATCTTGACTATTTTTATTTTGTCCAAATGAAACCATACAGCAACATAAAACACACAATATACTTTTGTAATAATTAGTCATTTATTCACTTTAAAATATGGAATAAATATAGCTATTAGTTTTAAAATTTAACACAGAGGTTTTTTTAATAACAATTACTAAGACGTAAATACACTTTTAGCATATTTATTTTAACAATTTCACAAAAAAAGAGCTCCTTATTTATCGATTAAGGAGTTTTTCTTTTTTTAAGATAGCTTTAAGACTTTACATTCAATTCAATACAGTAAAACAAGGTACTTTTGTAGCATGCGAAAAAAACCAGCTTTCAAAATTGAGTTTATAGCACTTATGGCATCTTTGATGTCTATTGTAGCCCTTTCCATAGATGCTTTATTACCTGCTTTACCGCAAATAGGTGATGCTTTGGGTGTAAGCGACCCTCATCAAAATCAGTATTTAATTACCATGATTTTTTTAGGTATTGGGTTTGGACAACTAGTATTTGGTCCACTATCGGATAGTTTTGGTAGAAAGCCCATGGTGTACTTTGGGTTTGCTGTGTTTGTTATAGCAAGTATCATTTGTGTAACCACCAATGATTTTACGGTTATGCTTATAGCTCGTGTGCTTCAAGGTGTGGGTCTGTCCTCTCCTAGAACCATTGCTGTCGCTATGACACGCGATACTTACAGTGGTGACTTTATGGCTAAGGTACTTTCCATAATTGTAATGTTCTTTATTTTGGTGCCTATTGTAGCGCCAACTTTTGGACAGCTCCTCCTCGACTTTTTCAATTGGCAATCTATTTTTAATGCCAACTTAATTATAGGTTTAATCATTGTGCTTTGGTTTTGGAAACGACAACCAGAAACCATTTCGCCTAAAAAACGTATTCCGTTTAAGCCTTCTATATTTATAAGTGGTACTAAAGAGTTTTTTAAATATAAAGATGCTATTGCCTTTACTCTAGTGTCTGGTTTTATTACAGGTTCGTTTATGGTGTATTTAAGCACATCTCAACAAATCTTTCAGGTGCAGTATGATCTTGGGGATATGTTTCCTTATATTTTTGCGAGTACTGCCTTTTCGGTTGGGTTTGCAACCTTTAGCAATAGCCAATTGGTTATTAGGTTTGGGTCGTTTAATATTGCTTATACTGCTGGTATTGCGTACACTATTATCTCATTGCTATATGTAGTCTTGTTTCACACAGGTGTTAACCCTAGTGTGCATGTTTTGATTACCTTTTTTATTCTGCAGTTTTTTGCTGTTGGTTTTCTTTTTGGAAACTTACGCTCTCTAGCTATGGAACCTTTAGGACATATTGCTGGTATTGGGTCGGCAATTAATGGTTTTGTATCTACCGTTATGGCTGTTCCTATTGCCAACTATATAGGAAGTTTTGTCACCACTTCTGCATTACCACTATTTATAGGGTTTTCGGTATTTGGAATATTATCAGTACTAGTGTTTGCATGGTTGCGTAACGCACAAAAAAAGACCTTAGCAACAGCTTAATCTTTATCGGTTGTTGGTCTTCTGTTTTAATAAATACAGTTATCTTTACTACATCATTTTAAGTTATACGTTATGAAACCAAAACACCTATTGCTGTTAAGCCTGTGCCTCGTCTTGTTAGTTCCTACCAATGCCAATGTGAAATGGGGAAAAACAGGTCATCGTACTGTTGGAGCCATAGCTGATAACTATTTAACAGCTAGGTCTAAACGTATGATTAAAAAACTGCTTAATCATGAGTCTTTAGCTTTTGTATCGACCTATCCTGATGAAATTAAAGCCGATGATCGTTTCAGCCAGTTTTACACTTGGCACTATATAAACATGCCACTAGATGCCGATTATGATGCCTCTAAACAACATCCTGATGGCGACTTGGTTTCTGGTATTGCTCACTGTAAAGCCGTATTGCAAAACCCTGATGCTACACCTGAGGATAAAGCGTTTTACTTACGTATGCTTGTGCATCTTATTGGCGATTTACACCAACCTATGCATATTGGTTTAGCCGAAGATAGAGGTGGCAACGATTTTAAATTACAGTGGTTTTATAAAGACACCAACCTGCATTCGGTATGGGATACTAAAATGATTGACGACTATGGCATGAGTTATACCGAACTTGCCGCTAATGCCAATTACCTTACCAAAGCCGAAGTAAAAGCCATACAACAAGGTACAGTTATTGATTGGGTCAATGAAACCCATATTCTTACACGAGAAGTATATGCCAATGTAGAACAAGGAGAAAACTTAAGACACAAATACTCTTATGCCTATTTGCACGTTGCTAGAACACAACTACAAAAAGCAGGTATTCGACTTGCAGAAGTGTTGAATAGTGTGTTGTAGCGCAATACTCTTAAAGTAATTACAATAATTTCATTACCAACTCATTAACAGGTAGTTATCAACATTACTTTGTTTATATTTTCAATACACGCAGGTTAAAACATTGTGTTTTAATGCTTTACTTTATTTGTATTAAATTCATTTTTTACGTTATGAAAAAACAAGCTAAAAACGTAACCCAGTCTCCCCAAAATTTACCTAACACACCTAACGGACTAATACTGGATTTAGCTATAGCCAATGAAGAAGAATGGTACACCACAGCAGATATGATGTACCACTTTAAGCTAAGCCGAAGCAGTATTTACCGTTTACGTATGAAGAACATTATACCTGCTTTAAAACTTGGTGGCACTGTGGTGTATCCTAAAACCTTAGTCAATAAGATTTTAATGAACATGGCATTGCAAAATGTAAATGGGTCAATTAAAGAATAACTGATACTGTTTACACTCCTGAATAAAAAATTAATAGCATTTTTAAAGTGAATAGTGATAACTCTTTATGTCTTTTGTCATTATAAAAACACAAGTGTCATTGCGAACCTTTAGGCTGTCGCTCAAGACAGGCTAAAGTGAAGCAATCTTTATGTTTAAAAAAGACTGCTTCGTTATACTCGCAGTGACAAAAAGGATGAGACTGCCACGTCGCTATGCTTCTCGCAGTGACGTTTGTGATGGTGTCATTGCGAAGCCTTTAGGCTGTGGCAATCTATCCTTCATACTCTAACAAAACTTTTTCATACAAATCTTCCCAAGCGGGATTCATACCTTGTATCAACGCTTCTTTTTTCGCTCTACTCCCTGCTTTCAATTGTTTTTCTCTTCCTATGGCATCACCAATCATTTGAAACGCTTCATAGTATACTAGTTTATTTATACGATAACGCGTGGTAAATGCCTTAGGATCACTTTGTGCTTTGTGCTGTTGCACACGTAATATCAAATTTGAAGTAACACCTACATATAATGTTGTATTATTATAATTGGTGAGTATGTAAATAAAGCCTGGTTTCATAAGACATTGATAACATATTAGTTATTAATACCAATATACTCATTTTTGAGA
>NZ_JBNWKB010000007.1:0-190806 GCF_050509525.1 Gaetbulibacter sp. PBL-D1 | reverse complement strand
GGGTCTTCAACAGGTGTGTTTAAAATATTTGCGGTATAGCCATGGTTGTAATGTGCCCAATCGGTCACTGAGCGTAAAGCTGCACCACTTTTAAAAGTATCAGGATATTTAAACATAGCCATAAGCGTTATAAAACCACCATAAGAGCCACCATAAATTCCTAGTTTATCTGGTGAAACACCATGTTCTTCAACCAGGTATTTTGCACCATCAATTTGGTCGTTAAGGTCTTTTCCTCCCATGTGACGGTAAATAGCTGTTCTCCAATCTCTACCATAACCTTTACTTGCTCTAAAATCTATAGCTAAAACAGTGTATCCATTATCGGTTAAAATATTATGGAACATGTATTCTCTATAATAAGACGACCACCAATTATGAACGTTTTGTAAGTATCCTGCACCATGAACAAAAATTACTGCTGCACCATTGTTTTTGTCAGGACTAGGCTTGTAAAGTGTTGCTGGTACTTGTGCGCCATCTCTTGCAGTAAAGTTTATAATTTCGGCTTCAGTCCAGTTATAGGATTTAAAAGCATCGGTTGTAGACTCAGTAAGTTGTGTCATTTTTGCACCAGCTTTGTTATCCATAACATACAATTCCCAAGGTTTATTGGTGTACGAATATCTTACAGCCAGTTTACGTTCGTCTGGTGAAATAGAAACTTCATGACCACCTTTTTGAGATGTGATTTGTACCATTTTTCCTCCTTTTACTGGTAGGTGATAAAAATGGGTTTGGTGCGCACTTTCTTTATTGCTAATGATGTAAAAGGTTTTTTTGTCTTTAGAAAGTGTTACTTGCTGAATTTCAAAATTACCTTCGGTAAGTGCTTTTATTTTTCCTGAGTTTACATTGGCAGTGTACAAGTGTGCATATCCTGTTTTTTCTGATTTAAACCAAATAGTAGTATTGTCAATCCACTCAACAACACCATTGGCAAACCAACCTATTTCTGGTCCACCAATCCAAGCATCGTCATGTTGATGATCGATAAGTTTTAAGTTTCCGTTGCTAAGGTCTACTAACATAATCCAACGGTCTTTATAATCTTGCGAAGTAATGTTTACTACAGCTTTTCCATCTTGTGAAAACACAGGAGAATCTACATAAACAGGTCTTTGGTTTTCGTATTCAGGATTGTAATCTTCAGTAGTTTCGGCATAGTCTTTTAAAAATGCAGGTTTGTTTTTAATGCCTTCAATAGTTTCGGTTTTTAGTTGGTGTGTTTCACCTGTTTTTAAGTTTAAAACCCAAGCTTCGGTAGTGTATTGAGGTCCGCCAACTTTAGCGCGAGCGTTAAGATCTGTAGTGTAACCACTATCAGTAACATAATCAGGTACTATAGTGTTTTTATCGTTTGCAGGACTGTAAAGCCTGTAAATAGCGTAATCTAAATTTGGAGAAAGGTCAATATCAAAAAGGCTTTTATCACCTATGTAAACTGCTTCAGGACGATTAAACTGTATTTGTTCTCTACGGTAACTGCTAGCATCACTTTCGTTTTTACGTTTTTGCAGAATGTCAAAATGTGCCAATTGGTCATTGTAAAGCCATTGGTCTTGCGCGTTGCGTTTACTTTCAGGACGCTCATTTCCGCTTTTAAAATTAGTAAGTTGGGTAATGCTTCCATCTTCAATTGTCCATTGAAAAAGGTTATTGTCTTGTTGGTAAACAATATGTTTTTGGTCTCCCGAAAACATTGGGTTAGATTCTCTATTTATAGTATTGGTAATTTGTCGTTTACTAAAATTTGACATGTTAAGTAAAAAGAGGTCTCCTCCTTTTTCATAAACGCTCCATTTACCGTCTTTTGAGAGCGCTCCAGCATTACTGCGTTGTTTTTCGTCTTCAAAAGAAAGTGCTTCTATTTTTTGGGTGTTGATATTTACTTTATAGTTAGAACGAATGGTGTCGTTATTAGGATTCCAACTGAAATAAATGTCTTTGCTATCGTCTGACCAACTAATATTTGTTGGTAAATAACCTACAAAGTCTTCGCCTTGCATAATTTGGTCAATAGTAAGAGGAGAATTGTTGTTGGTTTGTGCTGTAGAAAAGGAAGAAACAAATAGAATAATTAGGGCAGAGAAAACGTGTTTCATTGTATTTTTTTAAAGTAATGCGTTAATTTTGCGTCTAATTTAAAGGTTTTCTGTAGAAGCAAGAAATAAGATGAAAAAAGATATTGAAATCCCAGAGGTGGAAGGTGTTTATATAGCAGTAGTAAACGAGTTTAATGATGTTTACAAAACCCAAGACTGGAATGCATATATTATTAATGATAAAGACCAAGACCTAGATGTGGTTTTAATTGTTACTAATGGATATTCTGACCAAAAAATAACATCTACATTTAGAAAAAAGATAGATAAGCTACCTGCAAAAAGCTATGCTAAAATTGAATTGTTACAAGAGGAACTTTTTGCGCTTAACAATCAGTTTAAAGTTACTTTTTTTGAAGGTAATACTATGTTTGAAAAAACCTATGTGTTTAGAAAAAACACTATTAATGAACGTGCCTTACAAGCTATTCCGTTAATGAAAGTAAAAGGGGTTTTAAAAAAATAAGCCTCGTTTTAAACAAGGCTTATTTTAAAAGGTAATTATGCAGCTTTAATATGCTGATTAATGGTGTTTACCCAAGTATTGGAAAATTGAATTTCTCCATCTAGCATAAAACCATCTTCATTATCAAAAACGGTTAGTTTTTGATGTTCTTTATTAGAGAGATTAAAACAAATATCAATAGTACTTATTGATTGTGTTTTGCTTTTTTCTTCATTAATATAACAATAGTTAGCTTGTTTTAAGTCTACAATTGTTGTTTCGTTGTTTTTAACAAATAATACCTTTCGGTTTGTTTTATCAATACCAATGGTATTTGTATTTAAAGTTTCAAATTCATCAATTTGAATGTTGTGTTCTAACGCAATAGTTTTAAATGTTGCTATTGTTTGCTTTTGCTTCTTTTTTCTAGAAAAGTATATAAACGCATAAGGCATACAACATAATAGAGCTATTGCAACTCCTATTATAGTGCTGTTTGTATTCATTGTTATTTTAAAATAAGTGTGTAATAAATTACTGCTGCTTAGCTTTAAAAGCTGGCAGTGTTTAAATTTTTAAATGCAGTAAAATGTGTTTACCAATGCGTATGGAAAGGGAAAATAATATCAATAGCTCTAAAGGGAACTATGGTTTTATTATAGTGTTTAAACTGAACAGTACTTGTTAAGGCATGGTGTAAACTAAACACCTTGTTTTGAATATATGTAGAGTTTTTAAACCCTAAAGGTGAAGGTCCAGTTCTTGAGTCTGAAAGAAAAACAACATTGGTTTCAATGCTGCTTGCTAAAAGTGCAGGTTTTGAAGGTGAAGTAACTGTTTCTTTTTCAGCTTTAGAAAAAAGCAATACCGAATCGGTTATAGTTTTTTCAGGGACAGCAGTCGATGAAAAACTATAACTAAATAAGGAGCAAGCTAATAAAAGAAAAGATACTAACTTTTTCATGGCACAAATGTAACTTAAAGAATTGAGGTGTAAAGATTAAATACGTTAATATTAATCTAATTTTTCGGTCAATTTTTTAAATACTTTTTTAGGGTTTTTACCTTCATATAGTATTTCGTAAACTGAGTTTACAATAGGTAAACGTGTTTTCTTTTTATTTTTTTCGTTCAATAAATGTGCACTTTTTGTGGCATAGTAACCTTCGGCAACCATGTTCATTTCCATTTGAGCCGATTTTACAGTGTAGCCTTTACCAATCATGTTACCAAACATTCGGTTTCTAGAAAATGTAGAATATCCTGTAACCAACAATCTCCTAAATATGCAGAGTTATTGATGTTGCGTTTCATTTTGTGCATTTTTTTAATAAAACGCTTCATTTCTCTTATGGCATTACTCATCAATACACTTTGGAAATTATCACCATAACCTAAACCATGTGCTATACCAGCAGCAATAGCGTAAATGTTTTTAAGCATTACAGCATATTCGGTACCAATAACGTCGTCACTAATTTTGGTTTGTATGTAATCGCTAGAAAGTTTATCAGCAATATCCTGTGCTTTTTTACTATCAGCACAAGAAATGGTTAGGTACGATAATCGTTCTAAAGCGACTTCTTCTGCATGACAAGGACCAGCAATTACAGCAATGTTTTCAAAAGGAATATGGTAAATATCATGAAAATGTTCACCTACCAATAAACCAGATTCAGGAATAATACCTTTTACAGCCGAAACAATGGTTTTTTTAGTAATATCTACAGTGAGTTTTTCTAATTCAGAATGCATAAAAGCCGAAGGCACTACAAAAATAAGTACATCAGCATAATTAGCCATTTCATTAATGTCGTTGCTTAGCTTTAATTGGTTTATATCAAACTCAACCGAACTTAAATAACTTGGGTTGTGTTCTTCTTTAAGCAAATGCTCTTTTATGTAAACACTACGCATGTACCATCCAACTTCATCAAGGTTTTCGCATAACATTTTTACAATAGCAGTGGCCCAACTTCCTGAACCAAAAACAGCATATTTTAAAGGGTTGTTCATATAATTATTTTCAAATTCTATATTCAAAAATACACAAAATATAAGTCTTTAAGGTTAACATTGTATAAAGCACAACTAATTTTTGGCACGCGTTTTGAAACCTTAAAATTATTAACCCTAAAATTGTTGGATTATGAAGACTATAAAATTATTCTTAACACTTGCTTTTACAGCAACTTTATTGACGTCTTGTTACAGAGAAGAAGTTATTGTTGATAACTATAATAACACACCAACAATTTCATTACATCAATTATTGAGCTCGTATGAATTGTGGTATGTAGATATTAACCAAACTATAGGTTATGGCGAAACACCATTTTTACAAATAGCATTTACAGTTTCGTTTAGAAATGGAGTAATGTATGCTAACAACAACCTAGTTGGTTTTGGTAACCAAGGTAACGGTTTTGGAATTCCAGTAGCAGATTATGATGCTTATAATATGATATTGGATGTGTACCACGATATTGATGGTTACGAAACTTTTGATGTATACCAAATAGATAATAATACCATTGAGCTTTACAATCCGTTTAATGATACCTCATATTTTTTACATGGTTACCAACGTAGCACGTTTGATTATGACTATGTGTTTTATGACAATATCCACTATTTTCTTCAAGAGTATGAAGCTTGGGAAAAGACCTATACAAGTCAACAAGGAATGCTAAATGAGTTTGATAATGAAAATTATCTTCAGTTTTTAGCTGGTGGAAATGATTCAGAGTTTAGAAGTTCTCAAGACGTAAATGTCTCAAACCCAAACAATATTTATTGGGATTATACAGGTGTTTATGGAGTAGGAGACATCTCAAATAACATGTATCTAAAAACATTAACATTAGATTATGATTATTTTGACAATGAATACTTTGAATTAAGCGTTTTAAATGATGCAACTATAGAACTGTACCATCCATCTTCTGGAACAATTTATGAATTTACAGGTAATGGATACATACAATTTATGAGAGAAGCAAATGCAGAAGGAAGAATGGTTAAACAAACCAATGAAGCGAAAAAACGTAAGCAAAAAACAGAGAAAAAAGAGAACCCAAGAGAAAATACAAGGAGCTAAATTTTGGTTGGTTATTTAGTTTCCATAGCGCTCAACTAGATAGTTCTAGTTGAGCGTTTTCTTTTGGATTTTTATGTGACTTTAAGGTGATATTGTGTGTCATATATATGAAGATTTGTTTACATTTTAATTACTAACATTAATTGGATTTAAAACATATTTTTTTAAACTTTACAAGAAACAATAACTATTAACACTTAAACATTATAATTATGGGTTTATTTTCATTCATTAAAAATGCTGGAGCAAAAGTTTTTGGCATAGGAAAAACAGATGCAGAAGAAGCTGCTGAAGCGGCAGAGGCAGCAGCTGAGGCAAAACTAAAAGCAGAAACTGCAGCAGCAGGCAAGCTAGAAGAAACAATTTCTGATTTGCAATTAAAAGTAGAGAATTTAAAAGTACATATTAACGACGATTTAGCTACTATTTCAGGTATGGCTTATGATCAAGCAACAAAAGAAAAAGTAGTATTAGTTGTAGGTAATACCGAAGGTATTGCTACTGTTGATGACCAAATGACTGTTGAGCATGTAGAGCCAGAAGCTCAGTTTCATACAGTTGTAAGTGGAGACACTTTAGGTAAAATTGCTAAAAAATTCTATGGAAATGCTATGAAGTATCCTGTGATTTTTGAAGCTAATAAACCAATGCTTAAAGATCCTGATTTAATTTACCCAGGACAAGTATTGCGTATTCCGCATTTAGACTAAGCATAATACTCATGCATAAAAAAAGCCAACGCAATTACGTTGGCTTTTTTTATACAGTATATTAAAGTATTATTTCAAAAGCGTTGTTAGTGCTTCAACGTCATAAGGCTTTGCTGTAATGGTTTTGTTTTTATCCAAGACAAAATACGAAGGTGTTGACCCAACACCATAGGCATTAGAAATTGGGTTGTCCCATTTTCCTAAACCAAGCACATGGATAAAATCAGGATAATTAGCAATTTGTTTTTGCCAGTTCGTATTCTCATCTTCTAAACCAACAGCAATGACTTTGTAATCAGGTTTTGAAGCCATTAATTGTTTTAACTTAGGAAGTTCTTCCAAGCAATGGCCGCAAGTGCTACTCCAAAAAACAACAATGTAATGCTCTGCACTATTTAAATCATGTAATGAAGTGGTTGTAGTTATTCCATTTTTAGAAATAGCGATATCGAAATTATGTGCTTTTTTCCCTATTGAATTGTTTTTATAAACACTAATATATTCAGCGAGTTGGTCATTGTGAGTTGCTTTTGCCAAATCAAAAAGGTACTTGTCAGTAATTGCATTGGCAACATCGTCATTTTGTAAGGTTGAAAAACGATGCCAAATCAGTTCTAATAACGATACTTTTACAGTAGCATCAACACCATTCATATACGACATTAAAGTGTCAATATCTTTTAAATGAGTTTCGTTGCTAGTACTTGCCGACATACCAAAAACATACGCCAAAACTCTATCAGTTAAAAAATCTGAACTTTGCAACAACACACTTTTAAAATCTACATGTTTTAAATAAGATGCTTTAAGGTTTGCAGAGTAAGTAGAGATGTCTTCATACTCTGTTGGTACGTAAGGCCTATTAGCAACAATAAATACATTTGCCATTGTCCCTTTTGAGGCATCTTCAAAAGCAGTTTGAGTATCTTTTAAGGTTTTAAAAATATCTTTAAACGCTTTTTTGTCGGTACTTTCTTGAGTGTAAAAATTGCTAATTGTCATGTTTACCAATTCCATACTTTTGGTATAGGACGACCACAATTTATTTTCGTTTGAAGCTGTAAACTCTAAGCCTTTGTCATCACTATAGGTAAATGAAATATCTTCTTTTCCGTTGTAGATAAAGTCAAAATTATTTTCTTCAGGAGGTAAAGCATACACTATTTTATAGATTCCAGGACCAGTAGTAGAATCAAAAGAAATGCTGAAATCACCTTTTTCATCAAGTTCAGCTCTATCTATATAGTTTGAGCCTGTTGGTGTAGAATGGTATAAAAATGCATAAGTATAATCTGTTACTGGTTGAAAGTTTCCTTCAATTTTATGTTGTGAAACCATTAAAAAAGGACATAAAACTGCAAGTATAAATAGTTTTTTCATGTGTTTTTAGTTTTCAAAATAAGTACCAATTATCAAGCCAAAATAGGCTTTAAAGCAGCTAAAGCTTGATGAACTGATTTTATATTATCAAATGTAAGCAATAATCGTAAACCATTTCTGGTTTGCTTTTCTTTCATCTTACAGGCTTTTGGGTGTGTTTGTACAAATTGCAACACTTTGGTAAATCCACTACTTTGATAAAAACCACTTTGTTGATCGTTAATAAAATAACCTACTAGTTTACCGTGTTTCATCACCACTTTTTCTAAACCAATTTTTGTCGCAATCCATTTTATACGAACACTGTTTATTAAGTCGATAACTTGGGTTGGTAACTCACCAAAACGGTCTATAATTTCTGATTCAAATTTATCTAACTCAGCTTCGGTTTTAATATCGTTTAACTTGGTGTACAGGTTTAAACGTTCGGCAATGTTATTGACATAATCATCAGGGAACAAGAGTTCAAAATCACTATCAATAGTAATGTCTTTTACGTAGTCTCGTTCTTTACCATCGTCTTTGTATAAATCTTTAAACTCGTTTTCTTTTAATTCATCAATAGCTTCATTTAATATTTTTTGATAGGTATCAAAACCTATATCATTTATAAAGCCACTTTGTTCGCCTCCTAATAAATCTCCAGCGCCTCTAATTTCGAGGTCTTTCATGGCAATATTAAATCCACTCCCTAATTCGGTAAACTGCTCTAAGGCAGTAATACGTTTTCTAGCGTCATTAGTCATAGCCGAATATTCTGGAGTAATAAAATAGCAAAATGCTTTTTTGTTGCTTCTTCCTACACGACCACGCATTTGGTGTAAATCACTCAACCCAAAGTTATTGGCATTGTTTATAAAAATGGTGTTGGCGTTTGGTACATCTAATCCACTTTCAACAATGGTTGTACTTACAAGAACATCAAAATCGCCATTCATAAACCCTAACATAAGTTGCTCTAGTTTTTTACCATCCATTTGTCCATGACCAATACCAATTTTAGCATCAGGTACTAAACGCTGAATCATACCAGCCACTTCTTTAATGTTTTCAATACGATTATGAATGAAGAAAATTTGACCACCACGTTGTATTTCATAAGTTATAGCATCTCTTATGGTTTCTTCGTTAAACCTGATTACGTGACTTTCAATAGGATATCTGTTTGGTGGAGGAGTTGTAATAACCGATAAATCCCTTGCAGCCATTAAACTAAACTGAAGTGTTCTAGGTATAGGTGTTGCTGTGAGTGTAAGCACATCAACATTGTCTTTAATGGTTTTTAATTTTTCTTTTACTGCAACACCAAATTTTTGTTCTTCATCAACAATAAGCAATCCTAAATCCTTAAAGCTTACATTTTTATTAACCAATTGATGTGTGCCAATAATGATATCTACACCTCCTTTTGATAGGTTTTCTAAGGTTTCACGCTTTTCTTTTGCAGTTCTAAAACGGTTGAGGTAATCAACAGTTACAGGAAAATCTTTTAAACGCTCTTTAAACGTTCTATAATGCTGATAAGCCAAAATAGTTGTAGGCACTAAAACCGCTACTTGCTTACCGTTGTCTACGGCTTTAAAAGCAGCTCTTATGGCAACTTCGGTTTTACCAAAACCTACATCACCACAAACCAATCTGTCCATTGGACGCTCGCTTTCCATATCTGCTTTTATATCAGCAGTTGCAGTACTTTGGTCTGGTGTATCTTCATAAATAAAAGATGCTTCTAGCTCGTGTTGCATATAGCTATCAGGATTGTATTGATAGCCTTTTTCTAGCTTTCGCTTAGCATACAGGTTTATAAGGTTAAAAGCAATTTCTTTGACTTTAGACTTGGTCTTTTGTTTAAGGGTTTTCCATGCTTTGCTTCCTAGTTTGTAAACCTTTGGAGGTTTCCCGTCTTTACCATTAAACTTGGTAATTTTATGCAATGAGTGAATGCTTAAATACAGTACATCACGCTCGCCATAAATAAGTTTGATGGCTTCTTGTTTTTTTCCTTCGACATCAATTTTTTGTAACCCTCCAAATTTCCCAATACCATGATCAATATGGGTTACATAGTCGCCAATGTCTAAATTGGTAAGTTCTTTTAAGGTAATAGCTTGCTTTTTAGCATAACCATTTTTAAGATGAAACTTATGATAGCGTTCAAAAATTTGATGGTCTGTATAACAGGTTATTTTAGCATCATGGTCAACAAAACCTTGAAATAAAGACAACACAATGGTTTGATAGTGTACTTCTTGTTCTATACTTCGACTGCGCTCAGCACTAGCATCTTCAAAAATATCATGAAAACGTTTGGCTTGCTGTTCACTTACGCATGCAATATAGTTGGTGTAACCTTTATTATGATTTGAGTTTAAATCATCAATTAACAGATTAAATTGCTTATTGAATGATGGCTGAGGTGACGTGTTAAACGTAATAGCACTATTACTTTCAGACGCATTACTAAAGAAAGCTTCTGAGCCAAATTCTACTAAAGTAAACTCTAATAATTGTTTTTTAAGCAATGCCGAATTGCAAAACAGCTCATCAGGTTCAGCATGTTTAATGTCTTTTGAAAGGTTTTGGAAAGCGTCTTCGGCTTTACTAAAAAAGTCATCAATTCTTGAAAATAGAAGGTTAGTGTTTTTAGCAAACACTACTGTTTTTTGAGCAATGTATTTAAAAAAACTTTGTCTAGTTTCTTCTAAAAATTTATTGGCAACATTGGGTATAATGTTGATTTTTTTAACCTGTTCGGTTGAGAGTTGAGTTTCCACATCAAAGGTTCTAATGCTGTCCACCTCATCACCAAAAAACTCAATACGATAAGGCTCGTCGTGCGAAAATGAAAACACATCTACAATTCCACCACGTACCGAAAATTCTCCAGGTTCGGTTACAAAATCAACACGTTTAAATTTATATTCAAAAAGAACTTCGTTTACAAAGTCGATAGACAAGTTATCATTAACCTTAATTTTTAAGGTGTTTTTTTCTAGCTCTCTTCGGGTAACTACTTTTTCAAATAAAGCATCAGGATAGGTCACAATAACTGCAGGCTTTTTTTGCGAATTAATGCGGTTTAAAACCTCTGCACGTAAAAGCACGTTAGCATTATCGGTTTCTTCAATTTGATAAGGTCTTCTATAGCTTCCTGGATAAAACAAAACGTCTTTATCATTGAGCATCAATTCTAAATCGTTAAGGTAAAAGGCAGCTTCTTCCTTATCATTAAAAACCAATAAAAAAGGTTTGTCAGCTTGTTTAAAAACTTCTGTAATTACAAAAGATAAAGAGGAACCAATAAGTCCTTTAAGGTGTGTTTTACTTTGGGATTGGGCAATAGCAGTCTGCAGATTTTGCGTTTGCAAAGTCTGTGCATAGGTTTGCGAGAGGATGGATTTACTCAAGACAATGTATTTTGTGGTGCAAATATAAAATTTTGTGACTTAGTTTATGTTTAAAAACTATTAATAAATAGTATATTTACTCTAAGTGTATTTTATTTAAAATTAAGGAAGAAGTCAACCTTTTTATTAGTCTTTTATGATTAAAAAAAGAAAAATAATATGTAGGTTTGCACGACTTTAAAAAACAAGAATATATGTCAATTTCAGATTTATTTGATAGTGGTTTTAGAAAACGTAATGAAGACCATTTTGCAGCCATAGTAAGAGTTGCAATGAGTGACGGAATTATCACTGATGGAGAACGTGCTTTTTTAGATAGATTAGCTAGAAATTTAGATATTAGTGATAGCGATTATAAGCAAATATTAAAAGACTATAAAACGCATCCTATTAACCCTCCAACATCTTACGATAGACGTTTAGAGCGTTTGTACGATTTGGCACGTATGGTATGGGTTGACCATATAGAGTCTGATGATCAGGTTATTATACTTGAAAAACTTTGTGTTGGTCTTGGGTTTAGAGCAGACAACGCTAAGTATGTTACTGATAAAGCGTTAAGCTTAGTGCATGAAGGTGTTGATATTGATACTTTTATGGATGAAATTAAAACAATGAATAGATAATATTCAGTAGTTATAAAAAAAGAAAAGCGAACAATTTTGTTCGCTTTTTTTATGTTTAATTTTCAGCATTCCTCATAAACTCTTCGGCTTTTTCAACCATGTTTTTGCTACCACATATAAATGGTACACGCTGGTGGAGTTCAGTTGGTTCAATGTCCATAATTCTATTAAAACCATCACTTGCTTTCCCGTTAGCTTGTTCAGCTAAAAAAGCCATTGGGTTACATTCATAGAGCAAGCGTAGTTTTCCATTGGAGTTCATAGAACTTTTAGGATACATGTAAATACCGCCTTTAATCATGTTTCTATGAAAATCAGAAACTAAAGAACCAATATATCTACTAGTGTAAGGTCTGTCGCCTTCTTCCATTTGGCAGTATTTGATGTAGTTTTTAATCCCTTGCGGAAAGTGAATGTAATTTCCTTCGTTTACAGAGTAAATTCTACCATCAAGTGGAAATTGCATGTTTGGATGTGACAAATAAAATGTACCAATTGCTGGGTTTAAAGTAAAGCCATTAACGCCATCACCTGTAGTGTAAACCAACATGGTTGAGGTACCATAAACCACATATCCAGCTGCAACTTGCTGACTTCCTTTTTGAAGAAAATCGTCCATGGTTACAGGAGTTCCAACAGGAGTAATGCGTCTGTAAACCGAAAAAATAGTACCCACAGAAACATTAACATCAATATTTGAAGAACCATCAAGAGGGTCGATTAAAACCACATACTTGTTTTGGTTGTTTTCATCCTGACTGTTTATAGACACATAGTCATCTTCCTCTTCACTGGCAATACCACAAACAATATTTCTGTTGGTTAAGGTTTGGATAAATTTTTCATTGGCATATACATCTAGTTTTTGTTGATCTTCACCTTGAATATTTGTTTCGCCAGCAGCTCCAATAATATCAACCAAACCAGCCTTGTTTACTTCATGATTTACAACTTTAGCAGCTAATCTTATGGAGTTAATTAATCTTGAAAGTTCTCCTGAAGAGTATTTAAATGAAGCTTGGTTTTCAATAATAAATTCTCCTAAAGTTTGATTTTTTCGAGACATGAAGTGTGTGTTGATTGTTTGTACAAATATCTTATTTTTTACGATAACTACAACGTTTTCGTGGAAGTTTATATAATATAATCCTTAAGTTTAGGTTATCTTTGAGTATCAAAAATTAGGTTATGGAATTTACTATTCGATCTGCAAATAAAACTGATATGCCTCAAGTACTTGAGCTCATAAACGAATTAGCGGTTTATGAAAAAGAACCTGATGCTGTTGAAATAACGGTTAACGATCTTGAAAATTACGGCTTTGGCAACCAACCTGCATTTCATTGTTTTGTAGCTGAAGCAGAAAAAAATATTGCTGGTATAGCATTGGTGTACACTCGATTTTCAACATGGAAAGGTAAAGTTTTGCATCTTGAAGATTTAATAGTAAAGCAAGATAAAAGAGGTTATGGTTTGGGAGGAGCGTTGCTGGATGAAGTAGTTAAATATGGTCAAAAGTTAAATGTAAAACGTGTGAGTTGGGAAGTACTAGATTGGAATGAACCTGCAATTGATTTTTATGAAAAAAAAGGAGCTAATGTAATGAGAGATTGGGACGTAGTACATCTAGATGAACAAGCCATTAAAAATTATATTTCAAAATTATAGCATGCAGGTATTTAAGTTTGGAGGAGCATCAGTAAAAGATGCTGAAGGTGTTAAAAACCTAGTAAAAGTATTGCAAAATGTAGGTTATAAAAATACGCTGGTAGTTATATCAGCAATGGGAAAAACCACTAATGCTTTAGAAGTAGTTATTGGCAATTACTTTAATAATCCTAGTGAGTTACAAAGTTCTATTCAAGATGTTCGAAAATTTCACAATGCTATACTTTTAGATTTGTTTGATAATGAACAACATGTTGTTTTTAAAAAAGTAGCAAACCTATTTGATGAATTATCATTGTTTTTTGACAGAAATAAATCTCCAGATTACAATTTTGTGTACGACCAAACTATAGGTTATGGTGAGTTGGTTTCTACCACAATTGTTAGTGAATACTTAAATGCTTCAGGGATTAAAAACACTTGGTTAGATGTTCGTGACTACATAAAAACCGATAACTATTACAGAAGAGCTAATGTTGATTGGGAAGCGACTCAAACCAATATTACAAAACAGTTTCAAAACAATGTCTTAAACATTACACAAGGATTTTTAGGTAGTGATGCCAACAATTTTACGACAACTTTAGGTCGAGAAGGTAGCGATTACACAGCAGCGATTTTTGCCTATTGTTTAAATGCTGAAAGTGTTACCATCTGGAAAGACGTATCAGGAGTTTTAAATGCTGACCCTCGTTATTTTGAAAATGCACAGCTACTCAATACCATTTCCTATAAAGAAGCTATTGAGCTAGCGTTTTATGGAGCTTCAGTAATTCATCCAAAAACCTTACAACCATTACAGCGAAAGGAAATTCCTTTACATGTAAAGTCGTTTTTAAATCCAAATAACAACGGAACCACAGTATGCAAAACCAGTGGTATTGAGCCTAATATTCCGTGTTTTATTGTTAAAAAAGGACAAGTGCTCATTTCGTTATCGTCATTAGATTTTTCTTATATCGTAGAAGAAAATATCAGTGATATATTCAATTTATTGCATCAATACAAAATGAAAGTAGATGTCATACAAAACTCTGCCATTAGTTTTTCGGTATGTGTAGATGATGGCTATCGCAACCTAGAAACCTTATTGCAGCATTTAAAAGCAAAATTTAAAGTTAATTGTACCGAAAACGTATCTTTATACACCATTAGGCATTATAATGAGGTTGCAATTAACCAATTAGAGCAAGATAAAGAGGTGTTATTAAAGCAATTAACACAAGAAACCGTTCAAATAGTTACTAAATAAACATTTTATTACATTTGTAAGTATGACCAAGCAACCAAAATCTGGATTAGTAACAGCCAAAGAAGTCGCTAAAGCCATACAAATGGATAAGTATGGATTTATAGGAACATTTGTAGGTTGGTTGCTAATGAAGACCTTAAAGATATCTACACTCAATAAAATTTACAATCGTAATAAGCACCTTGAAAAACTTGAGTTTTTAGACGGTATTTTAGAAGAGTTTCAAATTAAATTTGAAATTCCTGAAGAAGACTTAAAACGATTGCCTAAAGATGGAGCTTATATAACGGTTTCAAACCATCCACTTGGTGGTATTGATGGTATTTTGTTGCTCAAATTAATGCTAGAACAACGCGAGGATTTTAAAATTATAGCCAATTTTTTATTACACAGAATTGAGCCTTTAAAACCTTACATTATGCCTGTAAATCCGTTTGAGGATAGAAAAGATGCCAAGTCTAGCATTACAGGATTTAAAAATGCTATTATGCATTTAAAAGATGGACATCCACTTGGTGTATTTCCTGCTGGAGAAGTATCTACTTACAGAGACGGAAAGTTAGTTGTAGATAGGCCTTGGGAAGAAGCAGCAATGAAGCTGATTCAAAAAGCTGAAGTGCCAATTGTACCTATATATTTTCACGCAAAAAACAGTCAGTTGTTTTACAAACTGTCTAAAATAAGCGACACCTTTAGAACTGCTAAGTTACCTTCTGAATTGTTAACCCAAAAGCGAAGAACAATTAAAGTAAGGATTGGTCGTCCTATAACATTAAGCGATCAAAAAGAGCATAAAACACTCGAAGAGTTTTCTGAATTTATACGAAGAAAAACCTATATGCTTTCTAATTCCTTTGATGAAAAAGGAAATTTATTAAGCAACATATCTTCAACGTTAAAAGTGCCAAAACCACCAAAACGTATTGTAACTCCTATTGCTTCGGACGTAATGATAAAAGAGGTGGAAACCTTACGAGATAACGATTTAAGATTGCTACAAAGTAAAAATTACGAAGTGTTTTTAGCTCAAGCAAAAGATATCCCAAATATACTTAGAGAGATAGGTCGTTTGCGAGAAATTACTTTTAGGGAAGTAGGAGAAGGTACTAATGAAGCTATTGACTTAGATACTTTTGACACTTATTACCACCACATGTTCTTATGGGACGATGAGGCAAAAGTCATTGCTGGAGCGTATCGTATGGGATTAGGCTCTAAAATTTATGAAAGCTATGGTATAGACGGATTTTACCTTCAAGATTTATTTAGATTTGAACCCGAACTTTATAAAATGATGAGCGAATCTATTGAAATGGGAAGAGCGTTCATTATTAAAGAATATCAACAAAAGCCAATGCCTCTGTTTTTACTTTGGAAAGGTATTGTACACACTACGTTAAGGCATCCTGAGCATAAGTATTTAATAGGAGGTGTTAGTATTAGTAATCAGTTTTCAAACTTCTCAAAGTCGTTAATGATTGAGTTTATGAAATCGCATTATTACGATCCATATTTAGCGCAATACGTTCACCCTAAAAAAGAGTTTAAGGTAAAACTTAAAGATGCTGATAAGGATTTTGTGTTTGATGAAACCGAAGCCGACTTAAATAAATTTGATAAAATTATTGACGAGGTTGAACCAGGAGCTCTTAGGCTACCAGTACTACTTAAAAAGTATATTAAACAAAATGCAAGGTTAATTGCTTTTAATGTGGATCCATTGTTTAATAACTCGGTTGATGGCTTGATGTACATAAAAATTGCCGATTTACCTGAAAGTACAGTAAAACCTGTAATGGAAGAATTTCAGGCTGAATTAGAGCGTAAACTCACTGAAAACAATGGCGAAGCTTAAACACATTGTCTTAACAGGACTTTTGTTTTTAAGCTATTTTGCTGTTTGTTCCCAAACCATAAGCGGACTTGTTTTAGACCAAGCTACAAACCAACCTATAGAAAGTGCTGCTATATATTTTGACAACACTACAATTGGCACTTCTACTAATGATAAAGGTGAATTTAGTATTGAGTATCAAGAAGGAATTACCTCGCCTTTAGTTATTTCTTTTTTAGGTTATAAGAGAATGATTATAACCAATTATCAAGTTGGTAAGTTTTACAAAGTGTTGCTTCAAGAAGATATTGATGCTTTAGATGAGGTTGTGATTACTACAGATGATGGAATGCCAAAAGAACTAAAACTACAACAGTTTAGACAGCAATTTTTAGGGTTTTCTGATAATGCCAAATCGTGCACAATACTTAATGAAGAAGACCTTATTTTAAGATATAATAAGAAAACTCAAACCTTAAGCGCAAGTTCTAAAAAACCTATTTTAATTAAGAATGAAAAATTACAATATTTGGTGTCTTTTGAAATTAAGGATTTTGATATAAGTTATCATATCAACATTAAGCGAGACCGTTTTTTCATCAATTCAGTAATTTATACTGGTACATCTTTTTATAAAGAGTTGGAAGAATCCAATTCTAAAAAAACTACTAAATCTAGGAATAAAGCTTATAAAGGTTCAGTGCTTCACTTTATGAGAGCACTTTCTAAAAAACAACTTGAAGAAGAAGGTTATCAAATTTTTAGTGGTGGATTTAAAGTCAACCCTTATCGATACATCAATGTAAAACAAATAGATAGTAGCAAAGCTGTAGGAGTTAAACTATTGAATAAACTAAGCATTTTGTATGATAATGAACAGTCTGCAATGGAGTCGAGGGTTGACGAGTTTATTATAGACCAATATGGTAATCACTCTCCAATACACCAAGTACTTTTTGGAGGTCATATGGGTAACCAACGTATTGGAGACTCTTTACCTTTTGATTTTATGTTATCTGAATAATTTAACGCAATAATTTGCTCACAAAAGACATTTATCGTAATATTGCAATGAATAAATAAAACGATGGGTTTAACAAAGTCAGAAATATTTACAGATAAGCAGAACCAAATAGCACAATTAGCTAAGGCTTTTGGGCATCCTGCTCGTGTAGCTATTTTAGAATACCTATTTAAAACCAATAGCTGTGTTTGTGGTGACTTGGTAAACGAAATAGGTTTAGCACAACCTACCATATCTCAACATTTAAAAGAACTAAAACAATTAGGTTTAATTAAAGGCACAATTGAAGGCACAAGTGTGTGTTACTGTATTGATACTAATAATTGGAGCCAAATGAAGCAATTACTTGCAGAGTTCTTAGATCAAGATATGGATGATGCATCTAATTGCTGCTAAAAAAATTTATCTTAATTAATCGCAATATCGCAATAAAACAATATTAAAATGAAACTTTCAGAATTAAAAACAAATTTAAAACCATTACAGCAGATTGCATTTCAACTGCCAAATGGTAGTTTAGTACCAAGTCATTTTCATGTGACTGAAGTAGGGCAAATTGATAAAAAATTTATCGATTGTGGAGGCACATTACGTAACGAGAGCGTTATAAGTTTACAGCTTTGGAGTGCAAATGATTATAATCACAGGCTGCATCCAGAAAAGTTAATCCATATTATAGAACTTTCTGAAGCTAAACTAGGCTTGGAAAATTTAGACATTGAAGTAGAATACCAAGGAGAGTCTATTCAAAAATATGGGTTAGAGTTTGATGGTACTCACTTTTTATTAACCACAAAACAGACTGATTGTTTAGCAAAAGACAATTGTGGAATTCCTGTAAAAAAACCAAAACTAAAACTAGCCGATTTAAGTAACGAACCATGTTGCTCACCAGATGGTAATTGCTGTTAATACAATAATAACTTTACCTGTTGTACATTTTGAGAATTTTTTCAGCAAAACTGTCAGTTCGAGTGAAATTCTAAAAGAATTTTGTATCGAGAACAAGTTTTTAGAAGCTTAAATTCTATTCTCGATACGATTTTCACTTTGTTTCAAAAAATCACTCGAATTGACAAATTTATTCTCAAAATGCACAATGATTTAACGTTTTAAAATTTAGTTATGTTTGAAAAACTAACCTCAGTAATTGAAAGTTTAACTACAAATTCAATTTCAGAAGACCGAAAAGAGACACTGCAGCCACTTGTAGGGTTTATTCAAAGTAAAATTGATAATGGACAACCTGTTAATATTAATTTTATTTGTACCCATAATTCCCGAAGAAGTCATTTAGCACAAATTTGGTCACAAGCTATAGCACAACATTTCGGTTTTCATACAGTAACATGCTATTCAGGAGGAACAGAAGTTACTGCATTGTTTCCTATGGTTGTAAACGTATTAGAGCAATCAGGTTTTGAAATTCAAAAACTGTCTGAAGCATATAATCCTGTATATGCCATTAAATATGCTGAAAATGCGCAACCTATCATTGGCTTTTCTAAGCGTATGGATAATACTTTTAACCCAACTTCGGGTTTTGCTGCAATAATGACTTGCTCGCAAGCCGATGAAGGTTGTCCTTTTGTACCAGGAGCTGAGAAACGTATTCCTATTACTTTTGAAGATCCTAAAGCTTTTGATGGTACTCCAGAACAAGAAGCAAAATATAAAGAGCGTAGCTTGCAAATAGCAGCAGAGCTATTTTATGTGTTTTCTAATGTAAATCAATAATTATGAGTGCAAAAAAATCACTTAGCTTTTTAGACAAAAACTTAACCCTTTGGATTTTCTTAGCTATGGCATTAGGTGTTGCTTTAGGATACTTTGTGCCAACAATTCCTGAGCGTATAAATACTATGAGTAGTGGAGCTACTAACATTCCCATAGCTATTGGGTTGATTGTAATGATGTATCCTCCATTAGCAAAAGTTAACTATGCACTGTTACCAAAGGTGTTTAAAAATGTGAAGATTCTATCCATTTCTTTGGTGCTCAATTGGATTATTGGTCCTGTGTTAATGTTTGCCTTAGCCATTATCTTTTTACAAGACTATCCTGAATATATGGTTGGGTTAATACTAATTGGGTTAGCACGTTGTATTGCTATGGTTTTAGTTTGGAATGACCTTGCAGAAGGTAGTAGCGAGTATGGAGCAGGATTAGTAGCCTTAAACAGCATTTTTCAGGTGTTTGCCTATAGTTTTTATGCTTGGATATTTATAACTGTATTACCACCATATTTTGGATTTGAAGGAGCTATTGTAGACATATCCATAGCTACAATTGCTGAAAGTGTAGCAATTTATCTTGGTTTACCTTTTGTTTTAGGAATTTTAAGCCGATTGATTTTAGTAAAGCTCAAAGGAGAAGATTGGTATAACAATACATTTATCCCTAAAGTTTCACCATTAACTTTAATCGCATTATTATTTACAATTATAGTCATGTTTTCTTTAAAAGGAGAACTGATTGTTGAAATTCCAATGGATGTTGTTATTATAGCTATTCCGTTGCTATTGTATTTTACCATAATGTTCATTATTGGCTTTTTTGTAACAAAAGCTATGGGAGCAGATTATAATAAAACCACAGCTGTGGCTTTTACAGCAGCAGGTAATAATTTTGAATTAGCAATTGCTGTTGCTATTGCAGTGTTTGGGCTAAACTCTGGTCAAGCATTTGCAGGTGTTATAGGTCCATTAGTTGAAGTTCCTGCATTAATACTATTAGTTAAAGTAGCCTTTTGGCTCAGAAAAAAATATTTTTTAGCATAAAAAAAGAGGCTGCCTAAAAAAGTGTCATTCAGAGTAAAACAAAAAACCTCAAATTTTATAATGTATTGATTTTATAATTATGAGATTTTTCACTTTAGTTCAAAATGACAAAATAAATTCTTTTTTTGACGACCTCTTTAAAAAGTTGTATTTATTATAAGGATTTAAACCAATCCTGAAATTGATTGCCAAGTAGGAAAACGGTTTTTTTCTTGCCACTTAATGCTCCAACTAAGCTCATTATCCATAAGATTACTGTTAATATCCATCCAACAAAATTAACAATAGGAATTAGCCCAAGAACAATACCAATTATAGCAATGCCCAACATTTGTCTTATATAAAAAGAAGCGTATTCTGTTTTTTTCTCGCTGCTATTCATAATTAAGGCAATTATCCATCCTATTAAAGTGATGTGGGCAATTACAGCAACATTTTTACCATCACTGAGCACTTCAGCGGCATCTTCAGAAAATTCTTTTGCTTTTTCTTTAGCGTCATCAGCAATATCTTCTGCTTTGTCTGCTGCTTTTTTTGCACCATCTTTTGCGTCGTCTAACATATCGTTAAGGTCGTCGCTTAAATTTTTTTCATCTGACATTTGTAAATTTGTTTATATGGTTAGAAGTCTAAAGGTAACAAAAAAATATAATGGTTTACAAAAAAGCTTTATCAATAGGTTCCCAAAGTTCAATTTTGTTGCCATCATTATCCATAATCCAACCAAATTTTCCGTAGCTGTATTCTTCCATTTCTCCAACAATGGTAACACCTTCGTCTTTTAATGTTTTTAGTAATTCTTCAAGATTTTCTACGCGATAATTAAACATAAAATCTTTTTTTGAAGGCTGATAATACGCTGTGTCTTCAGTAAATGGACTCCATTGTGTTGAGCAATCGTTACCTTCTTTATCTTTCCACCAAAAGGTACAGCCATAATCATCGGTGTTAAACCCTAAATGCTTTTTGTACCAGTCTTTTGTTGCTTTTGGATCTTTTGTTTTAAAGAACAATCCGCCAATACCTGTAACGCGTTTTTTCATTTTATTTCTTTTTAAGGTTGGTTTCGTATATGTCTATCCATTGATCTGGAGTTAATTTTGTGCAGAGTTCAGCAATTAATTCCATTGGAATATCATTAATACGCTTAAAACGCACGCAACTTTTCCCCATATCTAGCTTGTACTTACTGTGTTTTGGGTATTCGTTTACAAACCAATCATGTATTTCTGGTACTGCATAAATACCACTATGGTAAAGATTTATTGAGTTTTTTTGTGAAGCAAAACTCATGAATGGTAATGGTTCTTCTGGTGTGCAATGGTAACCATCAGGATATTTGCTATGTGGTACATAATAGCCTATCATACCATATTGAATACCTTCTTCAAAGCCTTTTGGTAAGTTGGCCTTAATGGTTTTGCGTAATGTTTTTAAAACGTCTTGACGTTCTTCCGGAACTTGACTTATATAATCTTCGGGAGATGATGCTTTGTATTGCATAATAATTTATTTTTTTCGTTGTAAAATTAAAGCAGATATTAAAGATAGCACAAACCCAATTAACACAACGGTTACAAACATTAAGGCAGCCATAAATCCAGAGCCACCATAATCTTGCATTTGTTGTGTGAGTTCAGCTTTTTTAGCTTCTAGTTCTGCACCAGAGTAAGTACTTTCATAAGTTTTTAAAGTGACTTCTAAATATTCTGAAGCAAAATCAGGGTTAATTACGGTTGTATATATATAATCAACCATAGCAATTCCAAGTCCAGTTAAAGCTGAAATTAATAAGCCAATAACCAAAGCTTTTCCAAAACTTACAGCACCATTATTTACTTTGTCGCGATAGTGTTTTATCCCAAAAAAGATAAATGATAATGAGGCAATCATTGACGCATAACCAATAACTTCTTGAGCCGAATAGCTTAAGTTTTTACCAAAGGTTAATGCTAAAAAGAATAAAACAGCGGCAGTTATAAGTCCGTAGCCACCATATTTTAGTACAGTTTTTTTCATGTTGTTAGTTAGTTAGTTTTATAAGTTAAAAAAGGGTTTTAAATATGTTGATCAATTAATATAGTATTACCATCAGGATCGGTTACAACCAAACTTGCAGGTCCTGTGGTTGTCTCGTCTGCTTCACTTTGTAACGCTATGTTTTTACTTTTTAAATGCTGCTGAATTTGCCTAACATCAGTAAACGCATCTAATGTTTTTGCATTTTCGTCCCAACCAGGATTAAAGGTAAGTATGTTGTTTTTAAACATACCTTGAAACAAGCCTACTAAAGCCTTACCATTTTTCATGATGAGGTAGTTTTTTTCTAAATCACCAGCAAAAACGGTGAATCCTAAATTTTCATAAAAAGTTTTTGAAACAGTAATGTCTTTTACGCTTAAACTGATTGAAAATGCGCCTAATTCCATAATTGAGTGGTATTGATTAATTATTGATACAAAACTACGAGAAGCCTTTAAAAATCGACTCATACTAAAGTACCAAACCGTTAGTACTTTGGTCTAAAATACATAATTTCACAGTATTTGAAGCTCTTTTGCAACTTGAAGTGCTTGCGTGCGTCTTTTGGCATTTAGTTTTACCAATAAGTTAGATACATGCGTTTTTATGGTGCTTTCTGATAGGAATAATGTCTCTGCAATTTCTTTGTTTGATAATCCTTGAGCAATATGTTGAAGCACTTCATATTCTCTCGATGTAATATCTAATTCTTTTATTTTATTGTGATCAATTTCGGTTGTATCAACAGTTTCTTTTTGAAGACTTTTTTTGTTGAGGTAAATACCAACAATTAGGAAAACAATCGCAATAACAGCAATTATAATTTCAATGTTTACATTTCCAGATATGATAGCGTATTTACTAACCTGAAAAAGTAGTAACAAGGCAAAAATTAAACCAGTAAAAACAGCTATTGTTTTTTTCATAGTTGAAAGTTAACAAAATCTAGCTTTAATTTTATCAACGATGGTTTGCGCTAGTTTCTCTTTACTTTCAACTGTCCAGCCAGCTACATGAGGTGTAAGTAATACATTTTCGGCTTGAATGATGTATTGAAATGCCTCTGGCATATCAGAAGAAAATAGGCTTTCAAAAGAGGCTTTTTCATATTCTAAAACGTCTAATCCTGCACCTAAAATTTTACCACTTTTTAAAGCTGAAACCAAATCAGTAGTTACAACACTTTTTCCGCGTGCTGTATTAATGAGCCAAAACGGTTTTTGAAACCCGTTAATAAAATCAGCATTAACCATATTTAACGTTAGTGGTGTTTGCGGTGTGTGTAAACTTAAAACATCAGTGTTTTTTTGTAAAGTTTCAAACGATACTTGTTTGCAGTTATCGTCGCCAACATTAGGTTTTATATCATAGCAAAGAACTTCAACATCAAACCCACGAAGTTTTTTAGCAAAGGCTTTTCCCATGTTGCCATAACCAATAAGTCCAACGGTTTTGCCATCTAGCTCAATACCTCTATTGGCTTCACGTAACCATTGACCATGTCGTACTTCGTTATCAGCTTTATTGAGCTTGTTGAATAAGGAAAGCAACATTCCTAAAGCGTGTTCGCCAACAGCATTGCGATTGCCTTCTGGTGCTGAAATTAAATAAATGCCTTTACTTTCGGCATAATCACAATCTATGTTTTCTAAACCAGCACCAACACGACCTATAAACTTTAAGTTTGTGGCAGCATCAAGAAACTGTTTGTCTATAGTAAAACGACTTCTTATTACAATACCATCATACTCATGAATTTTTGCTTCAACATCAGTTTTTGATGAGGTGTAATCTTCATGATTTGTAAATCCTGATGCATTAAGTTGATTAATGAGAAGCTCGTGATTAGTATCTAGATGTAGGACTTTCATAAGTTAAATCCCTAAAATAAGTTTAGCTATGGTAAAGTAAATTAAGATTCCAAAAATATCATTGCTGGTAGTGATAAAAGGTCCTGTTGCAATAGCAGGATCAATACCACGTTTGTCAAGGAATAATGGTACAAAAGTTCCTATTAAACCAGCTACTATAATTACTACAACTAACGAAATTGAAATAGCAAAAGCAGTTGCGGCTTCTTGTTGCGTTGCCCAAACAAAAAGGAACAAGAAAATAGCCAAAATAACTCCATTAAGAGCTGCTAAAAGCATTTCTTTCATTAAACGACTGTTAATACTTCCTTTTATATCATCATTTGCTAAACCTTGCACAATAATTGCGCTAGATTGTACACCTACATTACCAGCCATTGCTGCAATAAGTGGTGTGAAAAAGAATAGGATTGCATATTTTGAAAACGCTTCGTGAAAACCTTCCATAATTAAAAAGGCTCCAACACCACCAACAAGTCCTAAAAATAACCAAGGTATACGTGCTCTGGTAAGTTTCCAAACGCTATCATCAGAGTCTACATCTTGAGAGATACCTGCAGCTAACTGGTAATCTTTATCGGCTTCTTCTTTTAAAACGTCAACAATATCATCAATAGTAATTCTACCTAAAAGTGTTTGATTGTCATCTACAACAGGAATCGCTTCCAAATCGTATTTTGCCATAACTCTTGCCACATCTTCAACATCGTCTTGTACATGAACCCAATCCACATTGCTGTTGGAGATATCAGCAATTTTTTGATCGCTTTTAGCAACAATTAAATCTTTAAGCGAAAGTCTACCAATAAGTTTATTTTGTTTTGATACAACATATATAGAGTGTACTCTTGTAACCTCTTTGGCTTGTCCACGAATACGACGTAAGCATCCAGCAACAGTCCAGGTTTCATACACTTTTACAAGCTCTTTTGCCATGAGTCCACCAGCTGTATCTTCGTCATAAGCCAAAAGCTCTTCAATTTCGGCTTTATGCTCTTGGTCTTCAATGTTTGAAATTACTTCGGCTTGACGTTCTTCAGGAAGTTCGGCAATAATATCTGCTGCATCATCAGTATCCAACTCTTCAATTTCATCGGCAATTTCTTTAGCAGAAAGATTTTTTAGGACTTTTTCTCGATTGTCTTCATCGAGTTCCATTAACACATCCGAAGTGGTTTCAGAATCAAGAAGTTTTATAACATAAGTCGCATCTTCAAGATCTAGTTCGTCTAAAACTTCGGCAATATCAGCATAGTGAAACTCACTAAAAAGCGTGTTGAGTTCCTTATCGTTTTTCTCTTCGATAAGAACTTCTACTTGCTCGATGAGTTCATCTGTTAGTTCAAATTGTATGTGCTCTTTTTCCTCTTGCATAAAATTTCTTGTCGTTGCACACTGTCGAAGTGACAAATTGTGTTATTCTTGAGTGTCGTTTTCAATTAATTGCGTGAGAGTTATAAATTCTTCAACGCTTAACTGCTCAGGACGTTTGCCAAATATAACATTTGCTTTTAAATTATCTGACAAATTGAATGTTTTTAAACTGTTACGAAGTGTTTTTCGGCGTTGTTGAAATCCTTGTTTTACAACCTTGAAAAATAAGGTTTCGTCACATGGTAAGGTGTAGTTTTCTTTTCTTGTTAATAAAAGTACACCTGAATCTACTTTTGGTGGTGGATTAAACACCGAAGGTGGAACTGTAAATAAATATTCAGCATTGTAAAATGCTTGTGTTAAAACAGATAAAATACCGTATACTTTACTGCCTTCTTTAGAGCAAATACGTTGCGCAACTTCTTTTTGAAACATTCCAGAAAATTCTGGAATTTGGTCGCGCATTTCTAAAGTTTTAAATACAATTTGTGATGAAATATTATATGGGTAATTTCCTATGATAGCAAAAGGCTGCTCGCCAAAAACTTTTGTGATATCGTATTTTAAAAAGTCTTGCTCTATAACTCTATCAGCAAGATTTAGGTAATTGGCTTTAAGATACTCAACCGATTCTGTATCAATTTCAATAACGTGGGTTGTGAGGTCTTTTTTGAGCAAATATTTAGTAAGCACACCCATTCCTGGACCAATTTCTAAAACATGTTTATAACCTTTAAGCGATAAGCTATCGGCAATTTTTTCGGCAATAGATTCATCGGTTAAAAAGTGTTGTCCTAAGTGTTTTTTTGCTTTTACAGACATTGTTGTTAGTTAAAAGTTACTGAAAATTCATCAACTATTTCTAGTTCGGTTCTAAATGCAAGCATTTTGTCAGCAAAACGTTTTAGTCCGTCTTGTCGTAAAGCATCAGCATGATTGTTGTAATAGTCTTCTAAATCGGTTCTTGATTTTGCACGATATTGAATGGAGTAGGTTGTGCCTCCCATTTTTTCTTCAATAAGTACTTTGGTTAACTTAGCTTCAGTGAAATGACCTGTTGCCAAAACCAATGCAATGTGGTTTTTTATCCAATTGAGCCACTCTTCATGTATGCTTTCGTCAATATTAACGGTTACGTTGTATATTATCATGGTTGTTATTTTAATGGATTCCGAACTGGTTACGGAAAGGCAAAACTTGTATTATAGTGTTTTTGCAAATAACAGGAGTTCTTCATCATCTTCAAAAGGTTTTACTCTTTTTTCATAAGATAAGCCTAATTTTTCTAATAGTTTAATTGAATTTGTATTAGTAGGCAATGTGATTGCTGTTATTTTTTTTAGTTTGAATTGGTCTTTGGCAAGTTTTATAATTTCAGAAGACGCTTCAAACCCATAACCTTTACCTTCATAATTAGGAAGTAGCGAAAAACCAATATCTACATATTCTAACTCATCGCGTTTTACCAAACCACAAGTACCAATTGATTTTAGACTTTCATCTTTTAGTTGAATTTTATAAAACCCAAATCCGTGAGTGTCGTAACTTTTTAAGGTTCTTTCTTTTAAATAGTCTTCAGCTTGAGCAACAGTTCTCACATTTCGGTCACCAATATATTTCAACCAATGAGGGGAATTCATGAGTTCTAGTATAAAAGGAGCATCTTCTAAAGTGATTTTAGAAAGCTGAAGGCGGTTGGTTTCAACAAGCATAAGGTTTAGTTTATAGTATCACCACGTAGCATCCTGAAGTTTTTCCTGGCTTCAACAAAATAAATACTGTCTTGATGATTAAATATGATTTTTTCGTAAAGTGCTTTAGCTTCTTCGGATTCGCCTAAAATATTATTGTAAAGTTCAGCTAAAAAATAGTAAGCATCGTCAATTAAAATACTGTCACTAAAGTCTGTTATAATTTTTTGATAGTTAACCGTTGCTTTTTCATACTGTTTCTTTTTTTCGAAAAGTTGTGCTTGCATTAACAAAGCTTGACCTTCAATACTTTCACCTTCATGCTCTGTAAGAATCTTGTCTAAAAGTGTTATGGCTTCATCAGTTTTATTTTGAAATGCCATAAGGTCTGCTTTTGCATAAAGCTTTAACGCTACGTGTAAAGAATCTTCATATTTATTGTCAGAAATAAGTAGTTTTAAATCTAAAGCATCATTAGCAATAAGCTGCGATGTTGATGATTTTAAAATTTTAAGTTGCGATTCAGCCCAATCAAAATCACCTTTATAATAACTAGTTTTGGCAACTTTAAAACGTGCATCTTGCGAAATGGTACTGTTTTTTAAATTGGCTTGTATTTGAGAATAGTAAATAAGTGCTTCATTAAATTTTTCTTGATACACTAAAACATCACCAAGTTTTAGCTTTACAGTAGCTTTTTGAAATTCAGAAACATTAAGGTTTAAAGTTTCTTTTAAGAATTTGCTTGCATCTTCAGGTTTGTGTAAGTGAAACGCCAAAAAATCGCCATAAGCAATTTGTAAAGAAAGGGTTTGCTCATACCTACCATATTGATTAAAAAGCGCTAGATACTTATCGTTTATCGCATTAAAATCTTTTTTAGTAGCATTTATGGTTTCTATCTCCAATAAAAATTGATGTGCTCTTAAAAGACTAGAAATATCTTGTGAATTTTCTAATACAAAATTGAATATTTCGGTTGCAGTACTGTATTGTTTTTCATCTAGAGTTGTAAGTGCAAGTTCAATAATTCGGTCTAGACTTTCAGGGTTTCTTCTATAAAGTGCTTTCTCTTGAGTAAAGGATTTGTTATACTCTTTTTCTTGAACAAACAACCAGCTCAGTAACTCATACCAATACACATCAGGATTGGTTTGCAACTTTTTAAGTAATAACCGTTTTAAGAAAATGTTGTTTTCGTTTTCGCTGTTTTCTGAGACAAAATCGCTAAAAGCGCGCTTTGAGTTATTTAAAAAGCTAGGGTTGGTTTCTATATAATCTATATAGTTAGAAAACATTTGTTCCACATTACCTTGCTCACCATAAATTCGTGCCAGCTGAATGTTATAGTTTTGTTTAGGATTAAGTTCAGCACCTTTTTTATAGGCAGAAATGGCATAATCTAAAAGTGAATGATTTTCAAATTGTCTAGCAATACTACTTGTATAAATAGGTTTTTCATCGATTTTTAAAAGCGCATCGTTATAGTATTTTTTTGCAGTTTCTATACTGTCTTGTAGTTGATAGTTGTAACCCAATTCAACCATAAGGGTTGGAAAAGTACTTTTCTCTAAACGTTGGAGCAATAGGTTTTGAACTTCTGTATAACGTTCTAGCTGTTGTAATGTTTCAACTATTTTGTAAAGGTAAGTTGTACTTGGTTTTTCAGTATATAATTTTTGGTATTCAATAAGGGCTTTTTCAAATTCACCACGTTTAAAATAATCGCTTGCCAACTGCTCACTTTGGGCAAGCATTAAAGTGCTACACAGTATTAGGGCAAAAGTTAATATCCTCTTCATAAAGCTAATTTAAATAAACAACCTAAATATAGGTTTTGGTGCGCTTATTTCGATTATTTAGTAAATATAACAAATGCTAGCTTTGGATATTGTAAATGTTTTGATAAAAAAAATGCCTAAACGCAAGTTTAGGCATTACCAACCAAAATAAATGTGCTATTAACCATTATTTTAAAAAAATGATTCAGTTATTCTGCTCTGGCATTTTTTATTGTTAACCAAAGGTATATTCTAAAAGAAAATTTTACTGACCATAACGACCAGCGAAACCAGTATTATAATGCGTTTGATATTTTTCATAAGTAGGTTAGCTTTTAATACTTTACTAACATCAAAAAATTTTATGAAAAAACAAAAGAAAACGCTAAAAATTCGTTAAACAACGTCTTTTTTTAGCGTTTTATCGAAATTTGTAGAAAAAATACTACAGATTTTAGATTTTATCAAATCCAGTATAAGGAACTAGAACATCAGGGATTTTTATACCATCTTCAGTTTGGTAATTTTCTAAAATTCCTGCAAGCACTCTTGGTAGAGCCAATGAGCTTCCATTTAGGGTATGTGCTAATTCATTTTTACCTTCAGAATTTTTAAAACGTAATTTTAAGCGGTTTGCTTGAAAGGTTTCAAAATTTGATACTGAAGAAATCTCTAACCAACGGTCTTGAGCAGTTGAGAATACTTCAAAATCGTAGGTTAATGCTGATGTAAATCCTAAGTCACCACCACATAAACGTAAAATTCTGTAAGGTAATTTCAGTTCTTTTAAAATGGTTTTTATATGCTCTACCATTTCGTCTAGAGCTGTATAAGAACGCTCAGGATGTTCAACACGTAAAATTTCAACTTTATCAAATTGATGTAGTCGATTTAACCCTCTAACGTGTGCGCCATAACTTCCTGCTTCACGACGAAAGCAAGGTGTGTAGCCTGTAATACCTATTGGTAAATCGCTTTCGTTAAGTAAGGTATCTCTAAATAAATTGGTTCCAGGAACTTCAGCAGTTGGAATTAAATATAAGTTGTCACCAGTAACGTGGTACATTTGCCCTTCTTTATCTGGCAATTGTCCTGTTCCAAAACCAGACGCTTCATTAACCAAATGTGGTAATTGGAACTCCGTATAACCTGCTTCGGTATTTTTATCTAAAAAGTAAGCAATAAGCGCACGTTGTAATCTTGCACCTTTACCTTTATACACAGGAAATCCTGCTCCAGTAATTTTATTACCCAATTCAAAATCGATAATATCATACTTTTTAGCTAATTCCCAATGTGGTAATGCACCATCAACTAATTTAGGAATGTCACCTTCTCTATACACTTCTTCGTTATCCTCATCGGTATTTCCTTTAGGAACACTTTGGTGAGGTACATTTGGTAGTTGGTATAAAAGTGCGTTTAGTGCATCAGCTTTATCATTAAGCTCTTGCTCTAATTGTTTAGTGTCTTCTTTAAGTTGAGTTGTTTTTTCTTTTAAAGCATTGGCTTCTTGTGCTTTTCCAGATTTAAACAAGTTCCCTATTTCTTTGGAGATACTATTAGATTCAGCTTTTAAGTTATCTAAAGTTGCTTGAAGATTTCTTCGGTCTTCATCTAAAGTAATAACATCGTTTATAGATTGTTCAGCATCAATATTACGTTTTGCTAAACGCTCAATAACCAACTCTTTGTTTTCTCTAATAAAAGGGACTTGTAACATGGTGTGAAAAATTTAAGCGACAAATTTAATGAATTGCCAAAACATTTAATCGAGTTTTGAAGGTAAAATCCACGAGCTGTGTTTAAAAACATCCCATTTTACATTGGCAAGGTCAATATTAGGGTCGATAAGCTGTTGTCTTGGTCTTCCATTTACGCTTATGCTGCAGTTTACAAAGACTTGCACGTCAAATCCTTTTTTTGCAAAATCTTGTTTTAAATGTTGTGCAAATTGCCAGATGACATCTGGTTTGGTGGTTGCTCCTCGTTGTTGTTTTCTGGTTAAATAGTCGTTTAATTTAACAGGTAATACATTGTTAGTGTTTTTGTCAATGACTTTATAAGTACAAAACCCACTTTTTGAGCGCAGCATCATTCGCCATGACAGTCTGTGACCTTCTTCGGTCCAAAGCACATTATCATGAATAAAATGATGACGAATAGGTAATAGTACTTGAATAATAAAATACACTGAAAATAACCCTACATAAAATTGATTTCCTTTAGGGATGATAACTTCAGCTTCATTATAAAACGGTTTCTTTTTTAAGAATATATTTTGAATGGTTTTAGGCTCAAAAAAGAACAAAATAAAGGCTAAAGACAAATATGGAAAAATACCTACATGAAAAATGAATGAATTGAACAGATGAAAGAAAATAGAAATGATAAACGCAAATTTCCTTGTTCTTTTCCATAGTAACAACGGAATGATAAGTCCGTCAAACAAAATGCCTCCATAAGCCAGCATATAGTGTAACCACTTGTATTGTAAAATATCACCAACTAAAACAAAATGTTGTTTGGCTTTCATCATGAGTTCAATAGTAGTGGTGTTTAACCAATCAGGATATATCTTGGCAATTGAGGCGTATGTGTATACAATAAAGAGCTGAATAACAAACACATATTTGCACCACTGTGGCATTGAGCCTCTTTTTAATTTCGGGTTTTGTTTGGCATCAATAGAAAGGTAAGTGTGCGCAGGTTGAAACACCATTATGGCACTCAATAACATTAATAAATAGTAGTGATTGTTATAAGACGATTTTTGCATAAAGTAAGTGGCAGACCACATGATGGTAAATGCAAACATGCTCCATCTGTATTTATAACCTATCATTACAAAAAGGCCAAATATTCCCATAATTGCATAATAGAGATACATCCAGTTTCCTGGTAAAGGCTGTAACCATTCAAACCCTATAAATGTAAAAGTAAATTCAGGTTCAATAAGTGTTCGTTTTACCCAACCAGTAAAGATGGCTCCAACACTTTCTAAGAAAATAAGTAGTCCAAAAATAATTCGGAATACAATTAATGCACTGTTGTCAATATGTTTAAATAAAAACCTGTTCATCTAGTTAAATAAAGTTAATGCTATTTCTTTGTCTTTGTTGAGTTGTTCTTTAAGTAATTCAACCGAATCAAATTTTTGCTCGTCTCTAAGTCTGTCAATTAATTCCACTTGTATTGAAGTGTCATAAATATCTTCATTAAAATTGAAAAAGTGTACTTCAATAGATTGCGTTTTTCCATTAACAGTAGGGTTGGTTCCAATATTCATCATCCCATAAACTGTAGAGTTGTTAATATTAGATTGCACTACATAAGCACCATTTTTTGGGATGAGTTTATAATCTTCAGGTATTTTAACATTAGCAGTAGGAAATCCTATTTTACTACCAATTTGTTTTCCTTTTATAACATTTCCAGTTAAAAAATAATTGTAACCTAAATACGTATTTGCGGTTTTAACATCACCATTATTTAAGGCATTTCTAATTTTAGTTGAACTAATAGCAACATCTTCAATGTCTTTAACAGAAATTTCTTCTACTTCAAAATCAAATTGAGCACCATAATCTTTCAGGTCTTCAATGTTTGCGCTTCTATTTCTTCCAAACCTATGGTCGTAACCAATGATAACGTGTTTAACGTTTAATTCATCAACTAAAATATGCTTTACATAATCGTTAGCTGATAGTCTAGAAAAATCTTGAGTAAACTTTTTTATAATAAGATTATCAATACCAATTTGAGACAAAATAGTTTTACGCTCATCAATAGTATTCAACAATTTAATATCAGCATGAGTTTGCAATACCATTCTAGGATGTGGAAAGAATGTTAGCAATGAAGATTCTAAGTTTTTTTCTTTTGCAACAGTTATTAACCTATTAATTATTTTTTGATGTCCTAAATGGACACCATCAAAAGTACCAATAGTAAGTACTGATGGCGCTTTAGAATAGGAAGTTAGGGAATTATATATTTTCAAAAGATTTTTTTGTAAAAATAGCTAATAAGCATTGAAATAAAAAGGAAGATATGAAAGGTAATAACTTCACAAATATTACAGTTTATTTATGTTAAAAAATCACATTTTGTTAAAGAAAACTTAATATAACAATTGATTTTGATTAAATTTGGAGGATGTTTATAGATATTACCTTTTTTAATTAATACAAATTTTATGAAAACAAGATTACATTATGTTTTTTCTTTAGTGTTGGCTTTGATTTGTTTTTCTGGGTTTAGTCAGAAGAATAATTGGAAAAAGCTTTCAAACTATAATGATTCAGAAGGAACATCAAAATTTCACTTAGAAAAAGATAAGGTTAATTACTTTGAATTGAGTGATTTAGATTTTAAACAAAGCCTTATACAAACACCAACTAGAGGATCTAATACTATTTCTAATGTAGTAGTTACAGTACCTGGACATGAAGGGAACTTTGAACGTTTTGAGTTGTATGAAGCACCTGTTTTTGAGCCTTCATTATCTGCACAATATCCTGAAATTAAATCTTATGTTGGGTTTGGTATTGACTCTCCAGGTTCAAGACTTAGAATGAGCGTTAGCCCACAAGGTGTTCAAACTATGATCACATATCAAGATAAAGAAGCTGTGTTTATGATGCCAGTGGCACATGAATCTAATACATACATAGTATATAACAAAAGTTCTAGAGGAGATTATATTGATGAGTTTGTTTGTTCTACTATAGACGAATTAAAAGAGGTTGATTACACTCAAGCCTCAACAATGCGAGATGCTGACGACCAAACCTTACGTACATATAGGTTGGCTGTTTCGGTTAATGGCGAATATACTCAATACCATGGAGGAACTGTTCCTGCAGCTTTAGCGGCTATTAACGCTACAATCACTAGAGTAAATGAAGTATATGAAACCGATATGGCGATCAGATTTCAATTAGTTAATGCTAACGAATTGATTTTTACTAATCCAGCAACAGATCCTTATTCTAACAATATAAATCAATGGAATGTTCAACTTCAAAATACTTTAACAAATACCATTGGAAATGCTGCTTATGACATAGGTCATATGTTTGGTGCTTCTGGTGGAGGAGGTAATGCTGGTTGTATTGGATGTGTTTGTGAAGACGATACTGCGTCAACTACTGATCAAAACAAAGGTTCAGGAATTACTTCACCAGCTGACGGTATTCCTGAAGGAGACAATTTTGACATTGACTATGTGGCTCATGAAATTGGCCATCAAATGGGAGCTAATCATACTTTTGCTTTTAGTATTGAAGGGACAGGAGTAAACTCAGAGCCAGGTAGTGGAACTACCATTATGGGTTATGCAGGAATAACTGGGGCTAACAATGTGCAACTACATAGTGATCCTTATTTTCATTACCATAGTATCAACCAAATTTTAAACAATGTAGCTACAGCTCCAAACAACTGTGCTACAACAATAGCTATTGGAAACAACCCTCCTATTGCAGATGCAGGTAGTGATTATCATATTCCGCCAGGTACAGCTTATATATTAAAAGGTTCTGCAACAGATCTTGATGGAGGTGATACCTTAACATATTGTTGGGAGCAAACAGATAGTGGAACTGTTACTAACAGTACGTTTGGTCCTACGTTAACCTCAGGATCAATGAACAGATCTTTACCACCATCGACCTCTCCAGATAGATATATCCCAAATTGGGATAGAGTGGTTGCAGGTCAACTTACAGAGACAAGCCCTAGTATTGGGTCTGATTGGGAAACGGTTGCTACAGTAGCTAGAACATTAAATTGGGCTTTGACAGTTAGAGATAGAGAACCAACAGCTACAGGGTTACAAGGGCAGTCAAGTTTTGATTTAACGCAGGTTATTGTTGAAAATGTCCCTGCTTTTACTGTGCCAGGGCTCCCAAATTGGGCGTCTGGGTCTTCGCAAACCGTTTATTGGAATGTTGGGCAAACAACAAATTCAACTATTAACTGCCAAAATGTGAATATTAAATTTTCTACTGATGGAGGGTTAACTTTTCCTACAGTATTAGCATCTAACACACCAAATGACGGGTCGCAAATTATTACCGTACCGAGTATAGCAAATACTAATAATGCTAGAATTATGGTAGAAGCTGCCGATAACATTTTTTATGCGTTGTCTCCTGTGTTTAGCATCAATAATTCTGCGGATTTTGCATTAAACAGCACTAACGACTCTCAGTCAGTGTGTTCTGAAGATTCTGTCACTTATAATATGAATTTTATTACTAGTAATGGGTTTTCTGAAACAACAACATTTAGTGTTACTGGAAATCCTGCAGGATCTAATGTAGTAATCACGCCAGCAAGTTTAAATAGCTCTGGAACATTTACAGTTCAAATTAATAATTTAGCAACAGTACCACCTAATGATTATAATTTAACTGTTACGGGAACTTCTAGCTCTCTAACAAAAAACACGGATTTAGCATTAGGTGTGTCTGACGGTGTTTGTCCTTCTTCAGGAAATACACAATATCAAACAAGTACAACAGGAGTGATATTTAATACTATAAGTAATTTAAATAACGGAAAGCCATCTGGCTATAGTGATTATACGTCGCTTTCTACTGATATAAACAAGGAAAGCACTTACGAATTATCTGTTTATGTGAATACAGATGGTCCATATCAAACAGGAACTATTGTTTGGATAGATTGGAACCAAAACTGTGAGTTTGAAGATGCTACTGAAGGATATAGTTTAGGAGTTGGAAGTTCTACAGCTAATGGACAACCTAGTGGCTCTCCTTTAAATATTACAGTGCCTGAATACGCACTTTTAGGGACAACCGTTATGAGGGTTTCTACTCAGTTTGGAGCATACCCAACAGCTTGTAATACTGACTTTGATGGAGAAGTTGAAGATTATACTGTTAATGTACTAGCTTCATTATCTATTGAAGATCATGAGTTATCTAATTTTATGATTTATCCAAACCCAAACAATGGAAACTTTACGATTAAATTTAATTCGCTTTCAGCTAATAATATTGATGTTAATGTCTATGATATTAGAGGGAGAAGAATTTTAGAGAATACTTACTCTAATTCAGGTAATTTTAATGAAACCATTAACTTAGGTAATGCTCAATCAGGTATGTACTTAGTGACTGTAAATGATGGTGTAAATAAAACCACTAAAAAGATTATTGTAGAGTAGTCGTTTTTTAGTTTGAAATAAAAAAAAAGAGGAGCTGTAAGCTCCTCTTTTTATTTTCCATTAAAAGTATTCATAGTATTGTTTACACCTGCTGTAGCAAATGATTTTATAATCTCAACCGATTTTTCTAAGCGTTCTTTTAGTTGAGTCGATTCTTCTTCTGTCCATTCTCCTAAAACATAATCTACTTGCTTGCCTTTGCTAAAACTATCGCTTATTCCAAATCTAAATCTGTTGTATTTGGTGGTTTGTAATTTGTTTTGAGTGTCCTTTAATCCGTTATGACCACCATCACTACCTTTTGTTTTAAGACGTAGTGTTCCAAAAGGAAGGTTTAAATCATCAGTAATAACTAACAAATTTTCAAGAGGAATTTTTTCCTTGGTCATCCAGTATAGTATGGCTTTTCCGCTTAAATTCATGTAGGTGTTAGGTTTTAATAATAGTAACTGTCTGCCCTTAATTTTATAAGTACATAAATCACCTAATTTTTGAGTTTCAAAAGTAAGCGACTCGTTTTCCGCTAAAAAATCTAAAATCTTAAACCCAATGTTATGGCGTGTGTTTTCATACTCGCTACCAATATTTCCTAATCCAACTATTAAAAATTTCTTCATTACTTGTTCTTCTTCGTTAAAGGAAGTTTGTTTTTTCTTAAATATGTTAAACAGAAATTTACACATTTTTATCAATTTCTGTAAAAGTAAAAAAGCATCCTGAGTTATCAGAATGCTTTTTATAATTTAAACTATTAAGTTTTTTAAGCTTCAGCAGGAGCTTCTCCTTCTGCTGCTGGTGCTTCAGCTCCTTCTTCTAGTTCTTCTTCATCTTCATCATCAGTCATAACTGATGCTCTTGCACGTTTAACTTGACAAACAACAGTGTTGTCTGGGTGCATGATTGTAAAGTCATCACTAGCTAATGCAGTTACATATAATTTACCACCAATCTTTAAAGGTGTAATATCAGCCTCTAAAAAGTCTGGTAAGTTTGCTGGTAAAGCTTTTACTTTTAACTTACGATTGTTCTTTCTAAGAACACCACCATTTAATACACCTCTAGAAGTTCCTATAATGTGAACAGGAATTTCCATAGTAATTGGTTTGTCTGGGAATAACTGGTAAAAATCTATGTGTAAGATTTTATCTGTTACTGGGTGAAACTGGATGTCTTGTAACACAGCATCGAAAGTGTCACCATTGTCTAAAGCAATCACAACTGTATGCGCGTTAGGCGTATAAACCAGTTTTGAGAATGCTAATTCATCTGCAGAGAAATGCACTGGTTTATCTCCTCCGTATAATACGCAAGGAACCTGACCAGCATTACGTAAGGCTTTTGTTGCTTTTTTGCCCACGCTTTCTCTTTGAGATCCGTTGATTGTAATTGATTTCATAATTGTTTATTTATTATTACTTATTTGTGTTATGGAAACTTCGTTGATTAAAAATCAACTTGTTTTCATTATTTATATAATTATTAAAAATTACATTACAAATTTTGAACTAATTGATTTGTTGTAATGTACATTTTGCATTACATCAGCAAAAAGTTCAGCACAGCTTAAAATTCTAACTTTTTCACAAGCTTGTTTAGAAGGGATCGAATCGGTAACAATTAATTCTTCTAACTTAGAATTTTCTATTTTTTCATAAGCACTTCCAGATAGAATTGGGTGTGTACAAATAGCTCTTACACTTTTTGCGCCTCTTTCCATCATCAAGTCAGCTGCTTTTGTTAGCGTTCCTGCCGTATCTACCATATCGTCTACAAGAACAACATTTTTACCAGTAACGTCTCCAATTAATTCCATATGTGAAATAACATTGGCCTTGGCACGTTGCTTGTAACAGATAACTACATCACTTTCTAAAGCTTTAGAATAAGCATAAGCTCTTTTTGAACCTCCCATATCAGGAGATGCAATGGTTAGGTTATCTAGATTTAAGCTTTTTAGATATGGTAAAAATATTGTAGATGCAAATAAATGATCTACAGGTTTTTCAAAGAATCCTTGGATTTGATCAGCATGCAAGTCCATAGTAATAATACGTGTTGCACCAGCAGCTTCTAACATTTTTGCTACTAATTTTGCAGCAATAGGAACTCTAGGTTTGTCTTTTCTGTCTTGTCTTGCCCAACCAAAGTAAGGTAAAACAGCAGTAATGTGTCTTGCAGATGCACGTTTTGCTGCATCTATCATTAACAACATTTCCATTAAATTTTCAGGACCAGGATGTGTAGATCCAATAATGAAAATTCGGGTTCCTCTTATTGATTCTTCGTATGATGGCTGAAACTCACCATCGCTGTAAGTTGATGTAATAACATTACCTAATTTCACTCCAAAATTAGCTGCAATTTTCTCAGCAAGTTCTTTACTTTGAGTACATCCAAAAATCTTTGCTTCTGTGCTTACATTTGGCATTTGTAAAATATTGTTTTGTAACGTATTAAATCGCCTTTGTTAAATGAGGTGCAAATTTAGGAATTTATTTGAACTGAAAAAGCATAAAACCCACTATTTTTGATTGTTGGTATAGAATTATTTTATAGTTTTGCAATCCAAATTTGCTCAAGTGGCGGAATTGGTAGACGCGCTGGATTCAAAATCCAGTTTCTTCGGAAGTGTGGGTTCGATTCCCACCTTGAGTACTTAATTTAACCGTAAATCATTTATATTGAATGATTTACGGTTTTTTTTATTTGCAACTTAGTCATTGATTAGTCAAATAATTTATTATGAATCATAAAGAAGTTAAGGAGCTTCTTAACGAAGCGGAAAGATGTTTTAGAATAGAATATATTCAAGAGAAGATTATGTTGTTATACTTGAGGAGTTAGAAAAGGAGATTGTTAAAGCAGAAAACAATTTGTGGAATAAAAATGGCAAAAATATTAAACTATAGTTGTCTTCGTGTTGTAGGTAAGTTATTTTTGGTCATTAAATACTGGCCAAGCTCTTCCTAAAAGTAAAAGTCCTGCAAACCAAATAATTATTCCGAATATTATGTCAATCATCAGAAGAGCTATTAGTGTTAAGAGGCTTTTCATCCTTTTTTTGTGTCATTTTGTCAAAAATAAATTACTGAAGTGTGAAAATAAAGATATATTAGCTTTTCTCCCCTTAAATATATTTTTTTAATTTCTGATTAAACTCTATAATTTTATGAAAATACCAAGTCTATTGATTACTATTACCAAAGGATTATTCAAAAACATTTTATATGTTGCTATTTTTTTTGGGTTCTTATTTTTGTCTTTTGGTTATACGAATTTTATAATTACTGGAGAATCTGCCTGGAAAGAAGTTTTTAAAGTTGCAGGCTCAATCATTTTGTCAAGTGGTGTATTTATGGCTATTGCCAAATCGATACAATTTACAGATATTTTCAAAGACGAGTTAAGAAAGGTTATTTATTCAACCGAGCATTTAATTTTAAGAACAGACTTGGAGGATATTTGGCAAAAAGTTACTGATTCATTATGTCAGCAAAAATTTTCAGCTATTAATAGAAAACTCCTGAAAAATATTAAAGATTATTATCTACCAATAAATCAAGATTATTATTACAAAGACTATAATTTAGATGCTGATATTGAAGTTGACCAAGAAAATGATGGATATGTTTTAATTCAAGAGGAAACAAAAGTAATCGTGGTTGTAGAGAATAAAAAAGGATGTGATTATACTTTCTCAGGTGTAATCCCTTACCCTGAAGACGATAATAATAGGACTTTTTATGAGTTATATGATTTAGAGATTAATGGTAAGAAAGTAGAATTAAAAAATAATCTCCATTTAAAAACTACTAAAGCAAATGGTTTTATTAGTGTGGATTTTAGTTATCATTGTAACTCATCTAAAACAGAATATACTATTGTTAGAAAAGAAAGAAAAAGGTATGCATTATCCGTCAATCCATATAGATCACACAGAGCTGTTTGTTTATATAATAATTTTTTCTTAGATTTAAACTATCCAAAAGACATGGAAATTGAATGGATTGATATGGGAGTTTTGGGTAAATGGAGTAAAAACAGAAGAGATACTAATTCTTCAAATAGAATTAAAGCTCAGTATAATGGATTGATTTTTAGAAATCAAGGATTTTTATTAATTTTTAGTTAAAATTCTTGAGTATGCGTACTTTTGCATAATATTTGTCGTTTTTATCACACAACAATTAAATAAACATTATATGAAAAATCCAAGAGACATAGTGACGGGGTGAATAAAGCTTAAAGCATAATTTTAAATTATGCTTTATTTACAGGCGAAAGACTTTTATAACCTAACAAACTCTTAATTAATAGTAAAAAGTTTACAATGGGTTCTGAAGAATATATTTCTGAGTTAAAACATTTAAAGTTTAAATATGAATATTTATCTTTGTTAAGTAAGCTTTCATTAAGTATATAGCCCAACGCTTCTAACAAAATAAACAATGCCCTAGCTAAAACTAGGGCATTGTTATAATTTGCTGTACATCTTTTTTAATCTCAGGATTCTTTTTTAGATGCTTTTTCTTTTTCATTACTCAATAAATACATTGCACCAAATCCAACAAGCATCCAAATCATTCCTGATGTATTTGAGGTATTATCTGAAGGTTTAGTAGGTGGCTCATTAATTATATTAATTCCTGGATCGCTTATAGTATTTTGCGTAATCTGTAACATCTCTATTACTAAACTAGCAGGTAAGTTTAACTGCAGCTGAATGTACTCGTTTGTATTTATTGTTTTAGAAGTTAATCTTGACGATACCGAAATTGATTTTTCTTGGATGTAATTGTTTAGTTCTGTTTCTAGTAAGTTTATTTGGAAAGTTAAAAACTGGTTTCTTACTTTCAAAGCATTCATAGTAAGCCCATTTTCTCCATTTATTAGTACGAATGATCTGTACCATTTGATCAATCCTAAAAACTCATTCACAGAATTATAGTAATCAGTGAAATCACCTATAGAAGGTGTTTGATTGTTAAATTGCTTTAATCTTAAAAAATATTGCTTAAAAAATGGTAAAAAACGGTGCTCTACCCACAAGTCAAGCATGTTTTCTTCGTACTCATTTAAAGATACCAATTGTTCAAAGTATCCAGACTCCCTAAACAAGTTGGCGGAACCATTATTGTTTCCAATGCCAAAAGTAAAACCACCTCCATCAAATGCATCGTGTGCGATCTCTAAAATAAATAATGGATTATGGGAGACTTCCACAATTGCGGAAACAACATTGTTTATTGTTTTTTTCAACCAGCTAAAAAAGCCTCTTAAAGCTGCTGGATTTTCAGGGTAAATTTGGGTTTTCATAACATATAAATTTATATCAAATATATATAAAAACTATTAAAAATGAATAATGAATAGATGTTATCTATTTTGTGCTGATTAATAAATGACCTAACAAGTAATATTGATAGAATGTTGAAGTAGAAGTTGTTGCACTACAACTTTTTGCCTCTTAACACAACTAAAAAGCAAAAAAAGTGGTGTTTTACTGTTACTAAAGCCTGGTGTAGCTATATAGTTGCACTACAACGTTGTACAACCATATTATAAACTGGAGTATAAAAAATCCGCTAGATTACATGAAAGAGCAGTTATATACAATTTACCAAAAGTTAGAAATTAATATTTGAATATTTATCTAAGTCCTTTCCGTATTTAAAGGCTGTTATTTCTGTAATGGTATTGTGTTCTGCGCTATAGTGTACTTCTACAAAGAACCTATCAATTGCGTAGCAGTTTATTCTTTGTGTTTTAGTTATGTAGTTATCCAAGAAAACACCCTTATCCCAAACAGTAGCATGCTTTTCATCTAATGTGAGTGAATTAAATTCGTATAAGGTCATTTTTTAATTTATAATCTCTTAAAAATAGATAATATTCTTTTTTCTATAGAACGCTAATAGATTTTTTTAGAAACTATTTAATGTTAAGAACTTGTTGAAAAGATTTACATCAATCATCCTAATTAAGAGGGTTTTATGGTTAAATTTATCTTGCTATTAAGAATAAAAAAACAATTAATTATGGCTACAACACAAAGTACAAAGGCAAAGACAATTAGATTAAATCCGAGTGTTATTGCTAAAATTGAAAAACTAGCAGAAGAAGAAAACCGTAATTTTTCAAATATGGTTGAAACTATTTTGCTGAAGGTCGCAAAATGCCCTAATTTAATTAGGACATAGAAAAAAACAAAGGGTACTACGCCAATAGTACCCTTTTATTTAACACGACAGAGAAGCGTGTTTTAATATTACTTCTCTACCAAATACAATTTAGTAAAATGAGTGTTACTCGCACAACTACTAAAACTGTATATGTAACGGTTAAAACCCCATACGGAACTAAGAGAGTTCCTATGAAGGTTACAACCAAAGTAACTACCTCGAGGTAGTTTTTACAGTAACGCTAATTGATTGAACAATAGTATTTCTCTTAGCGAAAAAGTAATCTAAAGACTTTAAAAATATATCTAAAGTTGAAAGTTACATTAAGATTGGCTTCATAAACCATAACTTAAACACTCCAATAGATTACATTAATCAAAGCCAATGTTACAGCATTGGCTTTTTTAATATACGTAAAATTAACGTTTTAGTCGTAAACTATGCGACTTTTAGTGTTAATTTTTTTATTTTTTATTAACATATAAGCACTTATATATGTATTTTTGATTTAAATAAATGCTTTTATAAAAATATGAACAAAAGGGTTAAAGAAGTTATCGTTGCTATTCAGAACAGTAAAATTGTCTATGCAGATACTAACCTTAATACTTTTGTTAGGATATTAAAAGTTCTTGAGCCAAATACTCCGTCAAAGGATACTTTAAAAAGACATCTTGATTTAAGAGGGTTTTACTACTTTACGACAGATTTTGGAACAGCGTATCATATTTGTAGATATGACAATCCAAATTATGTAGGTCTTAAAAGAAATTAGTAGTGTTTAACTTTGAATATCTTATAATTATCAAATTCAATAGGAAATTCTTCTCTCCTTATTAAGGTCCAATAACTCGGAAAGCTTTCATCTTTAACAAACTCTGTTATCTTTCTTAGGTTTCCAAACGTACAATACAGTTATGTGGTTGTGCTGCCACGCTGCCCAGCCATATAGACTAAAATTATATATGTGTTTCTATAAATGGACTGAATAATTTATTATTTTAACTTCATAAATAAAGAAGGTGTACCAAAAATGTAGGAATGATGATTGATATAATATTCAGTATAGTGGTTTGGTTCATAGGTCTTATCCTTCTGGGAAAGGCATGGGAAGTCTTTAATAATGATTCTGAATAGTTTTATTACACTAAACTTACATTGTTTTGTTGCTTTTAGGTGCTGAAGGAAAATATTGTTGTACAACAATATTTTGCAATTTCTATTTTTAACTATTTTGTTTTTAGGTTTTTATGATATTCATGAGGTGAGGTTGTGCTGCAACTAACGTGCTTTATTTTTGCGTTAGTTTACGTTTATTTTTCTAAAAATATCCTCTAAATCATTACCGTAAACACCTTCTTTCTTTAATTCATCGTCTGAGCGACCATTTGTCAGATCCCAAATTTTAGCGAAAACTCCCATTTTACGTAATTCCAAAACTTTCTTTTTTATGATTTCTACGGATTGGTTTTCCATGTCTGGTATTATCAATACTTTATGACCTATTAGGCAATTGTATTTTTCGCGTTTAAAACCGTTTTTGCCACCATAAGACAACCAGGTATATCTAGGTAGTAAAATAGATCCCACTATTGCAGTTTTCTCACTTTCTACCAAAATAATGGTCTGCCTTCCTTTAAGGTTGTCAATTATTAAATGTTCACCAAAAAGGCAAGAATAAAAACCGTCTTTATTAGTGTATATGTGATTAAACCTTTCTGTTCTTCTTCCATTTCTTTTATAATAGGATAATTTGCATTTTTGAACCTGGAGGTTCTTATTTATCTCCCAAAACATAGCTGCGCCATCGCTATGTGTACCAATCAAATAGTCTTCTTTAACGTTGTCTGTTTTTACGTTCCCATACGTTTTTCGCAGGTATAAAAGTAAGTTGTTCTCTGGCTTAACTAGTATTGATTCTATGGCAATTTTTTCTTCAATAAAGTTTTGTTTTGACTGTTCATGTTTCTTTTCAAGCTTTTTTAAATTTTGAAGTGGAGTATAGTTGTATAATTGCTCGTACCTTCCTAAAGTATCATTGTAAGTGAAGCGATTGCCTTCTTCATCCTCATAAATAGGAGGTGGTAGCGTTGCTTTGCTGCAGCTATGACAAAATCCAAATTGTTCTGGCAACCCTATATAGTTAACAAACTTTAAGCTGCCACTAGATCCTTTGTTTTTTTTATGGCAGCATGGTGTGATTAGATTAGGGTTTCTTTTGGTTGAAAATTTTAAATCTAACTTGATTCTTTTCATCTTTAATTATATTTAAGGTTCTTGGAAACATGAAACTGGAAACTTTTTAAGAATATCCCTTTGTTTAAAGGTGTTATTGACGTTTTTTTAAAAACCTGAGTTTCCTTTAAAAATTCAACTTTTTCATTTTTAACATATTTAGGAAACTTTTTGAGTAAATAGGAAACTCTGATTTTTCAAGTTATAATGTGGGTTTTGGGCAGTTTTATGAGTTAGTTTCCTGTTTCGTATGGTGGTAAATACTTTTTAAAGAGCTTTGAAACTTGACCTTTGCTTATATTTAGAATTGATTTTATTACAGTTTGAGCATTATTAACGTTGTTTTTTGTTGCTCTGGTGATTAATTCTTTCCTGAAATCATTTTCATTTATTTTTTCTGGCTTTTGCTCTAAAATTAGTTTGAAATTGGTATAATAAAACTCTATTACTAAAATTGATAATTTTACCGTTTGTTTATTAATAGAATTGTTAAAAGTTTTTGTTTTGGCGTTTTTTATTAAATGAATTAAAAGAATCATTTTATGAATATTGATTTCCATTTTTGAAGTATAAGCCTTAAGGATTTTTGGTAATTTTTCCTTTCTTGAAATTAATTCCTGAGCATATTTCATAAGTTCTTTTTCAGCTTCTATAGAATAGCCTATTCTTTGTTTTTCAGCTGCTCTCTCAAGTCCAAATCTTTGATCTAAAAGGCTTATTAATCCTAACTTATAATTTTCATAGACTAGAGGGCTTAAGTTTTCTTTTGACAGTAAAGTGTTTTTTGTCAATTTATTAGTGAACAAAATGCGGTCAATCAAACCACTTTCTAAATTGCCGTTTGAAAATAGTTTAGGAGTAAACTCGGTTTGTATTGCACCCAGCAGTGTTATGTAAGATTCTGGTAACCTAAAGCTTTGAGTAGTTTTGCGTGAAATATCTATATGGGAATTGGTATTCCCTTGTAAAAAAAACACTCTCCATTCACTACCCTGAGTACTGTTGTTGTCAGCCATTTTTGTAATTAATCCCATTAATTCATCCATATAGACACCTATCGAATAAGGGTTGTTAAAATGACTATATATAGCTGATTCAATAGTAGCATTTTGAAGAAGTAACTGTTTCCTTCTAACTTCTAAATCTGAGTTGTTGTTTACTGTTTCTTTTAGTTTTTGAGTATCTAATCTGAAATCATTATAAAACCTGTCGTCATGATCTTTTAGAGGTTTTGTTGCTATATTCATAGGCTCAGATTTTGTATCTCCTCTATCTGAAATTATAGCGAAGTATAGATTTGCATAATTTGTGTAGTTTAGAATATGGGTATTGAACGCTAACCCAGCTGCATTACTATACGCAAACAAAATTGAGCTAAACATAAATTCTTTAGGTATTCTTTTGTGTTTAAAATTTTCATTTATAAACTCTTGAAGTTCTGAGGGGAGAGATAAAAGAATCGCTTCAAATTGATTCAAAGCTTTTTGTTTGTCATCAACTATTATGTCATTTATATTTTCTTCAATCTCTGCTAATGTTGGAAATTCTTTACTATCTTTACCTTGATTTGTGACTAAATCATTGGTGCTGTTTTCAGCGCCTTTTTTCTTTTCTACCATATTCTTTTTGGATTAAGAGTTTAGCGCTTTTAATATTTCGGATTTCAGATAGTAAACACGATTACCTATTTTTTTTGACGGTAATTTTCCTTTCTTGGTGTATGACCATAATGTTGAAAGGTTTATACTAAGTAACTGACAAGTTTCTTCTCTTGTTAGCAAGCTGTCACTATTATCAGTTTTGCTTAGTTCTTTCTTGAAATTTTCTAATTCTTTTTTTACACTGTCAGATATTAAAGTTGAGAGCTCTGAGGGTGTTGTTTGGATGATTTTTACTTCACTCATAATAATTGTTTTTTATTGTTATGAGTGTAAAGGTTTTAGGGATTGATGAAGGATAAAATCCCTAAATTGATTTTTAGATTGATTTACTCCTTTTTAAATTTAATTTTTTGTAAATAATCTTTAATGTTTTCAGTGTTTTTAGGGTATTGTAGGTGATTAGGTTCGTTTAAACATATTTTAATATATCTAACAATTGTATCAACCTTTTCGGTGTCAAAGTTGATAAACTTCATTATTAATCTTGCGGTTGTGTTTATGCTATTATTTTTAACTAGATGTGATAATAAGCCAGTTTCGTATAAATAAGCTAACTTTTCTATATCGTTTAGTTGGTTGTCGAATGACACCTTTTCAGAAGTAACCGCAAATTTACTATTCTCAATTCTAGTAAGTTCGTTTTTAAGAATTTTTATTGCCTTTTTTAGATTCCTTTTGAGTGCATTATATTGTCTTACATTTAAAAAAAGAATATATGCATCACAACCTAACTCAAATTCAGGTGTGATGTTTTCTATTTTGATTAAACTATTCTTAAGAAAGTATTTCATGTTTTTTATCTGTACTTTTATGTAATCTTCCTCTTCATACCCTGTTAAAACATCATTATAATTGGACATATCTCTTAGTACACATTTTACCAAGACATTATAGTTAGTGCCTTTAAAATGGTAGTATTCTTCCTCTGTAGCTCTCTTAACTAGTTCGTTGTACTTTTCTTGTATTTCACCAACAATATCTTTTTGGTATAAATTATTAAAGTATTTTTTTGGGTTTTTATATAATTTTTCCCAAATTTCTGGAGCAGAATTTAAATTACCCTCATCATCCAAGCCAATGCCAGATATTTCTGCAAATGCTTTGTACCCTAAATCATCTAAATTCGAATAAAGCTCTTCAATAGTCATAAACTCTTTTTTAAAGAATTGAACATATTTTTATAAATAAGATTAGTAAAATCCTCATTTGACTTTCCTATATATTTCAAAAAATCTTTTTCTGATACATGACCTGTAACTTTCATTATCAATGAGTTAGGCATTTGTCCATAATAATTTGAGGCAAAAGAACGTCGGCAAGTATGTCCAGTAATTAATTCATATTTTTTGTAAACACCTTTCTTTTTCCGGTTTGTTTCAGGGTCTAATTTATAGTGTTCTAATTCTTGATCTATACCGCAAATTTCACAAAGTTTTTTAACATATTTGTTGAAGTTTACTTTTGAAATTTTATATGGGAATCCATCTTTGATTACTTCTTCGGCAATTGGATTTAAGGGTACTTCTATTATTTTATTTCCTTTTTGTTGTGAAAACCTAATTAATCTAAAATCATTATTTATTGATGTGTAAAAGTTCTTTTCAGTGATTCCTAACAAATCATCAAGTCTTTGTCCAATTTCACAACCAAATAACAACCATTTTTTCACGTTTAATAAGCTTTTATTTTTTATCTCAGAATCACGAATTTGCACTAATTCTTTTCTGTTTAAAATGACAACATCTTCTTTTTCTTCCCTTAGAGCTTTTATGTGTCTTAATTGAGGGTTTATTAAAATACCATGTCCTTCAGCTTCAAAGCAAATTCCTTTTAGATCGCTTATTTTCTTGTTAGCGGTACTAATTTTGTAGTTTTCATTGTTTAGTAACCAATTGCTAAACCTGTTTATATAGTCTCTATCGATTGACTTTATTGATATATCTTTTTCGTTATTGTATTTTTTTAAAACAACCTTAAGGTTTTTATAGCCTTTAATTCTGTTTTGAGAAAGTCCAATAGAGCCTTTGCCATTTTTCCTTGTATGCGCATTTTCTAGAATGTAATCTATAATTCCAAAAACTGTTTCAAAAGGATTTTTGAAGTCAGTTCTGTTGAAGAATTGCCTTATTTTAGTTTCAACCCATAATCCGTCAATTATTTTTCCCGAAGAATTATCCTCATTATATTCATCCAAAATATAACTTTCAAGCTTTAACAATTTAGACTTGATCTCTTTTGTGGATTTATCTTTTGTTATTGGGTAATTTGTTTTCTTGCTCCAATTATTAGGGTTGATAACTAATCCAGTTTTTCGTTTCACATTGAATTTTGTGCTGTCAGAAAATCTGAGATAAATTGGAGCTGAACTCTTTTTGCTTTGTAAATAATACTTTGTGGCTGCCATTGATACAAATATATTATTTAGTCATTATTTAGTCAAAAAAACTGCAATTTAATTCAATTTATATATATGTGTTTATATGATTTTGATAATATTATGTTGACTTACAGTGTTTTTAAATGTATATGGGTTTGTTTGAATTTAAATTTTCGATTCCCACCTTGAGTACTAAAAGCTTCAAGTTTATATTAACTTGGAGTTTTTTTTTACAACTTTTTTATAACATGAGTTACAATTCCCCAAATTTGAAAATCGTTATCATTGGTTACTAATAATGGCTCATAAGCAGGGTTTTCTGGTTGAAGGTAAACACCTTCTTTAGTCACTCTCAAACGTTTTACAGTAAATTCGCCATCAATAAAACATACTGCAATTTTATTGTGTTGCGGTTCTAAACTTTTGTCTACAACCAGTAAATCGCCATCATCCAATCCTGCACCAATCATGGATTGACCACTTACTCTAGCATAAAATGTAGCTTCTTTGTTTTTAACTAAAGTCTTGTCTAAACTTATTTTAAATTCTTTAAAATCATCAGCAGGTGATGGAAATCCAGCAGAAATACCTGTTTGCGCAAGCACAACTTCTAAATCGTGAGAATCATCAGGAGAGTAGAATTCTAATGCGTTTTTTGGTGTTAAGAATTTTAATGACATTTTACAGTAAGTATTTCGTTAATATTTGTGGTGTATCTTGGAGATAATCGTTCTTGACGCATTTTCCAGGTGCGTTTTAAATCTTGATTACCTATTTTTATTTTGTAGGTTTCATATTTTTGGTTTAATACATCAATAGAGTGCATTAATGAAGAATGTTTTGGATTTTCATGAATAAATAAATCTAGTTGATGATTGTCAGTTGGTACCAAGCCAGTAACAATAACGCCAGCGCGCTTGTACTTAATTCCAGATTTATAAATTTCAGAAACTGCTTTTACAGCACATTGGCTAATAGTTAACGAGGAATCGGTTGGGTAGGGTAAAGCAACCATTTTGCTCGCTTTATGTTGTGGTAGTTCTTTTTTATGTCTGTCGCTACTCAGTAATACTACTATTGCATGACAACGCGATTTTTGTTTTCGGAGTTTTTCAGCACAACTAGTAGCAAATGTAGAAATACGCTCTTTTATGTTTTCTAGGTCTGAATAGGTGTATTCAAAACTTCGGGTTGTAGCAATAGAGCGTTTAGGTTCTCTGTATTCTAAAGGTATTTTAGAGATGCCTTCTAAATCTTTTTTTAATCGCCATTCAGTAATTGAAAAATTAGATTTAACCCATTCATCTGAAAGTTGAGTGAAATCAAAAGCGGTATGACATTGCTTTGCTTTTAATCGTTTTTGTAGCCTGTAACCAATTCCCCAAACATCTTCAATCTTTAGCCATTTTAAGGCTTTAATGCGTTTTTCTTCAGAGTCAATAACATAAACGCCTTTGGTTTGCTTAGGAAATTTTCGTGCTATTTTATTGGCTACTTTAGAAAGTGCTTTTGTAGGTGCAATACCAACACAGGTAGGAATTCCTGTCCATTTTAATATGCGTAGCCTAATGTCATTTCCGTAGGAATTAAAGTCATAGTTTTTAAACCCTTTAAATTGTAAAAAGGCTTCGTCTATACTATACACTTCTACATCTGGAGTAAATTGTTCTAATATCTTCATAACACGACTACTCATGTCGCCATACAATGGATAGTTTGAAGAAAACACATGAATATTGTTTGCCTTAAAAAACGCATCATATTTAAACGCAGGAGCTCCCATGGGTAAACCCAACGCTTTGGCTTCATCACTACGCGATATTACACAGCCATCATTGTTTGATAATATTGCAACAGGCTTATGATTTAATTGAGGTTGGAATACGCGTTCGCAAGAGGCATAAAAATTATTACAATCTACAAGTGCAAACATGCGTATAAAATTAATGCAAATGGCTTTATAATTATAATTTTTTGTGGGTCAGTTATGTTAAAATTTGTTTTGCAGATACGTTATTAATTGTAACTTTGAATTAACCCAAATACAATAAACGATGCTTGACGATTTTTTGTCCAACTTACAACATGGAATTTACCATATCCTAAACGTAAATGCCTACGAACACATTGTTTTTTTAATTGTGTTAGCAGTGCCTTATTTGTTTAAGGACTGGAAACGTATATTACTTTTAATAACAGTTTTTACTTTAGGGCATACCGTTTCTTTGCTGTTGGCTACTTACAATGTAATTAGCGTTAACAGTAGTTTGGTTGGTTTTTTAATACCACTTATAATACTTGTTGTAGCACTTTATAATGTATTTACAGCAGGTAAAAAAGCGCATAACGAAAAGGTCGGTATACTATTTTTGTCAACGCTATTTTTTGGTTTAATACATGGCTTAGGTTATGTAGGCACTTTTGAGTCTCTTATAAAAGCATCAGATAATAAATTACTTTCGGCATTAGAGATTTCGTTAGGTATAGAAGTAGGGCAAATTATAGTTGCTTTTATTGTTGTGTTTTTAGGATTCTTATGTCAAACCATTTTTAGGTTTTCTAAACGCGACTGGGTTATGGTTGTTTCTGCTATAGTTGTTGGGTTACTTATACCAATGCTTATTCGAAGTAATATATTTTCGTAGAAATTATATTTTTTTTGATAAAATTTTAACGCATAATTATTATAAATTAAACTGCGAAGCACTTATATTCGTTAAATGTTTGATTTTAAACGCACAATTCAAATTAATTAATGCCAAAAGAAAAACAATTAAGATACGATAAAGCTTATCTTAGAATAGCAAAAGAATGGGGAAAACTGTCACATTGCAAGCGTAAACAAGTAGGCGCTTTAATAGTAAAGGACAGAATGATAATTTCTGATGGTTATAATGGTACACCAACTGGTTTTGAAAATTACTGTGAGGATGATGAAGGCTACACAAAATGGTATGTATTACATGCCGAAGCCAATGCTATTTTAAAAGTAGCAGCATCAACACAGTCTTGCAAAGGAGCAACACTTTACATTACGTTGTCACCATGCAAAGAGTGTAGTAAACTTATTCATCAAGCAGGTATTGTTAGAGTAGTGTATAGTGCTGCATATAAAGATGATTCAGGTTTAAAGTTTTTAGAAAAAGCAGGAATTGAATTACAATTAATAGAAGATGTAAAAGCATAATGTCATTTCAAAAAAAATACATACCACTTATTATAGGTGTTGCTGTTGCAGCAGGTGTTTTTATTGGAGGTAAATTAAACTTTACAGATACTTCAGATAGATTATTTACATCAAATAGTAAAAAAGATAAACTCAATAGGTTAATAGACTATATTGATTATGAGTATGTTGACGAGGTAAATACTGATAGTATTGTTGATGTAACTGTAAATGGGATTTTAGACAATCTCGATCCACATTCTACTTATATTCCAAAAAGCGAATTACAACGTGTTACCGAAAACATGAAAGGTGATTTTATTGGTATAGGTGTAAGTTTTTATACTTATAAAGATACTGTTACAGTAATAAGACCAACCGAAGGAGGTCCGAGTGAGAAAGCAGGAATAAAAGGTGGTGACCGAATTATTATGGCTGATGGCGATTCTATTTTTGGAAGAGAATGGAGTAATGAAGCTATTATTGAAAAACTTAAAGGCGAGAAAAACACCAAAGTTCATTTAAAAGTTTTAAGAAAAGGAGAGGACGAACTTCTAGATTTTACTGTAAAACGAACCGATATTCCTATTAAAAGTGTTGATGCTGCTTATATGCTTACCAACAAATTGGGTTATATAAAAATCAATCGTTTTGCAGAGTCTACCTATAAAGAATTTAAAAAAGCATTAGATAAACTACAAAATCAAGGTGCAACCCAATTGGCATTAGATTTAAGAGATAATCCAGGAGGTTTTCTTGGAGTTGCTGAACAAATTATAGATGAGTTTTTAGAAGACGATAAACTGATTTTATTTACTAAAAACAAATCAGGAAAAATTGAGAAAAGCTACGCTACGCGAAGAGGCGATTTTGAAGAAGGTGAAGTTTATATTCTTATTAATGAAAACTCAGCATCAGCAAGCGAGATAGTTGCAGGCGCTTTACAAGATAATGACAAAGGAACCATTGTTGGTCGTCGTTCTTATGGAAAAGGACTGGTACAACGCGAAATGGCTTTAGGAGATGGTAGTGCTGTGCGCTTAACGGTTTCAAGGTATTACACACCTACAGGACGTTCTATACAACGACCATATCATAATGGTAATAGTGACGATTACTATAACGATTATTACAAGCGTTTAAGTAGTGGAGAGTTGAGTGAACAAGAAAATATAAAGGTTGCCGATTCTTTAAAATTTACAACACCTAACGGAAAAGTGGTATATGGTGGAGGAGGTATTATTCCTGATATTTTTGTGCCACTAGATACTAGTATTCAAAACGAAACCTTAAACTACATAAGACGTAGAGGTTACATAAGTAATTTTGTATTTGAAGAATTAGATAGAGATCGAAGTGTTTATGAAAACGTAACTAAAGACGATTTTATAACCAATTTTGAAGTAAGCGATGACATTGTTATAAAGTTTCAGGATTATCTAAACCTAAAAGAGCGTACTAAAATCACATTTGTAGCGTATCATGATGCAATGAAGCAACTTATAAAAGCAGACTTAGCAGACCAGTTATATGGTGGAAATGCCAGTGAGCAAATTATAAATGAAAAGGATGAAATGATTTTAGAAGTGATTAAGCTTAGTGAAGATGAAAACTTCTAAACCTTATCATGCACATGGCTTTGCTTACCATTATTCCATAACGTAAGAATATCAGTCGCTACTTGTGCACCACTACCTGATGCAATAGCGAATTGACTTCTCCAACCAGCTAATGTGCCAGCAACATATAAACCTTCTTCTATTAAATGATCATCGTTTTTAAGCCAAATACGGTCTTTTTCTATAGCAGCTCTTGGGTGAGGTTCTACATAGTTTTCCAATCCTTTAATAGATAAAAGATTGGTGTAGCCAACAGCTACAACCACAGTTTTAGATTGATAACTACTTTTATTGGTAGTAACAGTAAAATAGTTGTCAGTTTTAGAAATCTCTAAAACTTTTTCGTTGTCTATCTGTTCAACATGAGGATAACGAGATGCTAAATGCATTTTACCATTTTCTAGAATAGCTTCTCCTGTAGTGCCTTCGGCTAAACCAAGTACATTATAAAATAAAGCGTTTTGTAAATGAGACGCTTTTTGATGCACAATAATACCTATTTTTTTGTCTTCAGCGTAGGGCTTTAATTTAGCAGAACCTAACACTAATGCGCAAGACATACCTGCTGCTCCACCTCCAATAATTAAAGTGTCAAACATTATTTATTCTCTTTAGTTTTTTTCTCAATTAATTTTGAGGTTCTCAATATTTGTAACAAAACAATTGCGCAAAGTGAGGTTAAAATAGTGATAAGAGCAATAACACTTTGTCCTTCAAAAGGAGCATTAACATCTACTTGAGTGATATTAAAAATTATTAATGCACTAGCAATAACAGTTACTATTATGGTGAAAATTTTCATTTAATATAAGTTTTAAACAACTTCAAACAGCGCTTTAATGTTGTGAGCAAACAGTTTTACAGCGATTGCTAATAATACAACACCAAACACCTTACGGATAATATTAATTCCGTTTTGGCCAATTAAACGCTCAATTTTAGAAGAGGTTTTTAATACTATAAATATAATAATTACATTTAGTACTACAGCAATTATAATATTTTCAATTCTATATTCAGCACGCAAAGAAAGCAGTGTGGTTAAACTTCCTGGTCCTGCAATTAATGGGAAAGCCAAAGGGAACACCGAAGCTGTCATAGCAGTGTTTTCATCTTCTTTGTATAAAGTGATACCCAAAATCATTTCTAAGGCAATAAAGAATAAAATAAAGGCACCAGCTACTGCAAATGAGTTAACACCAACACCAATTAATGACAGAATTGTTTTTCCTAAAAACAAAAACATAATCATTATAATACCAGCAATTATTGAAGCCTTTTCACTTTGAATATGACCTACTTTTTTACGTAAGTCGATAATGATAGGAATATTACCAATAATATCTATTACAGCAAATAATACCATAAAAGCCGTAAATATTTCTTTAACATCGAATTGCATCAGAATAGGGTTTTAAATTTTTTGCAAATTTCGGTAATTATAAATGAAATATGCTATTAAATAACAGTAAAGTTTATTTGCTTTTTTTATGCTGAATATAACCTATATTTGCTGCATGTTTCAGTTAGGAAAAACCATAGTTTCAGAAGATATTATAGAAAATGACTTTGTTTGTAACCTTTCGGCATGCAAAGGTGCGTGTTGTATTGATGGTGATGCAGGAGCTCCATTGGAGGAAGATGAGACAAAAATTCTAGAAGATATTTATCCTAAAGTAAAGCCTTTTTTAAGAAAAGAAGGGATTGCGTCAATAGAAGAACAAGGTACTTTTATTACCACAGAAGATGGTGAGTTTGAAACGCCTTTAATTGATGGCGCTGATTGTGCTTATGTTATTTTTGATAAAAAAGGAACTGCACTTTGTGCTATTGAAGAAGCTTACAACCAAGGAGAAGTCAACTGGAAAAAACCAGTATCTTGTCATTTATATCCTATTAGAGTTAAGGACTACAGCGAGTTTTCAGCAGTTAATTATAATAGATGGCACATTTGTGATGATGCGTGTACGTTGGGAAAAGAACTTCAGGTTCCTATATATAAATTCGTAAAGGAAGCACTAATACGAAAGTTTGGAGAAGATTGGTATATGGAGCTCGAAAAAGTAGCTCAAAAACAAGACCGATAGTTTTAAGCAGTTCTTAAAGCTTGAGTTTGTATAGGGATATCAATAATTACTTTTGTACCAACAGGTTTTTGTTGGTTGTCATAAAGATCATCTATCTTTAATTTGTACTGACTGGTATATCCTTTTGAAAAGTTTGATAATCGTGCTTTTGTTATAGCAATACCTACTGATTTTCGTTTTAATAGTTTACTCTTATTAATTTTTTCAGATTCTTTTCTACCTATTCCATTATCAGAAATAGTAACAGTAACATAATCATTAGAAGATTTTGTAACATGAAGGTCAATTTTTTTATTGTCCTTTTTGGTAGATAACCCATGCCAAAGTGCATTTTCTAAAAAAGGTTGAAAAATCATTGAAGGTACTTTTACACTTGCGGTATTTATCGTGTCGTCAATATGAATTTTAAAATTGATTTCGTTAGAAAAACGAATGTTTTCAATATTCATGTAAAGCCTCATAGTGTCCAACTCGTCTTCTAAAGAAATTTCCTTTTCGGTTGAAGCAATGAGTATTTTTCTAATAAGCTTTGAGAATTTGTTTAGGTAATAAACAGCGTTTTCTTTTTCGTTGTTTATAATATAGAGCTTTATTGAGTTTAGAGAATTAAAGATAAAATGAGGGTTCATTTGACTCCTTAACATATCTTGCTCTAAGGTTAAAATTTGTTTTTCTTGCTCTAGTTGTCGTTGTCTGTTAAGTGTAATTATAACTCCAGCAACAAGTATTAGGCCTACTAGTGTGTACCAAAATATTTTTTTGTTTTTCTCAAGCTTGGATTTTACCATTTCATTTTCGCTAGCAAGCGCACGAATTTGATTGTTTTTTATTTCGTTTTCATACTGAACAATAATATCATTAACATACTGTAGGTTTCTTTCGTTTGAGATGGTTTCTTCAAGCTCTATAGAGGTTTTGTAATGCTGCATAGCAGTTTTATAGTCTCCTTTTTTGGTGTATAAATCAGATAAATGTTCATTGGCTTCAACTACTGCAGATTTTAATCCGTAAGTTTCTCCAACTTTTAATGCTTTTTTTAAGTTGTCTTCAGCTTCAGCATCTAAATTTAACTCTATTTGAGCCCAACCTAAGTTGGTGTAAGACGAAGCAATATAAAATTGGTCTCCAACCTGAAGTGCTTTTTCTAGAGCATCTTCAAGTATGGTTTTAGCATCGTTATATTTACCTTGTTTGATGTAGATTTTCCCTATACTATTAAAGCAAATTACGCGTCCTATTTCGGAGTCTATTTCGTTGTTATACTGTAATGAAGTTTGGTAATCTTTTAAAGCGTCTTCTAAGTTGCCCTTGGCTTCTTTAGCATATCCAATGTTTTGATAGTTTATGGCTAGTCCTAACTTATTATTAGCTTCGGTTTCAAAAACTAGAGATTTACTAAACTGTGCAATTGCCAAGTCGTATTGTTTTAATGCTAAGTAGATATTACCCATACTATTTTGAGAAACAGCTATACTGTGTTTCATTTCCTCTGATGGGTTTTTGAACGAATTAGCAATATCCAATGCTTTTTTATGATAATCTAAAGCGGGTTTTACTAAGTCCATCCTACGATACACAACACCTAGCATGTTTAGATTAATAACTTCTAGTTCTTGATTTTTTGCTTCTACAGCAATTTCTTTTGATTTTAAATGAGTTTCTATTGCTTTATCATATAGCGAGACATTTCGGTATATAGTTCCTAGTGCATTTAGTCCATAGCTTTCACCTTCAAGATATTCAAGTTTTTTAGACTTAGAGACTAGCTCTTTCATAATAATGCTGTCGTACTTGGTTCTATAAAATATAGAGTCTAAAACAGTGTAAGAGTTAGGTTTTGTGTCTAAAACATTTTCAAGTAAGACTTTAAAGTCTGTATTTTTATTGTTTTGAGCGCTTATACTTAAAATACCTATGCAATTAACGCATAGTAACAAGAAAATGACTAGAGCTTTTTTACTGTAAGTTGTATTTGCCAATAAATTGTGCATGCTATAATTTTTCTAAAAAATCAGATTTACGTTGTCTGGCTACAGGTATTTTGTGGTTAGATTGCATAACAACATAGCCTTCATTTTTTATAAACTCTTTTATCTTATTAAGGTTAATAATAAAAGAGTTGTGTATTCTAAAAAAGTAATGTTCTGGTAAAATTTCGTTGACTTCTTTTAATTTTTTTGTAGCTACAATTTTTTGTCCATCGGCTAAAAATATAGTGCTATAATTTCCATCAGATTCAACAAATAAAATATCATCAAGAGTAACGAATATGAGTTTTCCATCGGTATTAATGGTAATCTTTTTTTGGTCAAATTTAGCATTAAAGTTTATGAGAGCCTTTTCGATTTTTGATGAATTTAAAAGTCTGGAATTAAACTTTTTGATTTTTTTTATTGTGTCTTGAAGATCATCAGAGTCTATAGGTTTTAAAAGATAATCTATAGCTTCGTGTTTTAAAGCTTTAATGGCATATTCATTATATGCTGTAGTGATTACAACAGCAAAATCCTTGTGTTGTAACTTGTCTAAAAATTGAAATCCATCCATTGCTGGCATTTGAATGTCTAAAAACAGACAATCAGGAGTATTGTATTCTAAGTATTCTAGGGCAACTTCAGGGTCAGAGAATGTTTTTGTTATTTCTATCTCATTACTAAAATTAGTTAATTCCCAAGATAAACTTTGAATAGCTTTTGGCTCATCGTCAACTATTACAGCTTTTATCATAATATCAAATATAACAATATATTATCTGCAACTTTAAATATATGTGTGGTTTGACAGAGTTTTTGTGTAATATGTTAAATATTAACGTTAAATAATGCGTTTTTGACAAAATAAATCAAATTCCTACTTACCAACTATACAATTTTCATAACCATTTATACAAACCTAATTTACAAACCAATTTAATTTATAGATATTTGGTGTAACAAATTTTTATAGAAACCTAACCATAATATAAAGTGATCGTGGGGATTCACTTATCTGATTAAATGCTATTAATCAACAAATAAAAGTCAGGTTTATTCCTGACTTTTATATTTTCCACAGGGTTTAAGGTGACTATCCTTTTAATTTAAATAAAAAGTTTTAGTTAGTTTAGTTAATTATTGGGGAAAAAGAGAGCTTGTCTAGGCTCTCTTTTTTGTTTTGTAAGTTTTCTCGTATTACTTTTGGTTAAATCGCAATATGCACATAGCTCAACAAAAACAAATCATACCTGTGGAAATTACTGAAGATTTACTAGCAAGCAAAGGCAAGCGTTTTGTTAACCATCTTATAGATTTAGTGCCACAATACGCAGTTATATATGGACTGTCTTATGGGTTTTACTATTTAGGGGAGTTTACAGGAAATTATGCATTGAGTGATTGGTTTAATGGAATGTCTACAGTAATGGACTACGTTTTTACTTATTTACTATTACTTATCTATTACACCTTAATGGAAGGGTATACCGAAAGAACATTAGGTAAATATGTAACAAGAACAAAAGTCATTAAAATTGACGCTGAACCTATAACGTTAAAAGATGCTTTTATAAGAAGCCTGTGTAGATTAATTCCTTTTGATATGTTATCCTTTTTAGGAACAAATGGTAAAGGATGGCACGATTCTATCTCAAAAACTTATGTTGTTGACATTGATAAATTTGAATCTAAAAAGCAAACCGAAATTAACCTTGAAGCTATTGGTAATACTCTAATCGAGTAAACTACTATTCTTCTTCAGACGATTTAGATTTGTTTTTGTCTACAGGTATAGTTGCAGGTACAACGGTATCGTCATAAGCCTGATAATACTCTTCTAGTAAATTCATAGTAGCTGTAAGCAAATCTTTAGTTTCTAATAGAATGCTGAAATAAAGTGTCGTGTTTTTAGGACTCGATTCTTCAGTTCGAGTACGCTCCACTTGCTTTTGAATTTTTTGGGTAAGCGTATCAAAAATCACTTTTTTATTGTTAAGCACTTTGCCAATTTCTTCAAAAGTTTCGGAGTCAAATGAAGTTTTTGTATCATCAAATAAACGTTGAATTAGGTCATCAACCTCTTTAAGTTCCTTTATTTGACTAAACTTAAGCTTTTTGTGATTGTTGTTAATGTGTTTGTGGCTTACCTTAGAAATGTATTCTAAAGATTGCGCCATATCTTGCAAGTAACTTAAAATATTGATGTAAAAATTACTCGCATTAACACTTGGGTCTTCAAGATTTTTAATAAAATAGAAGATGTTATCTCTTAAATCTTCAATCTCAGAAGATAGTTTTTCAATATTCTTTTTATTCTTTTTAAGTGCGTTTAGGTTTTGAGTAGCTAATCCATTAATTGCACCAGAATATATTTTATTTCCTCTTTTAATAACGTTTGAAATGTTACCAGCACTTTCAACGATAACGCCTTGTAGCGAGCTACTTTCAGCTTTATTTAAACTATCAGTTTCTTTAATTGATAAAGATTTTTTTCTGTGGTTTAAATAGTTTTTTACAAGAAGAATTATGGCAATAGTTAATAATGCAGATAGCGCATAACCTTTTCCGTAAAATAATATTACAGCCATAATAGCAGCAGCAGTAAATGCGCATAAAGCAGTTAAGAACCAGCCACCAATAACATTTAAAACTCCAGCAACTCTGTAAACAGCACTTTCACTTCCCCAAGCTCTATCAGCTAATGATGTACCCATTGCAACCATAAATGTTACATAAGTGGTTGATAAAGGTAATTTCATTGATGTTGCTATAGAAATAAGTACACTAGCAACCATAAGGTTTACTGATGCTCTTACAAGGTCAAAAGCTGGTGCATCTTCTTTAGATGAGGTATAAGAAAGTACAGGTTTAACAAACTGTTTTTCAATTTTTTCTTTAGCAGAAGCAGAAAGAAGACTATTGAAGCTACTTGACATAGCAATACTTCCTCTAACGATACTACGCGATAAAAAGTTTGGTTCAAAACGCTCTTTTACATCATCTTGACGAGATAAATCTACTGATGTTTTTACAACAGCCTTTGCTTTACTAGAAAACCATAAGGTAAGCACCATTATTAATCCTGCAATAAGTAAAAGGTAAGGTTCAGTTTTAACCTTTTCAGCTAAAGAGCCCATGCTAAATTCAGTAGGCAAAATACCACTAGCAGACCATTTATTGAAAGAGTCAAAAGCAGCAATAGGAACACCAATAAAGTTTACAAGGTCGTTTCCTGCAAAAGCCATAGCTAACGCAAAAGTTCCTATGATGATAATCATTTTGTAAATATTGGTTTTAAATGCAGAGATAACAACCATTGATATTAAAGACCAAGCAATAAGGTTGATGCCTAAAAAAGCAAGAGTGTTTTCTTGTACTAAGTCTAAAAAGTTACCACTCATAAATGTTGCACTTTTTAAACCTTTTATTATTATGAAATAAAGTATTGAAGTTACTGCAAACCCACTAAATACAGCTCCATACCAACTTGGTTTAGATTCGAATTTAAACGACAATAAAATTCTTGATATGAACTGAATTAGTGCACCAACACTAAATGCTATAACTACTGAGAGCAAAATACCCAATATAATTTCAATAGCTTTCTCGTTATTGATATATGTCCCAAGATCTAGAATGCTTTGAGTGTCATCAGCATTTATTTTAAGTAAAGCCACACAAACCGAAGCTCCTAATAATTCAAATACAATAGATACAGTAGTTGAAGTAGGTAATCCAAGTGTATTAAAGAAATCTAGCAAAAGAATATCTGTTATCATTACAGCCATAAAAATGACCATGATTTCATCAAACATAAATTGCCCAGGATTAAAGATACCCTTTCTTGCAACTTCCATCATTCCGCTAGATGATAACGCTCCAAGAGCAACACCAAGACTAGCGACTATCATTATAGTTTTAAACGTAATTGCTTTAGAACCTATAGCAGAGTTTAAAAAGTTAACAGCATCATTACTAACACCAACTACAAGGTCAGCTATTGCTAAAAAAGCTAAAGCGACCAACATGTAGATATAAATATTTTCCATTAAGAAAGAGTCAAAATTTAATTAGCAAATTTCTTGTTTTAAATTGAACGAAATGTTACCAAAATGTTATGTTCTTTTTAACTAACATATATTATAGAAGTAGGTTAGCTATTGTTTTCATTATGAAATGTGAAATTCCAATGTAAAATTTTTAATTTTTTAAAAAATTAAATAATTGCAAATCAGTGTTTTATAATTTCAATGTTAATTTAATGTTATGTAAGTGTTATCAAAATGTTTTAAAATTGTAAATATATCTTTATATTTGTTACATAATCATTAATTAAAACCCAAAGTAACATGAAAAATATAGTATTAGTTGTATTGATGTTGGTGTCTAGTTTAAGTTTTGCTCAGGTAGATGCTAAGGTAGAAAAAAAAGGAGATTTAACTATGGTTACTTATTATCATGATAATGGTAATGTTGAACAAGAAGGAACTTTTAATGCTAAGGGTGAATTGCATGGTGTTTGGACAAGTTACGATTTAAAAGGTAATAAAGTTGCTGTTGGTAATTATAACAATGGTAAAAAATCTGGTAAATGGTTTTTTTGGGTAGATGATACACTAAAAGAAGTAGACTACAAAGATTCTAAAATTGCTAGTGTACAAGAGTGGAAACAATCTACTGATGTAGCTATAAGAAATTAAGTTTATTTTTATTAAATTAAAGCAAAAAGGCACTCTGAAAAGAGTGCCTTTTTTTATTTTATAAAACTAATTTGATTAAAATTTAAAGCTATAACCTAAAGAAAATTCAATTCCTGGATCTCTTAATGAGAATATTTGATCATCTGCTCTAAAAGATTCTGATAAGCTTTCTTTCTTATCGTTTAATAGGTTGCTTATTTTTAATTCTATAGAAGAGTTTTTGGTCTCTCCAAAAGCTTTGTTTAATGTAAAGTTTAAACTGTTAAAAGGCTGTGTGTAAACATCAGGAACAATTCCTGTTCCAACAACCTCAAGTGTTTTACCTTGTACATTATAAAATAATCCTGTTTGTAAACCAATGTCTTCGTTGTTGTAGTCTAAACCAATATTTAATAAAAATGGTGATTGTCCTTGTAGGTCACGCTCTCTATCTATTGATTCTCCTTCTCTTGCAGCAAGTACTCTACGGTTATATTCTTGTTGAGACATTTCAAGTTTTGAACTTATTACAGATACGTTAGCATTGAATTTAAGGTCATTTAAACTTTCTAAAATAAAGCCTAATCGTTGTCTAAATTCAAACTCACCACCTATTACAGTAGCATTACCTAAATTAGCAGGTGTTAATTGGTTTGCTGCTGATTCGAAAAATGTAATTTCGATAGGGTCTTTAAAGTCTTTATAAAAACCACTTATTGCAAACATTTGACCTGAATCGCCATAACGCTCATACCTTAAATCAAAGTTGTTGATGTAAGAAGGAACCAAGTCTAAATCACCAATAAACAGTCTGTTAGTAATTGGGTCATAGATTTGTGAGTTCGATTGTTCCTTAAATGATGGTCTAGCTGTAGTACGATAGTAAGAAGCTCTTAAATTTACATTGTCATTTAAAGAATAAATTAAGTTTGCTGATGGGAAAAAGTCAAACTTATCTTGAACTTCTTCTCTTTCATAAACAATGTCTTCTTGAGTATCTGCACCAGTATAATAAGCTTTAAAATACTCAGTTCTTAAACCTAAAACGGTCTTGAATTTCTCGGTAATGTTAAACTCATTAGAAATGTAAGTTGAAGCAATGTTATGTTCACCTTCATAAGCGTTATCTGGATTAAACGTATCACCAAAGGTAATATGAGTTCCGCTATCAGAGTCAGGTGTCCAAATGTTTTGAGTAGCTAATAAGTTATCTACATTTCCGTTTTCAATAAATGAATCGTCTCCAGTTATTTGAAAAGTGAATGCATCAATACTAAAATCTCTAAACTTATATACATAGCTACCACCAAACTTTAATTGCGCAGGACTATTAAAAAGGTTGTATTTTTTCTTTAAGTCAATTTTACCAACCCAGTTTTCTTCTTGAAGCCATCTCCAAATTCTTATTGGGTATGTAGCAGTACTAGGACTAATAACAAATGTGTTATTGTCTGAAGGTCTCAATGGTGTAATACGATGATCTTTGTCGTACACTTTAGAAAAGGTAGGAGAAAGTTTCCAATCTAAATTCCATGCATTTTCGTCATTGCTAAATCTATGACTACCACTAAGCAAAAAGTTAGTTACAGAACGCTCAGTATAAGTAAGTGCATTTTTATAGATAGGTGCTTGAGCTCCACCAGTTCCATCTTCAGAGATCTCTTGGTTATATACACCTGCAGTTGATTCACCATTTTGAATATGTAGTGCATTAAATTTATACTTTGACTTTTTAGTCTTAAGAGATACACCAGCAAGTCCATTTAAAATAATATTGTTAATACCTTCAGATCCTCTTGAGCTTAATGTGCTGTTAAGTTGGTATTCAGAAGGGTCACCATTTTGTCTTATCCAAGCTCCATCTATTCTTTCTTCATAAAAAGTTGTTTCATTTTTGTAAGAAAAAGAGGTTTGGTAACCTAGTTTCATGTCATTACCTAAATCATACTGATCACCAAGTGTAAAACCTAAGTCAAAATTCATTCCACTATTTTCTTGCTTAGCAGCTAATTCTTTATTGAATTTATCTGTTAAAGAAGTTAATAACAATCTGTTTTCAAAAGTACCAGGTATAGGTTGGTATCTGTTTATTGGAAGGTTTCTTGTGCCATCGTCATAACCAAAAAAATCAGTATCACTACCAGTATATGTCAAGTATTTGTCATTAAAGTGCATATCAGGATTGTATCCCATACCTAGAGAAATTGAAGACTCAAATTTATTTGGGAAATCTTTTGTGATAATATCAACTACACCACCTGTAAAATCAGCAGGATACTCAGCAGAAGCAGACTTTAAAACTATTACATTATCAAGTATACTTGTTGGGAATAAATCCATTTGAATTGTGTTTCTGTCTGGATCTAAACCAGGAATATCAACACCATTTAAAATAGATTTGGTATAACGGTCTCCAAGACCTCTAACATACACATATTTTCCACCTTGAATAGAAACACCAGGTACACTTTTTACAGCCGTAGCTACTGAACTTGCTCCACTACTTTTAATGGATTGAGCAGAAAGACCATCTAATAAAGTCACAGACTTTTTTTGCATGTTCAATACTGCATTTTCAGTATTTCTTTTTACTGTTGTGGTTACTACAACGGTTTCAAGTGAGTTTGTACTTAAGGTAACATCAATTACAGTAATTTCGTTAGACTTGATAACAATTTCACTTATTTCTTGAGTGTCATAACCAACAAAAGAAAATATTAAAGTATAAGTTCCAGGTTCTAATTCTAATTCATATTTTCCATCAAAGTCTGAAGTTGTACCAGTAGTAGTGCCTTTTACAAGTATGTTTGCAAAAGCCATAGGCTCAACAAACTCACCATCCATTACTGTTCCGGCAACTTTACCCTTTTGAGCATAAGAAAAAGAAACTGCAAGAAAGAAAAAGAAAATAAATGTAGATATATTTTTTTTCATAATAAATATTCTATAAACAATTGTCCACCCTATTTTAGTGGACAATTGTTTTTTTTAAGGGAGTTAAAACGTTGTCTAGATTAATGTCTAGATTTATTGCAAAGCACCAGAAGCACTAGCATAAGTCCAGTCAAAGTCTGATAAATCAGCTCCAACTGTTTGAGATCCTAGAGTTACAGCAGTAGCTTCAGATCCAAAACCTGTTACTGTTACAGTTTCAGCTTTATTTACAAAGATGTCTTCTACGTTAGCAACACCTGTAGGTAACACAATTTCCCAGTTGCTAAAAGTTACTAAACCGTCGTTGTAATTTGTTGCAACACCATCGTTGTCTAATTCAACATCTGACTCAGCTTTAAATCCGTAAGCAAGAATATTGTTTGTAGCTCCCATTGCATTACTTCTATAGTCAGCATACTCACCATCAGCAGTTACAGTGTTACCAATAATAGTTGCGTTTTGTAAAGTAAAAGAACCTGTTAAAGAACCTTCAGGACCATCAATTTCAAATGCGTGGTCAGAAGCTTCTCCTAATACTACAACAGCGTTATCAATAGTACCAGAGTAAGCTTGGTCAATATCTAGAGCGTCATCTCCTTGTCCCCAAACTAATAAGTTAGAAGCGTTAACTGAACCACCAAAGAATTCAATACCGTCGTCTACGTTAGCAACAACTTCAATATTGCTAATAAGAGTTCCAGTTCCAACACCACCTAGAGTTAAACCGTTAATTTCGTTACCTTCTCCAATTAAAGCTCCACCATGACGAATAGAAATGTATTGTAATACACCAGAGTTGTCAGCAGCATCAGAACCACCATAAAGACCAAATGTATCATCAGCAGGAATACCTTCTATTTGAGCTTCAGTAATATCTCCAGAGAAAGAACATGGAGCATAACCCATAACTAATAATCCTCCCCAAAGACCTCTATCATTTACATCTAGGTTAGTACCAGCAGTTTCTCCACAAGTAATGTTATCACTTGTAGAAGTAAAGATAATTGGCTGAGAAGCAGTTCCTACAGCGTTTATTTTAGCTCCTCTAGCAATAATTAATGCAGAAGCTAATGAACCAGTTCCTGGAGAACCTTTAATTATTGTACCTGGTTGGATAGTTAAAGTAGCACCATTGTCTACTACTACTTTTTGGTTTAAAACATAAATGTTGTCGCTAGACCAAGTTGTGTCTGAAGTAATTGCTCCTGTTACAGAAACAGTAGGACAAATATCTCCTCCACCATCTCCACCACCTTGGTTGATGATTGTAGTTTCCTCAATAATAATAGGAGTATCGTCATCTTTAAAACAGCCAGTAAATACTAATGATAGCATTGTTAATACGGCTAAAGTTAATTTTCTCATTTTACTTTTTTTTAAAATAGTTTTGTTATATTAAATCGATGCTGCAAAGAAACTGTTGAACTGTAAAGACAAGGTTAATCAGAAGTTAAACATTGGTAATAAAAAAGTTATTTAAATGTTACCAAACCTTGATTTTTTGAGTTTCTCAAAACATTAAATTAACATTGAATTAGCTATCTTGCGAGCACTTAATAATTTACTTATGAACTGGGAACAATTACTCTCTTTAAAACGATTTGGTGATACTAATAAAAGGCTAAGAAAGGAGCAGGATGAGACTAGATTAGGTTTTGAGGTTGATTATGATAGGGTTATATTTTCTTCAGAGTTTAGAAGTCTTCAAGACAAAACTCAAGTTATTCCACTTTCTAAAACCGATTTTGTTCATACTCGTTTAACGCACAGTTTAGAGGTAAGTGTCGTGGGTAGGTCTTTAGGTAGAAAGGCAGGACAAAGGTTAATAGAGAAGCATCCTTATTTACAAAATATTCATGGTTATCAAGCAAATGATTTTGGAGCTATTGTTGCCGCAGCTGCTTTAGCGCATGATATTGGCAATCCACCTTTTGGACATTCTGGAGAAAAAAGTATAGGAGAGTTTTTTAAAACAGGTAAAGGTGTAAAATTTAAAGATAAACTTACGAAAAAGGAGTATCAAGATTTATGCGACTTTGAAGGAAATGCCAATGGCTTTAAAATATTAACCGAGAGTAGACCAGGTAGAGAAGGAGGTTTAAGGTTGAGCTATGCAACCTTAGGTGCTTTTATAAAATACCCAAAAGAGTCATTGCCTAAAAAGCCAACAACTCATATTGCTGATAAAAAATATGGCTTTTTTCAAAGTGAAAAATCAGTGTTTTTAGATGTTGTTAAAGAATTAGGCCTTGTAAAGCGAAGTAATGATAATGATATTAGTTTTAGTAGACATCCACTAACTTACTTGGTTGAAGCTGCTGATGATATATGCTACACTATTATTGATTTTGAAGATGGTATCAATCTTGGGTTAATACAAGAAGAATATGCGCTAGAGTATCTTATTAATCTTGTTAGAGGCTCAATTAACACTTCAAAATACCATGAATTAACGACCACACAAGATAGAGTTAGTTATTTAAGAGCTTTAGCCATTAATACATTAATTAACGAAGCTGTTGAATTGTTTATTGAAAATGAAGAAGCTATTTTGGGTGGAACATTTTCCAAAGCCTTATTGGATTTGAGCAAATACAAAGCTCAAATAAAGGATATTATTCAAATAAGCATTTCAAATGTTTATCAGTCTGATGAGGTGATTGATAAAGAGATTTCTGGTTATGAAGTCTTAAATCAGTTATTGAGTGTATATACTGATGCAGTCGACAATAAATTGAATAATTCACTTTCTAGTTTTAATAGTTTAGTTTTAAAATCATTACCAAAAACTGTTAATTTGAATGATGATAATCTTTACAGTTGCCTAATGGCTGTATGTAATTATATTTCTAAACTTTCTGACAGTAATGCAATTTTAACCTATAGAAAACTTAAAGGTAATCACCTATAAATACTCAAATTGTTAATATAAATGTTGATAATTTTCAACTGTTTTTTTTAAAGTGGTTGAATTAAGCCTGAACTTTGAGAGTATTGATGGGAAATTAAATAATTGCATTTCGTCGATAAAATTTGTATTTTAACGATGATTTGTTATATTTGTTAACACAATCCCATAAATCTACTAAGATGAAAAAAAATCTATTAGGTGCGATAGTTATATTTTTTGTAACAGTAGCGTTTTTGCTAATGATTGACGATATCTCTAAAAGCAAAAATTCACAGCATGTACAAAATATTGATATGTACAATGTAGATCAGCAACCAGATTTAGCTACTACTGATACTGAGGAATAGGTCTTCAATAGTTTTAACCAAGCTATCTACATCCATTTTAGAAACCTTTTGTAATTGGTCAACAGTTCCATGTTGAATAAATTCATCAGGAATACCAACAATTTCTGTTTTTGCTGAGTAATCATATTTAGACTTAAACTCTAAAACTGCACTACCAAAGCCACCAACTACTGTTCCGTCTTCAACTGTTATTACAGCTTTAAATGTTTTAAAAATATGATGCAATAAACTCTCGTCAAGTGGTTTTACAAAGCGCATATCAAAATGAGCAATTGTATCAGTATGCTTGCAGTTTTCAATAGCATTTTCAACGTTTTTGTAAATAGAACCAATACTTAAAACAGCAACGTCTTTACCTTCTTTTAGTTGAATACCTTTACCTATTTGTAAAGCTTCAAAAGGGGTTTTCCAATCTATTACACTACCTCGTCCTCTAGGATACCTTATGGCAATTGGTTGGTCTAAACCTAATTGCGCAGTGTACATAATATTGCGTAATTCAATTTCGTTTCTAGGTGCAAAAACAATTAAATTAGGGATACATCGTAAGTAAGCCAAATCAAAAACACCATGATGTGTCGCTCCATCTTCACCAACCAATCCTGCTCTGTCCAAGCAAAAAATGACTGGAAGATTTTGAGTGGCAACATCGTGTATTACTTGGTCGTAAGCACGTTGTAAAAATGTAGAATAGATATTACAAAACACTGTAAAACCTTGAGTAACCAAACCAGCAGCAAAAGTTACTGCATGTTGTTCGGCAATACCAACGTCAAAAGCACGTTTAGGAAATTCTTTCATCATGTATTTTAATGAACTTCCGGTAGGCATCGCAGGAGTAATCCCAATTATGTTTTTGTTGTTTTTTGCAAGCTCAACAATAGTTAATCCAAATACATCCTGAAATTTAGGAGGTTGGCTAGAACCCGATTTAACAATCAGTTCTCCTGTTTTAGCATTGAACTTTCCAGGAGCGTGATATTTTACTTGATCGTTTTCAGCTTGCTTTAACCCTTTTCCTTTAGTAGTTATTATATGAAGAAACTTTGGTCCTTTAACGGTTTTTAGTCTGTTGAGTTCTGAGATTAAAAGCGGTAAATCATGTCCATCAACAGGCCCTGAATAGTTAAAGTTTAGAGCTTCAAAAATATTGTCTTGCTTTTGAGTGCCTTTTTTTACGTTGGTTAAATACTGTTTTAAAGCGCCAACACTTGGGTCTATTCCAATAGCATTGTCGTTTAAAATCACCAACAAATTAGCATCAGTTACGCCAGCATGATTAAGACCTTCAAAAGCCATTCCGCTTGCAATTGATGCATCACCAATGACTGCAATATGGTGTTTGTTTTCATCCTTTAATTGAGATGCAATTGCCATTCCTAAAGCTGCTGATATTGATGTAGAAGAATGCCCAACACCAAAGGTGTCAAACTCACTTTCGCTACGTTTAGGAAACCCACTAATGCCACCAAATTGCCTATTGGTGTCAAAAACGGTTTTTCTACCAGTTAAAATTTTATGCACATACGCTTGATGACCAACATCCCAAACCAAAATATCATCAGGTGTATTAAACACGTAATGTAACGCTATTGTAAGTTCTACCACACCAAGACTAGCACCAAGATGTCCTTCTTTAGTTGCGACAATGTTAATGATAAATTCACGTAGTTCTTTAGCAAGTTGAGGTAAATCATCAACTGATAACTGGCGTAAATCCTTAGGAACGTTAATATGGTCTAAATGTTTTTTTTGCACTATACAAAAGTACAAGAATTAATTAGTCTTTAATATCAAAAATAATAGGTAAAGAATATACTGATGCAACATTTTTATCACGCTGTTTTGCTGGAATAAATTGAGGAAGTAGCTTCATAACTCGTGTGGCTTCTTTATCAAAATAAGGATGAGGTGATCTTACTTTGATGTCTTTTGTAGTTCCTTGCTCATCTATAGTGAATTGGACATGAATTCTTTGTTTGCCAGATAAACCTAAATCTCCTTGCGGTATTTTAAAATTCTCATTCACAAATTCACCGATTTTTTTATTAAAATAATCTCGTTTTTCAACAACACTTAAACTTTTAGGTGTGTTTTTAAACTCAGGAGGATTTTCAACTTGAATAAAACCTAATATTATATTTTTTTCTTCGACTTCAAGCATTCCTTCAACTTCAATAATTTCTCCAGTTACATTAGGAATAGGGCAAAAAGGAGGAGCAGTAATTTCTGTAGAATCTTTTTTTGATGTCTGTGATGAAGCTTTATCAGTTTTTGGGTGTTCCTCAATTTCAATAACTATACCAGTTAACACAGGTTTTGGTGGTGGTTTAATGCCTTTAATAGTATCTTTTTTTGATGTCTTTTCTAGAGTTTCATTAAGTATTTGTTCAACATCTGTGTCAATTTCCCCCATTTTTTCAATAGTGTCTGTTTTTGTATCTATCAACTCAATACTTTCAATTTTCTTTGTATTGCCTTTTTCATCAGCACAACTAAAAATATTGGTTCCCATAGCTAATAATAATGCCAATAAAAATATTTTATGAAAACTCAGTGTTTGGTCAAAAACACTTTGAGACACTTTTAGATTAATGGTATCTAATTGACTTTGTTTAATGTGTCCACAAATGCGCTGGTGTTTGTTGGCATGGATAAAGTCTTGAATGTCATCAGTGGTCATATTTGTAAAGTCGACAACAGTTTTTGAACAAGATTGACAAAAACGCCCTTTTTCATTAGGTGTCATTTTCGACCAGTTTTCATGACATGGTTTGGGAATGGAAATTGAATAGTGAGGTTTCATAATTAATAGCTTTGTAGTTTGAATATCAAATTTCTTGCCGATTTGTTTTTGATTCAATTAGAATTGTATTTTTACAACCATGGAAAACCCTTTTGACGATACCTATTTTATGAAAAAAGCTTTGCAGGAAGCTGAAATTGCTTTTGAAAAAGGCGAAATTCCTGTTGGAGCTGTTATTGTAATTGAAGATAGAATTATAGCAAGAGCACACAACCTTACTGAGTTACTCAATGATGTTACTGCTCATGCCGAAATGCAAGCCATTACTGCTGCAGCAAATTTTTTAGGAGGCAAATATCTGCACAACTGTACATTGTATGTCACACTTGAACCTTGCCAGATGTGTGCAGGCGCATTGTATTGGAGTCAAATATCTAAGATAGTGTATGGAGCTAGTGATGAAGAACGTGGTTGTATAAACCTTAAAACAAAACTACATCCAAAAACTAAAATGGTAGGAGGTGTACTGCAAGACGAAGCTTCGCAACTGTTAAAGCGTTTTTTTATTGAAAAACGCAATTTAAATTAGGGCATAAAAAAACGCCCAACATTTCTGTTGAGCGTTGAAACTGTGATAAATAAAGTATATCGCTTAGAGAACTTGCACGTTAGCGGCAACCATCCCTTTTCTTCCTTCTTCTTCTGTGTACTCCACACTATCGCCTTCACGAAGTTCAACACCATTTAGGTTTGAAACGTGTACGAAAATGTCTTTTCCTGTTTCGTCGTTGGTAATGAATCCAAATCCTTTTGAATCATTAAAAAATTTAACTGTTCCAGTCATTGTAAAAAAATATTAATTAAAGGACAAAGGTATAATATTAAATGAAGCAATATGTTAACAAATTGTATTTTTATTAAAAAATTGATAATCAGCGTTTTTTTTCACGATTTCGCATTTTTTCTAAATTCTCATTGGTAATCATATAGTCTTTAAGATTTTTATCTTTCCATCTGTAGTAAGAAAACAACGGAAACACAACAAAGAACAATCCTACCACACCTAATCCAATAAGTTTTTGAGAGTATTCTGCATCAATAACAAAACCACAGATAATAGATGCTAGTGAAGCAAAAAACGCAATGCCTGTAAAAATTTTTATAAATCGAATCATGATGTAAAATTAATCAATTCGCGTCTATAGGCAGTGAGTAATTTAGATTTTGACACAAACCCATAGTACTTCCCATCTTTTATCACTGGTAAATTCCAAGCTCCAGAATCTTGAAAGCGTTGCATTACCTTTTGCATGGAATCTTCATTGTAGTTTATATAATCTGGTGGATTATGCATAAAGGTTTCAACTGAGGTAGTGTTATATAAACTTTGGTCAAACATCACATTTCTTATATCATCCAGTAAAATAATACCAACCAATCGTTTGTCTTCATCTACAACAGGAAACAAATTTCTGCTTGATTTTGCAACACCTTTGTGAAGCATTTTGCCTAGAGACATTTCAGGGTGTAAAAGCGTAAAATCATTTTCAATCACACTATCTAAAGTCATTAATGTTAATACACTTTTGTCTTTATTATGAGTTAACAAAGCGCCTTTTTCAGCCAATTCTTTAGTGTAAATAGTGTGCTCAACAGCATTTTTTGTAATAATGAACGACATAGAAACTGTAATCATTAACGGAACAAAAAGTTCGTAGCCACCAGTAATTTCGGCAATTAAAAATATAGCAGTTAAAGGCGCGTGAAGTACACCAGCAATTAATCCTGCCATTCCTATTAAAGTGAAATTAGATTCAGAAACATTAAAATTTAGTCCAAGATTATTAATGATTTTTGCCACAACATTTCCTAAGGCACTACCCATAACCATTGTTGGGATGATAATACCACCAGCTCCACCAGCAGCAAGAGTTGTGGTCATGGCAATGGCTTTAAAAATTGTAATTCCTATTAATAAAGCAATAACCACCCAAATGTTTTCAGTAAAAGCGTCAAAAGGAGTTTTTCCTAATGCTTTTAGATGGTTGTCGTGTAATAAATCATTTATAAAACCAAAACCTTCACCATATAAAGGCGGAATAAAATAAAGCATAGTACCTATTGCTAAACCACCTATTATTAACTTTTGACCATTGGTTTTAAACCGATTAAAAAATGCATAAACGCCAAAGTATATTTTAGAAAAATAAATGGAAGCTATTCCTGTTCCAATACCAAGTACTAAGTAAAACAGCGTGTCTTTAATGGTGAATTTATCAACAACGGTAAAGTTGAACAGCACTTCATCACCTAAAAAGAAATAAGATGTCAATACCGAAGATACCGAAGCAATTAAAAGCGGAAGCAACGAAGCAAATGTGAGGTCTAAACTAAAGACTTCAATAGCAAAAATAATTGCTGCAATAGGTGATTTAAAAATAGAAGCTATAGCACCTGCTGATGCACAACCTATTAATAAAGTTCTTGTTTTTCTATCGATATGAAATAATTGACCAATATTAGAACTTATAGCCGAAGCGGAAGCTATTGCAGGACCTAATAATCCTACCGAACCACCAAAACCTACTGTTATTGGAGCAGTAATTAAAGGTAAGTAAATTTTACTTCGCTTTAATAAACCATTCTTTTTTGAGAGTGAAAATAGTATGGTTGGGATAGCGTGTTCAATAGGTTGTTTTGAAATATGCTTAACAAATAAATACACTAACCACAACCCAATAATTGGAAAAATGAAGTAAAAACTACTTTGAGAAAAAGTAATGGTTTCTAAAAACCACTCAATACCATAGGTGATATTTTTTATGATTACTGAAACAATTCCAGCTAGTAAACCAATTAAAATACTTAAAAGGAATACAAAGTTTTTATGGGAAATATACTTGTATCTCCAAATATGTATTCGTTTTAAGAATGATTTTGTTGGCATAAATTAAAACTACTAAAAAATCCTGCAATTAGCAGGATTTTATTTTTATGATTTTAAATTGAGTTTTAAATTGAGTTCCGTGAGTTGCTCTTCATCAATAGGAGCAGGAGCGTCTATCATAACATCTCGACCAGAATTGTTTTTTGGGAATGCAATAAAATCTCTAATGGTTTCTTGACCTCCAAGAATAGCCACTAATCTATCTAGTCCAAAAGCTAATCCACCATGAGGAGGAGCTCCATATTCAAAGGCATTCATAAGGAAACCAAACTGTGCTTTTGCTTCTTCTTCGGTAAACCCTAAATAGTCAAACATTAAGGCTTGCGTTTTTTTATCATGAATTCTAATAGAACCACCACCAATTTCGTTTCCGTTTAACACTAAATCATAAGCGTTTGCTTTAACAGCTCCAGGATTGGTTTCTAAAAGTTCCAGTTGTCCTGGTTTTGGAGACGTAAATGGATGGTGCATGGCATGGTAACGCTCTGTGTCTTCATCCCATTCTAATAATGGAAAATCCATTACCCAAAGTGGTGCAAATTCATTTGGTTTTCTTAATCCTAAACGTTCAGCAAGCTCCATACGTAAAGCACTTAACTGTGTTCTTACTTTATTTGTGTCACCAGATAGCACACAAATTAAATCTCCTGCTTTAGCTCCAGTTACTTCAGCCCATTTAGCTAAATCGTCTTGGTCATAAAACTTATCCACTGAAGATTTGAAAGTACCATCATCATTACAACGACAATACACCATTCCTAAAGCGCCAACTTGCGGACGTTTTACCCAGTCAATAAGCTTGTCTATCTCTTTTCTTGTGTAACTGTTTCCTCCAGGAACAGCGATTCCTACTACTAATTCAGCGTTGTTAAAAACACCAAAGTCTTTATGTTGTGCTACTTCGTTAAGTTCTCCAAACTCCATTCCAAAACGAATGTCTGGTTTGTCGTTTCCATACAAGCGCATAGCATCGTCATAAAGCATTCTTGGGAATTCTTGAATATCAACTCCATTTACTTCTTTAAGTAAATGACGTGTTAAACCTTCAAAAGCGTTTAAGATATCTTCTTGCTCTACAAACGCCATTTCGCAGTCTATTTGTGTAAACTCAGGTTGTCTGTCGGCACGTAAATCTTCATCTCTAAAGCATTTTACAATTTGAAAATATTTATCCATTCCACCAACCATAAGCAATTGCTTAAAAGTTTGAGGTGATTGCGGAAGCGCATAAAATTGACCTTCGTTCATACGAGAAGGTACCACAAAATCGCGAGCTCCTTCAGGAGTAGACTTAATTAAATAAGGAGTTTCTACTTCTATAAAACCTTCTTTTGATAAATAGTTGCGAACTTCTTGAGTAACTTTATGTCTAAATATCAAACTGTTTTTTACTGGATTACGACGAATATCTAAGTAACGATACTTCATACGTAATTCTTCGCCACCATCAGTATCATCTTCAATAGTGAAAGGAGGTAATTTGGCAGTGTTTAAAATGGTTAATTTGCTTACCAATATTTCAACGTCGCCTGTAAGTATGTTAGGGTTTTTGGAAGCACGTTCAATAACAGTTCCTGTAACTTGAATCACAAACTCTCGACCTAGCTTTTGAGCTTGTTCCATCATGGTTTTAGAAGTACGTTCTTCATCAAAAATAAGTTGTGTAATACCATAACGGTCGCGTAAGTCTACCCAAACCATAAAGCCTTTATCACGAACTTTTTGAACCCAACCAGAAAGTATTACTTCTGTATTAATATGTGATGCTCTTAACTCACCACAGTTATGACTTCTATACATACTATAAATTTTGATGTGCAAATTTAATGAAGTTAAATGATTATCAAATAAAAAAAGCCTCAACATTTGTCGAGGCTTTTCTGCTATTAATCAAACTACTTAAACAAGGTTAAGATAGTACTTTAATTATTCTTCAATGCGTTTATTCATAGAAAACGCTACTTGCTCATCTTCTTCATTGCTTGCTGACCTATTGCGAAGCCACATTTTAAGCTTTGTTGCCAAGAAAAATAGCACAGGAACTATAATAAGGGTAAGGAACGTTGCAATAAGTAATCCGTAAATTACTGTCCAAGCTAATGGTCCCCAGAAAATAACGTTATCTCCTCCCATATATATATTTGCGTCAAACTCTTTAAATAAAGTAAAGAAGTTAATGTTTAACCCAATAGCTAATGGTACTAAACCAAATATAGTAGTGATAGCTGTTAACAATACTGGACGTAAACGCGCTTTACCTGCTTTTACAATACTTTCGTATAAATCTTCTTCTTCAAGATAATCATTGTCTTCAAGGTTGAGGTCTACCTTTTTTCTATCAATTAATAATTGTGCATAATCTAAGAGTACAACTCCATTATTAACTACAATTCCTGCAAGCGATATGATACCAACCATAGTCATCATAATTACAAAGGCACTTCCTGTTATTACAATTCCTCCAAATACACCTATTAAACTTAAGAAGATAGCTAACATGATAATTGTAGGCTTTGAAATAGAGTTAAACTGGAATATTAATATGAAGAAAATTAAACCTAAACCAGTAAAGAATGCACCCATTAAAAAGGCCATCTGCTTGTTTTGCTCTTCAATTTGACCAGTATAATCTACCTTAATATTGTCAGGCATACCATCGTAAGCCTGCATTTCATTTTGAATTTGGGTTACCACAGCTCCTGCATCAGTAAATCCTGGTGCTAATGCTGAATAAACTGTTACCACACGCTTGGTGTCTTTGTGTTTAATAGCACTAAAACCTGAAGTATTTTCGGCATGAGCAATGGCAGAAACAGGTATCTCTTTAATTTGCCCACTTGCCATATCTCTAAATGTGATTTTTTGATTGAAAAGTGCACTTTTATTGTAGCGGTTATCTTCATTAAATCTCACATAAATATCATAATCGTCACCACCTTCTTTGTAAATACCAGCTTTAGACCCAAAAATTGAATTACGTAATTGCTGTCCAACTTGTGATGCAGATACACCTAATTCACCTGCTTTTTCTCTGTCAACAATAACACGCATTACAGGTTTGTCTTTGTTAACGTCAATTTTAAGCTCATCAATACCAGCTACGTTTTTGCTGTTGATGAACTCACGCATTTGCTCAGCAGCATTGATAAGTTCATTATAGTCGTCACCTTCTAATTCAATATTAATTGGTGCTCCAGCAGGAGGTCCATCAGCATTTTTTTCTACAGAAATTAATACTCCTGGGAATATACCAACTAATGCTTTTTGAACTTTTTGACGCAGTAACTCACTGTCTTCACCTTCACGATATTTAAACTCACGCATTGATGCGGTAATTTTTGCTTTGTGAGGCATTTCGGCAGCTGAACCACCATCGGTTTGTGGGTTTCCTGCACCTTCACCAACTTGAGAAACCGCACTTTCAACCATAAAGTTGTAACTGCCATTTTTATATTGGTCGTCATCTAAAACATTGTAAACAATCTTTTCAATCTCTTTGGTAATAGCATTGGTTTTTTCAATGGCTGTACCTTCAGGATATTCAATGTAAACAATAATTTGATTTGGGATGTTATCTGGGAAAAACTCTACTTTAGTACGTTGTGTAGCCAATGAAGCTCCAAAAGCTATAAAAGCAATAATAAGTAGTAAAAATGTTCCGATAGTTAAACCGTAAGGACGCCAACCTTTTAAGGCTTTACGCAATTGTCTTTCATACCAGTTTTCTAGTTTTACTAATGTTTTGGTTTGGAAATTATTTGCCCATTTACGTAAAAACAATCGATACACCCAAAGCATAACAGCTGTAAATACCATTAAGGTTCCTAAAGCTCTGTATTCTCCACCAACAATAAATATAATAATACCAATAACAGCCATTATAATTGTTGTTCTTATGATTTTGTGAAGTGGCATGTCTTTGTCTTCGGTATTCATAAACTGCGATACCAAAACTGAGTTAAAGAAAATTGCAACAAATAATGAAGACCCTAATACTATGGATAATGTTTGAGGTAAAATCATCATAAATTCACCCATAATTCCAGGCCATAATCCTAATGGAATAAAGGCAGCTACAGTAGTTGCTGTAGAAATGATAATTGGGAAGGCAATTTCACCAATACCTTTTTTAGCAGCTTCAATTCGGCTCATGCCTTCTTCGTCCATTAAACGATAGACGTTTTCAACAACCACAATACCATTGTCTACCAACATACCAAGTCCCATAATTAGCCCAAATAATACCATGGTGTTTAGGGTAATACCAAACATACTAAGTATCATGAGCGACATAAACATAGACATTGGTATTGCAAACCCAACAAATATGGCGTTTTTGAATCCTAAGAAGAACATTAAAACGGTTACTACCAGAATAACTCCAAAAATGATATTGTTTACCAAATCATCAACTTGACCAATAGTAACTGAAGATTGATCGTTAGTAATGGTAATGTCTAAATCTTGAGGGAAAACATTTTCTTTAGATTCCTTAACTATAGTATGAATTTGCTCTGCAGCATCCACCATATTTTTACCAGCACGTTTTTTTACATCGAGCATTACTACTGGATGTCCATACTCACGCGCATAAGTGGTTTTGTCTTCTTCTTTAAAGCTAACCGTTGCAACATCTTTTAAATAGATAGGATAATCGTTTTCAGATTTTACAACAAAGTTTTCCAATTCTGAAGGTGTTTCGATTTCACCTAAAACTCTAATCGTACGACGTTGCCCACTCGCTTTGATATTACCAGCAGACATAGTTACGTTTCCACCATTTATGGCATTAATGATATCGCTAAAAGTTACTTTAGCTGCGGTCATTTTATAAATATCTACTGCAACTTCAACTTCTTTTTCTTGAGCACCACGAATAGCAACTTCTTTAATTTCTAGTAAGTCTTCAATTTCATCTTGAAGGTATTCACCATATTCTTTAAGTTTTTCTACAGGATAATCACCAGAAATATTAATGTTTAGAATTGGCATTTCTTCTGAAAGACTTAACTCAAAGACATCAGGTTCTACTTTTGCACCATTAAATGTTGGCCAATCCTCGCCAGCAGTTTCAGATTCTATTTCGTCTTTTACCTTTTGTTTGGCTTGTTCAACGGTTAAGTTTTCGTCAAACTCAACAATTACCATAGAGTAATCTTCGGCTGAGGTAGAGGTTATTTCTACTACATTACTAACGGTTTTTAGCTGGTCTTCTAGTGGGTCTGTTACTAGTTTTTCAATGTCCTCAGCTGTGTTTCCTGGAAAAACAGTGCTTACATATATTTTGGTTTCGTTTACTTCTGGGAAGTTTTCTCGTGGCATATCAAAAAATGCCGAAACACCTAGATAAAAGAATACCAATATAAGGACATACATTGTCGTTTTATTGTTGATTGCCCATGAGGACAACCCAAATTCTTTATTGACTTTTTTCTGTTTGTCAGTCATAACTTTGGTTGATCGTTAATTGATTGAGTCTTTATTGATATTAATTACCTTAACTGTTTGCTCGTCTTTAACACTACGTGCACCTTCTTTAATGATTTCAGCACCTTTTTCAATTCCTGAAAGGACTTCAATAACATCGCCTTGTGTTTTACCAGTTTTGATAATTACTTTTTTAGCAACACCTTCTTCTTTATCATTTTTATCTTCAACAACATATATGTATTGCTCGCCTTCAGCATTTTCAGAAATAACACTTTGAGGAATTAAAATAGCATTCTCGTTAGTGTAGTCGTTGATTTTTAACTTCGCTGTTAAGTTTGGTTTAATAGTATTGTCTCCTTTAGGTAATCCAATTTCAACTTTAAATGTTCTGTTAGCAGCATTGATAAAATCTCCTGCTTGACGAACATTACTTTCAACAGTTTTACCAAGTACAGGAAACTCAACATCTACATGTTTACCTACAGTAACGTCTTTAATGTAACGCTCAGGAACCTCAGTTTCTATATACATATTACTTAGGTTTACAATTCGCATTAAAGGCGATTGACCAGCAGCTACAACACTACCTTGTTCGGTGATAACATCATCAATAGTTCCAGAAAATGGAGCTCTTACAGTAGTTTTAGCTACTTGCTGTTTTATTTGGTCAACAGCTTTTTGTTGCGCTTCGTAATTAGATTTTGCTTGTAAAAACTGAATTTCACTACCTATGTTTTGATCCCATAAACGTTTTTGACGTTCGTAAGTGGTTTTAGCTAAATCTGCTTGAATTTGAAGCTGAGACAATTGTTGGCCTAATCCACCATCATCAATTTTAGCTAACACTTGTCCTTTAGTTACCTTTTGTCCTTCTTTTACATATACATTGGTAAGAATACCATTATATTCTGGTGTGATTACTAAAAGGTCTTTGGTTGTAACATTACCTTGAACTTCAAAATAGTGGTTAAACGCTTCTTGTTTAGCTGTAATTGTAGTAATAAGTGGTACTTTTTTTACAGTATCTAGTTTTGAAATAACAGCATCTAGTTGTTTTAGCTTTTCATTTGCTTCGTGTTGTTCTGCAACAACTTCAGCACGTTTTTGGCGTAATAATTCTAGATTGTTGGAGCTTAAAACATTCTCCATAGAGTTCTTTTTGTTTTCGCCTCCACATGAGACTAAAACTAAAGCTGTAATTACTAATAAATATATTTTTTTCATGATGTGGTATTACGTAATTGATTAGTTTGATTGAATAGTATTAAGTGTGGTTTCTAATTCTGCTTTAGAGTTAATTACATTAAGCATAGCTTGTAAAAACTCTTGTTGAGCAGTGTATAGTTGAGTTTGAGCTTGACGTAACTCAAAGCTAGAACCTACACCTTCAAAAAATTTGGTTTGGTTTTTACGCTCGATACGTTCGGCTAGATTAAGATTTTCTTTTTTGTTGTCGTATTCTTCAATAGCAAATTGGTATTCGCTTTTAGCATTAGCTATTTTAAGTCTTATTTGTTGTTCGGTTTCGGTTAAATCAGCTTTTGCTTTTTCAAGATTTATTTGAGCACGTTGTGTTGAAGCACTTCGCATGCCTGAGCTAAATATTGGAATGTTTAAGCTTACACCAAATAATGAAGAACCAAACCAATCTTGTTCCTTTTCTAAAAAGGAAAAATCATCGCTAAATGCAGAATAGCCACCATTAACAAAAGCGTTTAGTGTTGGTAATGCTTTGCTTTTTTCTAGTTTAACCAAAAGCTCTTTTGAAATCATATCGTTTTCAGAAATTTGAAAATCAATAGTATTTTCAACAGACTCATCAGCCTCTAATAACTCTAAGCTTATATTTTGTGCTGTTAAGGTTTCTAAATTATCAGTAAGTGTTGTTTGAGAATTTAAGTCAATACCAAGAGTTATATTGAGCATTTGGTAAGCTAATGTTTTTAAACGCTCAGTATTTCTTAGGTTACTTTCTACACTAGATAATGTGATTTTTAATTGCTCAACGCTTTCTTCTTCTTCAAGTCCATTTTCATAAATCTTAGTAGTCTCGTTAAGGTTTTTAGTTAGTACTTCTAAGTTTCTTTTTAAAATAGAAATACTTTCTTCTGCAAGTAATACATTTCCGTAAGCGTTAATTACTGCTTTTCTTACTTCTAAGTCGGTTTTAACTTTGGCATTTTCAGAAATTTGTAAATACACTTTTGCCGATTGTAAGCCAACAAGATATGACCCATCAAAAAGTAATTGAGATAAGGTAGCTGTTGCTGTTACGCTTTGCTTTGTTCCAAAACGTAAAGGAATAAACCCTTGAGGAGTAGTAACATTGAAGTTATCTTGAGTTACATCAAAATAGTCATTCACTATATCAATAGTACTTTGAGTATTGTCAAAAGCAGCAGCAGGTAAAAGCTGAACTTGTTGTTTTAACCAGTTTTGATAATCTACACCAACATTAACTTGTGGTAATCCTGCAGCAGTGGTTTCCCATTTTTGCTTTTTGGCTGCTTCTATATCTCGAGTAGCATTTTGTGCCGATCGATTGTTTTCTAGAGCATAATCTATAGCTTCCTGTAGGCTGAAATTATAGACATTCTCTTCTTGAGCAAAAGCTGACCAAGACAAGAATAACCCTAAAAGGATAATTGAGATGTGTTTCATTAATTATTGTTTTGATTGATTTGTAAATAGTTGTTTAAGTGTTCTAGTCCTTTGCTTGTGCAAATACCTCGCAAATGGTATTCTAGATAATTGTTCATAAGCATTCTCATAGAAAAATGTTCTAATGGAAATAATGACTTGTCTTTTAAAGCCATCATACAATTAAAATAGATTTTTGATATGAAATCTGAATTCAAATCTTCTCTAAATAATCCCATTTTTTTACCACGTTCTATGTTGCACCAAACACAATCTTCCATAACGCACATTTGTTTTTCTTTAATGTTATGGAAAATTTTTGGGTAGTATTTTTCTAGTTGATATTGAGGAGAAGACTTTTCATCTTTTAAGTTTTTCATCAAAAACTGTTTGATTTCATAAATCTCTTCAATAGGGTTTTTTTCTTGGGTTCTAATCTCTTCAATACCAGTAGAAATAATTTGAAACAAAAGCATTACTGATTCTTCAACCAATACGGTTTTGTTTTCAAAATACTGATATATCGTTTTTTTAGAGATGCCTTGCGCATTGGCAATATCATCCATAGTTACACTCTTAAACCCATAGGTTAAGAACAAATCGACTGCTGTTTTTAAAATATCTTGCTTCATAATTCTGAGGCAAAACTACGATAGGAAACTTTAAAAACAAAAAAAGTTTCCAAAGTTTTAACAATTATTTAATATTGAAGATTGTGCTTGTTATACTGACGACAAATACCGATTTTTGTTTCATGCAAACAGTACAATATTATCAAGAGCAGTTTATAGCTTATTTGGAAGAGTTTACAAAACAACGTGAGCCAGAAAACCTTTATAATCCAGTTAATTATATTTTAAAGTTAGGAGGAAAGCGCTTGCGGCCTGTTTTAACTTTAATGGCAGCCGAAGTTTTTAATTGTGAATACCAAAAAGCGCTTGATGCTGCTTTGAGTGTTGAGGTGTTTCATAATTTTTCATTAGTTCATGATGATATTATGGATGATGCACCTTTGCGAAGAGGTCAAGAAACTGTTCATGAAAAATGGGATATTAACACAGGTATTTTGTCTGGTGATGCAATGTTAATTTTAGCATATCAGTTATTTGAAAACTATGAAGCTACTACTTTTCAGGCTTTGGCAAAGTTATTTAGCAAAACAGCTTTAGAGGTTTGCGAAGGACAACAGTATGACATTGATTTTGAAACACGAGATGATGTTACTATTCCTGAGTATTTAAAAATGATTGAGTATAAAACCGCTGTTTTGGTTGGTGCTGCTATGCAAATGGGAGCAATTGTAGCGCAATCTTCTAAAGAAGACCAAGAAGGTATTAATGCTTTTGGCAAAAACCTAGGTATAGCTTTTCAATTACAAGATGATTATTTGGATGCTTTTGGAGACCCAAAAACGTTTGGAAAGCAAGTAGGTGGTGATATTATAGAAAATAAAAAGACCTTTTTATATTTAAAAACCCTAGAGTTTTCAAATGCTAATGATAAGTTACAGTTGCAGCATCTTTTTAGTATTAATCCAACAGATGCTAAGGATAAAATAGAAACCGTAAAGCAGTTGTTTGAGTCGAGTGGTGCTTCTGAAGCTACAAAAGAAGAAATAAAAAAATATACCGAAAAGGCGTTTTCAGTTTTAGAACATCTAAATATTTCAAATGAAAATAAAGCTATCCTTAAAGCATTTGGGGAACAATTAATGAACAGAAATGTATAATGCAGCTACCAGCAACTTTTGAAGAATTAATTGATGAGGCAAATAAGCTTGAGTTGTATTCTAAATTAGTAAAGCAACTAAATAAAGATTTCTTGTTTGCTAACATTGATTTAGATTTTGATGAAGCTATTTTACCAACAAGTTTAAAGCTACTGCTTCATGAAACCGTTTACAAACTCATTCAAGAAAAATTTGCGGAGTACCTTAATTTACTTTACATCATTGATGTGCCTGAACATAAAATAAAACAGCTAAATGGTGATGATACTCTAAAACTTTCAGAAGAGGTTACTTTTTTAATTTTGCTTCGCGAATGGCAAAAAGTATGGTTTAAGCATAAATACTCTTAAAAATAAAACCTAACAAAAGGCATCCAAGGATCAGCATAAATGCTTTTGTCTTCATCATATAAAACGTCATATCGAATACCAAAGGTTACATTTTGAGTTCTGTAACCAGCACCAATAAATAAAGCAGGATACCAATAGTTTTGGTCTTCAATACCTAAATTATCTTCCCATTTTCTGCTCACGTTGAGTTCTTCAAATTCTGCAGAAAGCTGAATTTCATTTATAGGTTGAAAAAGACCAATTAAACTACCTCCAAAAATGGTGGATTTATAAAAGTTTTTTCTGGAGTTGTAAGTTCCATTAAGTCCAAGCCCTAACGCAAATTGATTATTGAATTCATAAATAGCACTTGGTGCTAAAGTGCCACTAAAAAAGCCATCACCAAAGCTTAGTCCTACTCCTCCTCCAAATCGCACATGATTCCAAAAATCGCTAGTGTTTTCTTGGGCATTTACAGTGTTAAAACAAACCGAAATAAGTATTAATAAGATGATTTTTTTGAGGTTAAATTTTGTAGAAAAGGTCTTCATAGTATAAATAGTTGAAAAAGAGATGTTATAAATATAATAAAACATAAGTGTATTATAGTAAAAGTTGTACTTTTGTATAAATTTTGTCGGAACGATACAGTTTTTAACTACTTATGGATAAATATTCCTTTTTAAACGCAGCACATACAGCATATTTTGCTGATTTATACGAACAATATTTACAAAACCCAGACTCAGTTGAACCAAGTTGGAGAGCATTTTTTCAAGGTTACGATTTTGGTAGTGAGAGTTACGGAATGGAAGGTGAAATTGTTGAAGGCGTTTCTACCCAAATTCCTGAGCATGTACAAAAAGAGTTTCAGGTTATAAAACTTATTGATGGTTACCGTAGCAGAGGTCACTTGTTTACAAAAACTAACCCAGTAAGAGCAAGACGTAAATATGTTCCAACGCTAGATATTGAGCATTTTGGATTGTCTAATAGTGATTTAGATACTGTTTTCAATGCAGGTGAAGTATTAGGGATTGGAGCACAAACTTTAAGAGAAATCATCAAACACCTAGATAGTATTTATTGCGATTCTATTGGTGTTGAATACATGTATATTAGAAAACCTGAGGAAATCAATTGGATTCAGGAAAAATTAAATATCAACGATAACCAACCAAATTTTTCAGCAGAACAAAAAAAGCATATCCTTAAAAAACTTAATGAGGCTGTCTCTTTTGAAAGTTTCTTACATACAAAGTATGTAGGTCAAAAGCGTTTCTCTCTAGAAGGAGGAGAGTCTTTAATTCCTGCATTAGATGCTGTAATTGAAAAAGCAGCTGACTATGGTGTTAAGGAGTTTGTAATGGGTATGGCACATAGAGGTCGTTTAAGTACGCTTACAAATATCTTTGGAAAATCTGCAAAAGACATCTTTAGTGAGTTTGATGGTAAGGATTATGAAGAAGAAATTTTTGATGGCGATGTTAAGTACCATTTAGGTTGGACAAGCGATAGAGTTACCGACTCTGGCAAAAAAATAAACCTTAACATAGCACCAAACCCTTCACACTTAGAAACTGTTGGAGCAGTTGTTGAAGGAATTACTAGAGCAAAACAAGACGATAAATATCCTGAAAACCCATCTCAAGTACTACCAATAGTTGTGCATGGTGATGCAGCTATTGCTGGTCAAGGATTGGTATACGAAGTTGTGCAAATGGCACAATTAGACGGTTATAAAACTAATGGAACCATTCATATTGTAGTAAATAACCAAATTGGTTTTACTACTAACTATTTAGATGCAAGGTCAAGTACCTATTGTACTGATGTTGGTAAGGTAACATTGTCACCTGTATTACACGTAAACGCTGATGATGCCGAAGCTGTAGTGCATGCCATGTTGTTTGCTCTAGATTTCAGAATGCAATTTAAACGCGACGTATTTATAGATTTATTGGGTTACAGAAAGTATGGTCATAACGAAGGTGACGAACCTAAGTTTACACAACCATTACTTTATAAAGCTATTGCAAAGCATCAAAACCCAAGAGATATTTATGCTCAAAAACTAATTGACCAAGGTATTATCACTAAAGACCATGTGTCACAATTAGAAGAAGATTACAAAGCATCTTTAGAAGAAAAATTAGAAGACTCTCGTAAAGAGGATAAAACAGTAATTACTCCATTTATGCAAAATGAATGGACAGACTATATTACTGTTGATGAAAATAAAATGATGAAACCTGTAGATACTGCTTATTCTGCTGAAGGATTAAAGCGTATCACAGAAGTAATTTCTTCATTACCAAAAGACAAAAAATTCATACGTAAAATAGAGCGTTTAGTACAATCCAGACAAACTATGTTTGATGAAAACAAGTTAGACTGGGCAATGGCTGAACATTTAGCTTATGGTAGTTTACTAGAAGAAGGTCACGATGTTCGTATATCTGGTCAAGATGTAGAACGTGGTACATTCTCTCACAGACATGCCGTTGTAAAAGTAGAAGATAGTGAAGAAGAAATTGTATTACTTAATAAGTTGAGTGATAAGCAAGGAAAATTCTTTATCTATAACTCACTACTATCAGAATATGGTGTGGTAGGTTTTGATTATGGTTATGCTATGGCAAGCCCTAAAACCTTAACCATTTGGGAAGCGCAATTTGGAGATTTCAGTAATGGAGCTCAAATTATGCTAGACCAATATATTTCTGCAGCAGAAGATAAGTGGAAACTTCAAAATGGTTTGGTAATGTTATTGCCTCATGGTTATGAAGGTCAAGGTGCAGAGCATTCATCAGCACGTATGGAACGTTACTTACAACTATGTGCAAAAGATAATATGTATGTAGCCGATTGTACAACACCAGCTAACATGTTCCATTTATTACGTAGACAAGTAAAAGCCAAATTCCGTAAGCCTTTAATCGTGTTTACGCCTAAGAGTTTATTGCGTCATCCATTGTGTGTGTCAACAGTTGATGAGTTTGCAAATGGTAGTTTCCAAATGCTAATCGACGATGAGTCTGTAAAAACTGATGCTGTAAAAACGCTAGTGTTTGTAACAGGTAAGTTTTATTATGACTTATTAGAAGAACGCGAAAAATTAGAAAGAAACGATGTTGCTTTAGTAAGAATAGAGCAATTATTCCCATTACCAGAAAAAGAAATTAAAGCTGTTTTGGAAAAATACAGTCATGTTGAAGATATGGTTTGGGCTCAAGAAGAACCAAGAAATATGGGAGCTTATAGCTTTATGTTAATGCATTTAGATGAAGCTAAAAACTTTAGAGTAGCATCGCGAAGAGCTTATGGAGCACCTGCAGCAGGAAGCTCAGTACGTTCTAAAAAACGTCATCAAGAAGTTATTGATTTCGTTTTCGATAAAACAAAAAACAACCAACGATAAAATAAAAACAAATCCAAAAACATAAAATTATAGAACAATGATTTTAGAAATGAAAGTACCTTCACCAGGAGAGTCTATTACTGAAGTAGAAATTGCAGAATGGTTAGTGCAAGATGGTGATTATGTAGAAAAAGATCAGGCCATTGCTGAAGTAGATAGTGATAAGGCAACTCTTGAGCTTCCAGCTGAAGCTAGCGGAACGATTACCTTAAAGGCAGAAGAAGGTGATGCAGTTGCAGTAGGAGAAGTGGTTTGTTTAATTGATACAAGTGCAGCAAAACCTGAAGGATCTGATGCACCTGAAAAAGAAGAGAAAAAAGAAGAAGCACCTAAAGCTGAAGAAAAGAAAGTAGAACCAGTTGCTGAAAACAAAACGTATGCAACAGGAACAGCAAGTCCTGCAGCAAAAAAGATTTTAGCTGAAAAAGGAATGGAAGCTTCTCAAATACAAGGCACAGGTAAAGACGGTAGAGTAACCAAAGACGATGCTGTAAACGCAAAACCATCTATGGGAACTCCAACAGGAGGAAGCCGTGGAGAGTCACGCTCTAAACTATCAATGTTACGTCGTAAAGTAGCAGAGCGTTTAGTATCGGCTAAAAACGAAACAGCAATGTTAACCACTTTTAATGAGGCTAACATGACACCTATTTTTGAATTGCGTAAACAATATAAAGAAGAGTTTAAAGCAAAGCATGGTGTAGGTCTTGGGTTTATGAGCTTCTTTACATTAGCAGTAGTAAGAGCATTAAAAGAATTTCCAGCTGTTAACTCTATGATAGATGGAAAAGAAATGATTTCTTACGATTTCTGTGATATTAGTATAGCAGTATCAGGACCAAAAGGACTTATGGTTCCAGTAATACGAAATGCTGAAAACTTAACTTTTAGAGGTGTTGAAGCTGAAGTAAAACGTTTAGCATTAAGAGCTCGTGATGGTCAAATTACTGTTGATGAAATGACAGGTGGTACATTTACAATTTCAAATGGAGGTGTATTTGGTAGTATGTTATCTACACCAATTATCAACCCACCACAAAGTGGTATTTTAGGAATGCACAATATTATTGAGCGTCCAATTGCTGTTGATGGTAAAGTTGAAATTCACCCAATGATGTATTTAGCATTATCATATGATCACAGAATTATTGATGGTAGAGAGTCTGTAGGATTTTTAGTTGCAATTAAAGAAGCACTTGAAAACCCAGTTGAGTTATTAATGAATAATGATGTTAAGAAGGCTTTAGAGTTATAAAGTAATAGACATATCATATAAAACAAAAAGCGCAATTCCCCTTAAATTGCGCTTTTTTCTTGAAAATAACTAACTAATAACTAAAAAAAATTGACAAGAATATTTATAGATATTATTAAAATGACACTAATTACTAAACCAATAATAAAAAGCTTATTAGAAGATTTTAAATTATGTTTCATCTTAATCGAGTCAATATTTTCACTCAAAATCCCTGGGCAATTAAGCCCAGAGCTTTCAAGTTTCCCTTATAAAAAATTAATAGCACTGTAAAGGTCTAGAATAATTGAAAGCCAAACAATACGTAACGTTACGTATATTTTGGTTTTTTGTAATAAAAAAAGTGCAAATTTTGAGGGTTTGCACTTTTTTCAATCATCATAGTATGGTTAAGTTCATTGAAAACAGACTAAAATATTTAATGTTATTGTTAACACGACACTTAAAACTAGAGTAACAATCAAAGGTGAATTAAAGAGTGACAACTTCTGTTTCATTTTTTTGTAATTTTTAACTTCGAGAATAGTTGTTAAAACAAAAAAGCTCCTAGTTAAGCTAATAACCAAGAGCTTTTTATCCCCTAAGTAGTTTGATTAATAGCACTGTAAAGGTGAGCATTATATCAATGCCAAACAATACGTAACATTACGTATTTTTAAGTAAGAAATTCCTGATTTTCCTTTGCCCAAATCAATAAACTGTTTTGAAACGGAGTGATATCAAGCTTTTTAATGATGTTGCTTTTGTGTTTTTCTACAGTTCTGTTGGAGATAAACATTAGTTCTCCAATTTCTTTTGCAGTTTTGTTTTGCGCAATATGTTTTAATACTTCTTTTTCGGTTGGAGTCAACTCTTCAAGTTCTTTTGGGACTTCTTTAATTTCTAAATGCGAAATAAGTTCAGGACTAAAATACGGTGTGTTTTTTAATACCGAAGAAATACATTGCTCAATTTCAACTAAAGCAAATTCTTTAAGGACATAACCAAAGATATTTAGTGCTTTGGCTTCGTAATAGGTTTCTTCGTCCTTTTCAAAAGTTATAAGGACAATTTTTGTTGGTAAATTATTATCGAAACACTTTTTTGCGATTTCCAAACCTGTCAAATGTGGCATCCTAATGTCTAGTATGGCAATTTCAGGTTGGTGAGTTTCTATAAGGTTGTAGGCGTCTCTGCCATTTTCGGCACTACCTATTATATTGTAGTCCTTTTCTTTTAAAAAATCATTCAGACCTTTTAGGATCAATGGATGATCGTCTGCTATTATTATAGAGGCATGCATTTGTGCTATTAATTAATTGAGGGATTGACTATAAATATAAGCACAATTTTGAAATATTCAGAAAGAATTATACTACAATTTTAAGTATAAATATTTTTTTTGATAATCAATCACTGCTTTTCCCTTTTTTAAGATGTCAGCACCAATAATGCCATCAACTGGTTTTGAGTTATGACTTGTTAGTGCAGTATTTACATGTGTTAGGTTAAATAAGATTAAAGCTACTTTGTCTTTTTTCCATTTACCAATTTTTACTTTATTCTTTTTGGAAATTTGGGTTTCCATATCAGTTGCGCCAGCTCCTGCAGCTCGTATAGGAGAGTCTTTTGCTTTTAAGTTAAACCTCTCAACAGCATCAAAGCCTACGCAAGAGTTTGAAGCACCAGTATCTAAAATAAATAAACCTTTTACTCCATTTATTGTAGCGCGAATTTCAAAATGATTGGTTCTAGTTAGGTGCAGCTTTATTTTAGTAAACCCCTTTTCTAACAGAAACTCTTGAAGACTGTTTTCCATAACTTTTTTTACAAATATAGTGGTATAAAAGAATTATTTTAGCAAAATGATTATTACCGATACACATACTCATTTATACAGTGAGGCTTTTGATGAAGATAGAAAGGAAATGATACAACGTGCTATAGATGCCAATGTTTCTCGTTTTTTTATTCCAGCAATAGACTCTAGCTACACAACATCTATGTTAAAGTTGGAACAAGAATTTCCCAATCATGTGTTTTTAATGATGGGTTTGCATCCTACTTCTGTAAAAGATAACTATAAAGAAGAATTACAACATGTTGAGGAGTTAATGGCAAAAAGACACTTTTATGCTGTTGGCGAAATAGGGATCGATTTATATTGGGATACTTCTACTTTAGAAATTCAAAAAAAAGCATTTAAGCATCAAATTCAGTTAGCAAAAAAATACAAGTTGCCAATTGTGATACATTGTCGTGATGCTTTTGATGAAATATTTGAAGTTCTTGAAACCGAAAAAGGCGATGCGCTTTTTGGCATCTTTCATTGCTTTACTGGTACTTTTGAGCAAGCACAAAAAGCGATTTCTTACAATATGAAATTAGGAATAGGTGGTGTAGCAACATTTAAAAATGGAAAAATAGACCAGTTTTTAAATCAAATAGACTTAAAACATATTGTTTTGGAAACCGACTCGCCATATTTAGCACCAAAACCATATCGAGGGAAACGTAATGAAAGTAGTTATATAATAAAGGTGTTAGAAAAACTATCAGAATTGTATAATTTTCCTCAAGAAACCATTGCAGAAATAACAACACAAAACTCAAAAGACATATTTAATATATAATAGGTATGGAAAGCAATAGCCCAAAAATACTTTTAATATATACTGGTGGAACTATTGGGATGATTAAAAACCCAAATACAGGAGCATTGAAGTCCTTTGACTTTAATAATCTGTTAAAACGTATTCCTGAATTAAAACTATTAGACTGTGATATAACTACAATATCCTTTAAAGATCCAATAGATTCTTCAAACATGAATCCTGACTATTGGGTTCAAATAGCCGAAATTATAGAAGACAATTACGATAGCTTTGATGGGTTTGTAGTACTTCATGGCAGTGATACCATGAGCTATACAGCTTCAGCATTAAGTTTTATGTTAGAAAACTTAGATAAACCTGTAATATTAACAGGGTCGCAATTACCAATTGGTGATTTGCGTACCGATGCCAAAGAAAACTTGATAACCACAATTCAAATGGCATCGTTGCAAACTAGGAACAGACCATTAATAAGAGAGGTAGGGTTATATTTTGAATACAAATTATATAGAGGAAATCGTACAACTAAAATAAATGCAGAACATTTTGAAGCATTTGAATCCTTAAATTATCCTCATTTAGCCGAATCTGGAGTACATATTAAGGTAAACCATGAAGACTTGTATAAACCAAATGCTAGAAAAAAGTTGGTTGTGCATAAATCTTTTGATAACAGTATTGCTTTAATAAAGCTGTTTCCAGGTATTTCGAAATCGGTTTTGGAATGCATGACACATAATCCTAATATAAAAGGTATTGTTTTAGAAACCTATGGAGCAGGTAATGCTACAACCGAAGATTGGTTTATTGACTTAATGGAATCTGCTATAAAAAAAGGGGTACAAATTATAAATGTAACACAATGCTCAGGAGGAAGTGTCAATATGGGACAGTATGAAACCAGTTCGCAGCTTAAAAAAGCAGGTGTAATTTCAGGAAAAGACATTACAACCGAAGCTGCAATAGCAAAATTAATGTATATGTTGGGAGAAAACATTTCTGCTAAAACGTTCAAAACCATATTTGAAACGCCTTTACGTGGAGAAATGTCTTAAAATTAACTTTCAAAATTTTAACATTCAAAGAATTTTTTGTTATTTGACCCACTGTAATTAAAGATAAAGTTACAGAGAGGTGGCCGAGTGGTCGAAGGCGCACGCCTGGAAAGTGTGTATACGTCAAAAGCGTATCGAGGGTTCGAATCCCTTCCTCTCTGCTGTTATTTTATTTTTAATTGTAATTTTTTTATATCTTTAACACTTTAACTAATAAAATTAAGAATAAGAACAATGAAAAGACTATTTTCTATCCTAGCCATAGCAGGAACCATGGCTTTCGGAACTGTTAATGCAAACGCATTTACTACAACTACAACTGCCGCAACAACAACTGTTGCAACTGTAACAAAAGAAGAAGAGGCTGCAGCTCCTGCTGAAGAAGACCTTGGATTTCACCAAGAATTAAAGAAACGTTTTATTGAAGGTGGACCTGGGTTTATGGGAATTGTATTGCTATGTTTAATTTTAGGTTTAGCAATTGCAATTGAAAGAATTATCTTTTTAAACTTATCTACTACAAATACTAAGAAATTAACTCAAAATGTAGAAGATGCATTAGCATCAGGTGGTATCGAAGCAGCTAAAGAAGTTTGCAGAAACACAAAAGGACCTGTTGCATCTATTTTTTATCAAGGATTAGACAGAGCAGACGAAGATATCGATGCTGCTGAAAAAGCTGTTGTTGCCTATGGTGGAGTACAAATGGGACAATTAGAGAAAAACGTATCATGGATTTCATTATTTATCGCATTGGCACCAATGCTTGGGTTCATGGGTACAGTAATTGGTATGATTCAAGCATTCGATAAAATTGAAGCAGCTGGTGATATGCAACCTTCTTTAGTAGCAGGTGGTATTAAAGTTGCCTTATTAACAACTGTATTCGGTCTTATTGTAGCAATTATACTTCAAATTTTCTACAACTATATTATTGCAAAAATTGATAGTATCGTTAACGATATGGAAGATGCGTCTATTACATTAATGGACATGTTAGTAAAGCACAAAAAATAATAAGCAATAAATTATAGAAAAATTATGCATAAGATTTTAAAAATAGTAGCAGCTGTACTTAGTTTACTAGGTATTGTCTTCCTAATTAGAATTATTTCTAAAGGAGACGAAGCTATTAAAGCAGCTGCCTTAGAAGGAGATACAGCAATTGTAGACCCAATGGCAATAGTTACTTATATTGTTCTTGGACTCGTATTACTATTTGTTGTAGTGTTTGTGTTAAAAAATCTATTCACAAATACTGGATCCTTAAAAAACACGTTAATAGGAGTAGGCCTTTTTGCTGCTGTACTTATAATTGCATACGCAGTATCTGGTGGAGACACTAATACATATATGTACAATAACAAAGTAGCAACTGAAGGACAATCTCACATGGTAGGAGCAGGTTTAATTGCTTTCTACATATTAATAATTGGAGCAGCTGCGGCAATGTTATTTGCTGGAGCAAAAAAAATGATTAAGTAATTATGGCAAAAAGATCAGCACCAGAAGTTAATGCAGGCTCAATGGCTGATATTGCATTCTTACTTCTTATTTTCTTTTTGGTTACAACAACTATTGAGACTGATACAGGTTTAAATAGAAAGTTGCCTCCAATTGAAGAAAGTGACGAAGATGTAATCATCAAGCAAAAAAATATTTTTACTGTACTTATTAATGGTAAAGACCAATTGCTTGTTGAGGACGAATTGATGGATCTTAAAGATTTGCGTAAAGCTGCAGTAGAATTCCTTGATAATGGAGGAGGAACTGGAGAGGATGGATGTGACTATTGTAAAGGAAAAAGAGACCCTAAGTCATCTGACAATCCTGATAAAGCTATCATATCTTTAAAGAACGAGCGTGAAACTACTTATAAGACTTATATTTCTGTTCAAAATGAGTTAGTAGCAGCATACAATGAACTTAGAAATCGTAGAGCGCAAGAGCTTTACGGAACTTCATTTTTACAAATGCAAGCTAACTATGACGACGTAAACTGGGTTGGAAGTAAAGACAAGCTTAAAGAAAAGATTGAAAAGATAAAACTTGAGTACCCTCAAAAATTATCTGAAGTTCAACAAAAGTAATTTAGAAAACATAAGATATGTCTAAATTTAATAAGAAAAAATCAGGCGATTTACCAGCTATTTCAACTGCGTCTTTACCTGATATTGTATTTATGTTATTATTCTTCTTTATGGTTGCTACCGTAATGAGAGATAATACCTTAAAAATTAAAAACGAATTACCAAGTGCTGACCAAGTTGAAAAGCTAGATAAAAAAGATTTGGTGATGTATATATACGTAGGACAACCTACTGAAAGATATCAAAGCCAATTTGGTAAAGAATCACGTATACAGTTAAATGATAAATTTGCTGATGTCAGTGATATAAAAGCTTTTATAGCTGCAGAACGAGCATCTAAAAGAGAAGAACTAATCCCGTTTCTTACAACTGCTTTAAAAGTAGATAAAGAAGCAAATATGGGATTAATTGGAGATATTAAGCAGGAACTTAGAGAAGAGAATGCTTTAAAAATTAACTACACCACTAAACAAGGGGATATCTCTGCTAATAGAAAATAATTTTATTTGTTAAATTTCTAAAACATCCTGGTTATTTTGATCAGGATGTTTTTTTATACATTATATTTTAATCATTACCATATATTTGTATAAATGAATCTCAAACTCCTATTTGCATTTCTATTGTTGTCACAATTTGTATTGGGACAAACTACTAACGATTCTACTCTAGTTGATTCTCGTTATAGAGAGGACCAATTTTATGTTTCGGCAACTTATAACTTACTAGCAAATAAACACCAAGATGTTTCTCAAAGAGGTTTTTCTAGTGGTTTTCATTTGGGATTTATTAGGGATATGCCTATCAATAAAAAAAGAAATGTAGCTGTTGGTTTAGGGATTGGTTTATCAGCCAATTCTTATAATCAGAATCTATTAATCGATGAAGTTTCTGGAGGATATACATATACTGTTTTAGATGAAGACGAAACGTCTTTTTCAAAGAATAAATTTACTACCTATGTTCTTGAGGTACCACTAGAATTTAGATGGAGGACATCTGATGCCTCTACATATAAGTTTTGGAGGATTTATTCAGGACTGAAATTTGGTTACGTTTTTGCTAATTCTACTAAGTTTAAAGGTAATTCAGAAACCATTAAGCTTACCAATGTTTCTGACTTCAATACAATACAATATGGCTTGACTTTAAGTGCTGGTTATGATACTTGGAACATTCATTTTTACTATGCTTTAAATCCAATCTTTGAAAGTAGTGCGAAAATTGAAGATGCCACTATTGACATGTCAGTTGCCAGAATTGGAATAATGTTTTACATTTTATAGCCAATAATTAAGCAAGATTAATTGTGGAATTAATCCAATAAAAAAGCCTATAATTAGTTCTATGCTACTATGCGCTTTTAAATGCAGCCTAGAGCTTGCAATTGCGCCTAAAATGATACACATAAGTGCAATAGTACCATTAATATTTATTTTAAAATGAATACCTATTGCAACTGCAAACATGAAAAAACCAGCTGCAGCTATCATATGTATACTTGCTTTAAATTTTAGAAAAGCCAAAATAAGACACGTTATGGTTGAGCAAAGTACACCTACAAAAAAGTAGTATAATTCAGGAATTTCATTATAGGTTAAAACCCTATTTAAAACAAGTATTATGATTGCACTATTAAGAATTAAAGGGATAATGCGTTCTTGAGTTGTTTCAAGGTAAAAAGAGTCTATTTTTTTAATGGTTTTAAGTAGATAAAATAGCAATATAGGAAGTGCAATAGTGAGTATTGAAACCGAAAATAGTTTAGCTTTTACTATAGGAACAGGAATAAACCTAGGCGTTTTTGAAAAGTAAAAGATTACACCTAATAAAGGCATTAAAACAGGATGGAAAATAAATGATATGGCTCTAAGAATATGGTTTATCATATCTTTTTTCTCAATCTTGCCACAGGAATATCTAGTTGCTCTCTGTATTTTGCTACAGTACGTCTAGCAATTGGATAGCCTTTTTCTTTTAAAATTGAAGCTAATTTTTCATCGGTTAGTGGTTTTCTTTTGTTTTCTTCTTCAATAACCGTTTCTAGAATTTTTTTAATTTCTCTAGTTGAAACTTCTTCACCTTGGTCATTTGTCATTGACTCAGAGAAAAATTCCTTAATCAATTTAGTACCATAAGGTGTATCTACATATTTACTATTAGCAACTCTTGATATTGTTGATACATCCATGTCTATTTCATCAGCAATATCTTTTAAAATCATTGGTCTTAACTTACGTTCGTCACCTGTTAAAAAATACTCTTTTTGATAATGCATAATTGCACTCATGGTCACAAAAAGGGTCTGTTGACGTTGTTTTATAGCTTCAATAAACCATTTTGCAGCATCTAGTTTTTGCTTAATGAAAAGCACAGCATCTTTTTGTGATTTGCTCTTGTCTTTAGATTCTTTATAGCCTTTCATCATGTTGCTATATTCTCTTGAAACATGAAGTTCAGGAGCGTTTCGTCCGTTTAAGGTAAGCTCAAGTTCGCCATCTACAATTTTAATAGCAAAATCAGGTACTATGTGCTCAACAATTCTATTATTACCAGCATAAGAACCACCTGGTTTTGGGTTAAGATGCTCAATTTCATCTATGGCATCTTTAAGTTGAGCTTCTGTAATGTCAAATTTTTGAAGTAGCTTTTTGTAATGCTTTTTGGTAAACTGTTCAAAAGCTTTATCAATAATATCAATAGCAAGTTCAACATCAGGTGTTTTTTCTTTTCTATGAAGCTGAATGCTTAAACACTCTTGAAGGTTTCTTGCGCCAACACCTGCAGGATCTAGTTGATGTACTTTATGTAGTACTTTTTCAACCGATGCTTCATCAGTATACACGCCTTGAGTAAATGCTAAATCGTCAACAATATCACTTAAAGAACGACGTATATAACCACTCTCATCAACGCTTCCAACTAAAAATTCAGCGATTTCATATTCGTTATCATCTAGTCGGAATGTGTTTAACTGATTGATTAAATGCTGAGTAAAAGAGGTTCCAGCAGCATAAGGCACATTTTTTTCTTCATCGTCGCCACTGTAATTATTGGCTTGGGTCCTGTAGTCAGGAATATCATCATCACTTAAATATTCATCTACATTTATGTCTTCGGCATTTATAGATTCGTTGTCATTATAGTCGTCAGCAGAGTTGTCAAATTCATCATATTTATCATCAAATTCATCTGATGATTCTTTACCACTTTCTAAAGCTGGGTTTTCCTCTAATTCTTGCTTTAATCTTTGCTCAAACGCTTGTGTAGGCAACTGAATCAATTTCATTAATTGAATTTGTTGCGGAGACAACTTTTGTGATAATTTAAACTGTAAATACTGTTTAAGCATTGTGTTATTTGGGTTTAGAGTAAAAATAAAAAAAACAATCTACATTATGTTAGAACGTAGATTGTTTTATTTCATTATTTATTTTGAAGTGATACATTTAATAAACATCTAGCGATATAAATTAAAAATCTCAGTGTCTTCTGCAATTAGAATTCAGCATTTTGAGGTGTTCTTGGGTAAGGTATAACATCTCTAATGTTACCCATTCCTGTAGCAAACATAACTAAACGCTCAAAACCTAATCCAAATCCAGAGTGAACAGCAGTTCCGTATTTACGTAAATCTAAATACCACCATAGTTCTTCTTCTTCGATATCAAGCGCTTTCATTTTTTCTTTTAAAACGTCTAAACGCTCTTCACGTTGTGAACCACCTACAATTTCTCCAATTCCTGGGAACAAAATATCCATAGCTCTAACGGTCTTTCCATCTTCATTTAAACGCATGTAAAATGCTTTAATGTTTGCAGGATAATCAAATAAGATTACTGGACATTTAAAGTGCTTTTCAACTAAATAACGCTCATGTTCGCTTTGCAAGTCAGCTCCCCATTCTTCAATAATATAGTTGAATTTCTTTTTCTTGTTTGGTTTACTATTACGTAAAATATCTATGGCTTCAGTGTAGCTTACACGCTTAAAGTTGTTGTCTACAACAAATTTCAACTTTTCAATTAAGCTCATTTCGCTACGTTCAGCTTGAGGTTTTGTTTTTTCTTCGTCAAGTAAGCGGTTTTCTAAAAATTTTAGGTCGTCCATGTTGTGTTCTAGAACATAGCTCAACACCGATTTCATAAAATCTTCGGCTAAATCCATGTTACCAGCTAAATCCATAAAAGCTACTTCTGGTTCTATCATCCAGAATTCAGCTAAGTGACGCGATGTGTTAGAGTTTTCCGCTCTAAATGTTGGTCCAAATGTGTACACTTTACCTAATGACATTGCATAGGTTTCGGCTTCTAACTGACCAGAAACGGTTAAGTTGGTTTCTTTTCCAAAGAAATCTTCTTTGTAGTTTACTTTTCCATCTTCAGTCAATGGAGGGTTTTTAGCATCTAGAGCACTTACTCTAAACATTTCACCAGCACCTTCGGCATCACTACCTGTAATGATAGGTGTGTGCATGTAATAAAAACCATTTTCATTAAAGTACTTGTGAATAGCAAAAGATAATGATGAACGCAAACGCATTACAGCGCTAAATGTACTTGTTCTTGTGCGCAAGTGTGCATTTTCACGTAAAAACTCAAACGAGTGTTTTTTAGGTTGAATAGGATATTCGTCTGGGTGTGAATCACCAAGAATATCAATGGTTTTAACCTGTATTTCTACACTTTGTCCTTTTCCTTGGCTTTCTACAAGTTCACCTTTTATATGTATTGCAGCACCAGTAGTTATGCGCTTTAAGGTGGCTTCGTCTGTGTTTTCAAAATCTACTACACATTGTATATTATTAATTGTAGAACCATCATTTAAAGCTATAAAACGATTAGCTCTAAACGTTCTAACCCATCCTTTAATTTCAATGTCTTGTAGTGTAATGTCACTTGACAATAGTTCTGCAACAGTGTGTAATTTCATTTGATATTAAATTTAAAATGCAAAGATAATTTTTTATGATTATTCTAAAGAATTTTCTATCTCATCATCTTCTTCAGGAATAATGTTTATTGCTGGTTTTCGTAATACTTCTTTATTGGCAATGCTTCTTTCTAACGATAATAATAACGATGGTAAAAGTAATAGGTTAGACAACATTGCAAACAGTAATGTGGCCGAAACTAGAGCTCCTAAAGCAACTGTACCTCCAAAACTAGATATGGTAAATACCGAAAAGCCAAAGAATAATACTATTGAAGTATAAAACATACTTACACCTGTTTCGCGCAATGCTGCGTAAACCGATTTTCTTATTTTCCAGTGGTTGGCTTGAAGCTCTTGACGGTATTTTGCTAAAAAGTGAATGGTGTCATCTACCGAAATACCAAAAGCAATACTAAATACTAGAATTGTTGAAGGTTTTATAGGGACTCCTAAATAACCCATTAAACCTGCGGTTACTAGTAATGGTAATATGTTAGGAATTAAGGATACAATAATCATCCTAAAAGATCTAAACATATAAGCCATAAATAATGAGATTAAAATTATGGCTAAGGATAATGATATTGCGAGGTTTTTTACTAAATACTTTGTTCCTTTTTGAAATACCAATGCTTTACCTGTCATAGTAACTTTATAACGCTCTTCAGGAAACACTTTGTTGATTTTGTTTTGAAGGTCTTCTTCAATACGCTCCATTTTATCAGTACCAATATCTTTCATAAAGGTTGTAATACGCGCATATTGACCTGTACTATCTACAAAGTTATTCAGCAAATCTACATTTGAAGATGAATTTTTTGCATACGATAAAATAAAGCTATTTTCCTGACTGGTTGGGAGTTGGTAATATTTTGGGTTACCATTATAGTAGGCTTGTTTAGAATATTTTACCAAACTAACTACTGATATTGGTCTTGACAGTTCTGGCGTTTCAATGATGAGTTCCTCTAACTCGTTCATGCGTTTTAAAGTACTTAACTTCATAACGCCTTTTTTACGTTGAGTATCTACCATAATTTCAAGAGGCATAATACCATTAAACTCACTTTCAAAAAAGCGAATATCATGGAAAAACTCTTTTTCTTTAGGCATGTCTTCAATTAAACTTCCCGAAATTTTTATTTGGTAAATACCAATAATACTGGCAGTAAGTAAAACAACCGAAGTTGCATAAATAGCAATTTTGTGCTCTCTTACCATGCGTTCCATCCAGTCCACGAAAGTTCCAATCCAACGTTTGTTAAGATGTTCTAAGTGACGTTCTTTAGGGTAAGGTAAAAAAGTGTAAATAATAGGAATTACCAAAAGGCACAATATAAAAATAGCTAAAATGCTAAGCGAAGCCACAATACCAAACTCTTTAAGCAACGTACTTTCAGTAAGAATAAAAGTAGCAAAACCAGAAGCTGTAGTAACATTTGTCATTAACGTAGCGTTACCAATTTTTGTAATGACACGCTGTAGCGACTTTACTTTATTACCATGTTTTTTAACCTCGTGTTGGTATTTATTTATTAAAAAGATACAGTTAGGAATACCAATAACTATAATAAGTGGCGGAATTAAAGCTGTTAAAACAGTAATTTCATATTTTAACAACCCAAGTATACCAAAAGTCCACATTACACCTATACACACTACAATAAGAGAGATAAATGTGGCTCTAAACGACCTGAAAAAGAAAAAGAAAATTAACGAAGTTACTAGTAAAGCTGCTCCAATAAATAGTCCTATCTCATCAACAATGTTTTGTGAGTTTAGGGTACGAATGTAAGGCATACCTGAAACCCTAACATCTAGGTCATTTTCACTTTCAAACGTGTTTATTTTATCTTGAAGCGTTTCAATTATAAAATCTTTTCTTGTAGGTGTATTTACTATATCTTTTTTAAGATAAATAGCTGTTCGAATGGTCTTTGTGGTCTTGTTAAACAGAAAATTATCATAAAAAGGATACTGTTTAAACAGTTCGTTTTGAAGCGTATCTATTTGCGCTAAAGAATGAATAGAATCTTTTATAAAGGGTTCTAATTCAAATTTTTGAGCATCGTTGTTTTTTACAAGTTTTTGAAGGTCTTTAATTGATACAACGGTTTCAACTTCATCATAAACTTTAAAATCTTCAGAAAGTTGATTCCAAGCGTTAAGTTTTTCAACCGAAAAAAGGGTTGAGTCTTTAACACCCAAAACAATGAGGTTACCTTCTTCACCAAAAATATCTAAAAACTCATTGTAAGTAACATTTACCTCATGATCATCAGGTAATAAATTGGCTTCAGTATAGGTGAAGCGCATATATTTCCACTGATAACTAAAGAAAATTGTAGCAAGAATTATGGCAATAAGTATTGCTATTTTATTACGCAAAATAACTCGCGCAACAACTTCCCAGAATCCTGTTGTAAATAGTTTAAACATAGTGTTACAAAAACAGCGACAAAGGTAGAAAAAAGCTAAGGATTAGCTAAGAAAAACAAGTTTATTATTGTGTTTATAACGAAACGTTAAAGGTAAATTTAAAAGCTACGTTATCTTCGGTTTTTGGTAGGTGGTAAGCTCCATAACGATACGCAAAGCTAAGTCCGAAACCAAAGAGAAGTCTATTGATTTCAAAACCAGATTCAGAATAACCATCTTCTAAGGTATTGAATGTTATATTTTGATGTCTGTCAATATTGCCCATGTTTCCAATTGCATACCTTGTTATTAATACCAATTGTGGTTTGTAGCGTTCAGAAATATTAAAAGGTTGAAAATAATGCTTCAGCTGAAAGGTTGAAAACCTATCAGAGAAAAATTCATTAAAATACATGGTTTCAAAGCTATTTATACCTGCAACCGAAAATCGTTGTAATATGGTCTCTTTGGTGATATTATTTGGATAAGCATGATATAAATGCGTTAAGGGTGTATCGCCACTTACCATTCCTGCAACTACTGTTGCTTGTGTGTACGACTCTTTAGTATAATTTAACTGATAAACAGTTCTAAAGTCCAACTTTGAAAAGTTAATATTGCTTCTAAAAACATCTTCAAAAGCATGTGTGTATTGTAGTGTGAATTTAGGATAGCCAGATTTAATTTCTTTTATTAAGTCATCTTCTGAAACTTCAAACTTACTAAACGGACTCCATTGCAATGCAACTTTAGCTGTACTTAAGTGAAATTCGTTTAATATTTTGTCATTTTTTAAATACTCATAGCTATACGTAGGGTTGATGTTGCTAACGGCAAATTGCGTTTCGGTAAGTAAATGTTTACTTAGCTTATGCTCTAAAGTTATAGCTTTAGTGATGTGTTTATGAAACAAATTAATATTAAGCAATCGAGGTTCAAAGAACTGAAAAAAACGTTTGTCGGTTAAAAAAGCAGAACTTCCTGTTTCCTGAAGATCATCAGTATATGATAAGTTTAGCCAAGTGTTAGATTTTGACGCAAGTCTAAACCCACCACCAATACTGTATTTAAAATTATGGTCTAAAAACCCATATACAAGATAGCCATTAAGTCTATAATGTTCTGAAAAGCGTTTGTTTGTAATGCCGCCTAAACCTGTTCTTACACCTTCATATTGGTTGTATTTAAAAAGGTATCGTAAATCTATGTTTAAGTAATTGGTTGGAAAAAAACCATTGCCTATTTGTTTAAGGAATTCGGTTTTTTTAATAGAGTCCTGACTAACTTTAGTAGAATCTTTTAAAGTTGTTTGCGACTGTGTAGTATAAATACAGAGTATAAAAAAAATAAAAACACAGTGTTTATGCATGTAAGAGGGAAGGGTTTTAAAAGGATAAGAAAAAGCGACATAATTGTCGCTTTTAATTATACTGTCATTATCTCTTTTTCTTTGACTTCTAAAATATCGTCAATTTTTTTAACGTATTTATCGGTCATTTGTTGTATGTCAATCTCTGCATTTTTTTGAAGGTCTTCCGATGCATCATCTAATTTTTTAATTTCGTTGTTAGCATCTTTTCTTGCACTTCTAACACCAATCTTAGCATCTTCAGCTTCAGCTTTAGCTTGTTTAGCAAGGTCACGACGACGCTCTTCAGTCAATGGTGGTACATTAATAATAATCATTTCACCATTGTTCATAGGGTTAAAACCAAGATTAGCAATCATTATTCCTCTCTCAATTTCTTGTAGCATTCCTTTTTCCCAAGGTTGAACAGATATGGTTCTACCATCAGGAGTGTTAACGTTTGCAACCTGATTTAATGGTGTTTGAGATCCATAATAGTCAACCATTACACCTCCCAACATTGCAGGACTAGCTTTTCCTGCTCTAATGTTTACTAATTGTTTTTCTAAATGCTTTATTGCAGCATCCATTGATTCTTTAGCAGAGTCTAGTATAAATTGTATGTCTTCGTTCATCTTTAAAAGTATTTTAATTCTTAAAAAGCCATTTCAAAAAATGAGCCAAACCTTTAAAATTATTATAAGTTTACTTTAGTTCCAATCTTTTCTCCAGAAACTACTTTTAATAAGTTTCCTTTTTTGTTCATATCAAAAACAATAATTGGAAGTTCATTTTCCTGACTCAATGTAAAGGCTGTAGTGTCCATTACTTTAAGGCCTTGGCGCAATACATCATCAAAAGAAATATAATCAAATTTTACAGCTTTTGAGTCTTTTTCAGGATCAGCATTGTAAATTCCATCCACACGAGTACCTTTTAAAATAACATCAGCTTCCATTTCAATAGCTCTTAATACAGCAGCAGAATCTGTTGTAAAATATGGGTTTCCTGTTCCACCACCAAAAATTACAACACGTCCTTTTTCTAAGTGGCGAAGTGCTTTTCTTCTAATGAAAGGTTCAGCAACTTCATCAATGCTTATTGCCGACTGTAAACGAGTAGGTACACCAGCATCTTCTAAGGCACTTTGTAAAGCTAAACCATTAATAACGGTTGCTAACATACCCATGTGATCACCTTGAACCCTGTCCATTCCATTGCTTGCACCAGCAACACCTCTAAAAATGTTTCCACCACCAATAACAATGGCTACTTCAACACCTTTTTCAATGATTTCTTTAATGTCGTTTGCATATTCTGATAAACGTACAGGATCAATACCGTATTGACGTGTTCCCATTAGGGCTTCACCAGATAATTTTAGGAGAATTCTTTTGTATTTCATTTTGATTTTGAAAGTTTAGCAAAACTACATAATTTTTTTGTTTTTAAATTATAAAAAAAGCCTCTCGTTATGAGAAGCTTTTTAATGTTTTGGAAAATTGGATTTTAATTACCCAACAGTTACACGTTTAAAACTTGTAACTTCAACATCTCCATAAGATGCAACATATTTTGCTACGTTTATTTTTTCGTCTTTAATGAAGTTTTGATCCAATAAGCATTGTTCTTGGTCTAAAGTTGTGTTATCAGAAATGAAACGCTCCATTTTACCTGGTAAAATTCTATCCCAAATTTGCTCTGGCTTACCTTCAGCTTTTAATTCAGCTTTTGCATCTTCTTCAGCTTTAGCTAAAACTTCAGGAGTTAATTGTGCCATTGAAATGTATTGAGGTACATTTTTTAAAGTTTTACCTAAACGACCTAATTCAATATTGTCTTTTTCAATAACAGCAATTCTAGCTTCAGTTTCAGAAGCGATAAATGCAGGATCAAAATCTTTGTAAGATAATGTAGTTGCTCCCATTGAAGCTACTTGCATTGCAACGTCTTTTACTAAAGTATCAGCGTTGTCTACTTTTGCAGATAAACCTACTAAAGCAGCGATTTTATTGATGTGAACGTATTGTCCAACATAAGGAGCTTCTAACTTTTCAAAAGCAGTGATGTCTAACTTTTCACCAATAACACCTGTTTGCTCAGTTAATTTATCAGCAACAGTCATTCCACCAAAATCAGCAGCTAAAAACTCTTCTTTTGTATTGTAGTTTATAGCGATATCAGCTAAATCGTTAGCTAATTTCACAAAGTTTTCGTTTTTACCAACAAAGTCAGTTTCGCAACCTAATACAATAGCAACACCTACAGTATTATCATCGTTAATTTTTGCGATAGCTGCACCTTCAGATGAGTCACGGTCAGCTCTTTTTTCAGCAACTTTTTGTCCTTTTTTACGTAAAACCTCAATAGCTTTGTCAAAATCACCACCAGCTTCCACTAGGGCTTTTTTGCAATCCATCATTCCTGCTCCTGTTGCTTGTCTTAGTTTATTTACTTCTGCGGCTGTAATTTTTACAGTATTTTCCATGAGTTTAAAATTTAAAAAAGTCGTCCAATTAATTTTCAACAAAGAAAAGAACTAAACGACTTATTTATGTTTTGAAATTGTTATTTATTCTTCTTCTTCAGCTACTGCTTTCTTTTTTGCAGTTTTAGCAGGTTTAGCTGCTTTTTCTGATTTATCAGCTTTATCAGATTTTCTTTCTGATAAACCGTCTGCAATTGCAGATGTTACCAAAGAAAGTACTTTGTTGATTGATTTTGAAGCATCATCGTTAGATGGAATCAAGTAATCAACTTGTCTTGGATCTGAGTTAGTGTCAACCATTGCAAAGATTGGAATGTTTAATTTTTGTGCTTCTTTAATTGCAATGTGTTCACGCTTGATATCTACAACAAATAAAGCACCTGGTAAACGAGTCATATCAGAGATAGAACCTAAGTTCTTTTCTAATTTAGCTCTTAAACGGTCTACCTGTAAACGCTCTTTTTTAGAAAGTGTGTTGAATGTACCATCTTTTTTCATTCTATCAATAGAAGCCATTTTCTTTACAGCTTTTCTAATAGTAACAAAGTTAGTTAACATTCCACCTGGCCATCTTTCAGTAATGTAAGGCATGTTTACTGCACCTGCTTTTTCAGCAACGATGTCTTTAGCTTGTTTTTTTGTAGCAACAAATAAGATTTTCTTTCCAGAAGCTGCAATTTTGTGAAGAGCTTGAGAAGTTTCTTCAATTTTGGCAGCAGTTTTGTAAAGATTGATAATATGGATACCGTTACGCTCCATATAAATGTAAGGAGCCATGTTTGGATCCCATTTTCTAGTCAAGTGTCCAAAATGTACACCTGCTTCAAGTAATTCTTTTACTTCTACTTTTTCCATTTTGTAATAGTTTACGTTCTGTTGAATTAGCAATGATTGAGTGGTTGCTTTCGCTCGCCTTAATCATTTAGATGCTAAACTAAACCCTGACACAAAGGTCATGGGCAACAATAACTGGTTTAAATGTTTTAAATAACTTGATTGTAAAACTGTAAATACAGATCCCGAAATCAAGTTGGGGATTTTAACGTTTAGAGAACTGGAATTTCTTACGAGCTTTCTTCTGTCCGAATTTCTTACGCTCTACCATTCTTGGGTCTCTAGTTAATAAACCTTCAGGTTTTAAAATACCTCTGTTGTCAGCATCTACTTCGCACATAGCACGAGATAATGCTAAACGGATTGCCTCAGCTTGACCTGTTATGCCACCTCCATATACATTTACTGTAATATCAAAGTTGCCATCATTGTTAGTCATAGCTAAAGGTTGGTTTACTTTGTACTGTAAAGTTGCAGTAGGAAAATAAACCGCCATGTCTTTTTTGTTAATCGTGATGTTTCCTTTTCCTTGGGCAACATACACACGAGCAACAGCCGTCTTTCTACGGCCGATTTTGTGAATTACTTCCATTAATTGAATTCGTTTAAGTTAATTGCTTTTGGTTTTTGAGCTTCATGAGCATGCTCAGTACCAACAACAACTGTTAGGTTACGGAATAAATCTGCGCCTAATTTGTTTTTAGGCAACATTCCTTTTACTGATTTTTCTACTAATCTTGCTGGATCTTTTCCAAACATTTCTGTAGCAGATAAACTTCTTTGACCACCTGGATAACCTGTGTGACGAATGTAAGTTTTGTCGTTCCACTTGTTTCCCGTTAAGTTGATTTTTTCAGAGTTAACAACAATTACATTGTCTCCGCAATCAACGTGTGGTGTAAAGTTAGGTTTATGCTTACCTCTTAAAAGTTTTGCAACTTTAGAAGCTAAGCGACCTAAAGTCTGTCCTTCAGCATCAACTAAAACCCACTCCTTATTTACAGTGGCTTTATTTGCTGAAACTGTTTTGTAGCTTAATGTGTCCACACTTTCTAATTTAATAATTAAACATTCTTCTCTCAAAAAGAGTTTGCAAATTTACGATTATATATTTGATTACCAAATTCTAATTAGATGTTTTTTTTCGTTGAAAATCAGGCTGTTTAAAAAGGTTGAATTAAGGTTTGTTTTATACTAGGTTGCAATTTGTCATTTATAGGTTTTTCTATTCATATAATTATAGAATAGTTTTGATATACAAATGTTTAAAATAAGAGGTGATTTTTGATTGATTATTTAAAGTATACCAAACATTATAATGTCAATTTTCTTAGAGGTTTTGAGTGTTTTTATTAATGTTTTATATGTAATACCGTAAAAACTAACATTACTTCAAAAAAATCAAAGATTTATCTTTCGGCTTTTAGTAGTTTTGCGCCTTTAAAATTAAAGCTATGATTTCTGTAGATAATTTAGTTGTAGAATTTAGTGGTCACACCTTATTTAGTGATGTGTCTTTTACTATAAATGAAAATGATAAAATTGCCCTTATGGGTAAAAATGGTGCTGGAAAATCTACAATGATGAAAATTATTGCAGGTGTACAAAACCCTACTAAAGGACATGTGCGAGCGCCAAAAGATGCTGTAATTGCTTACTTGCCTCAGCATTTACTAACTGAAGATGACACGTCTGTTTTAGAAGAAACATCTAAAGCATTTAGTCACATTTTTGAAATGCGTGATGAAATGGAAGCTCTAAACAAGCAGCTTGAAACACGAACCGATTATGAATCTGATGAGTATATGAAAATCATTGAGCGCGTATCAGATTTGGGTGAAAAATATTATGCTTTAGAAGAAGTAAATTACACTGCGGAAGTTGAAAAAGCGTTGAAAGGTTTAGGTTTTAAACCTGAAGATTTTAATAAACCAACAAGCGAGTTTTCAGGTGGATGGCGTATGCGAATTGAATTGGCGAAAATTTTACTTCAAAAACCCGATTTAATTCTACTTGATGAGCCAACTAACCATATTGATATTGAGTCGGTAATTTGGCTAGAAGATTTTTTAGTGAATAAGGCAAAAGCAGTGGTCGTGATTTCGCACGATAGAGCGTTTGTAGATAATATTACAAACCGAACTATTGAAGTAACCATGGGTCGTATTTACGATTACAAAGCCAACTATTCGCATTATTTACAGTTGCGTGAAGATAGAAGAGCGCATCAAATTAAAGCTTATCAAGAACAACAAAAATTTATAGCGGACAACCAAGCGTTTATTGAGCGTTTTAAAGGTACCTACTCTAAAACCAATCAGGTGGCATCGAGAGAGCGAATGCTTGAAAAGTTAGAAATTATTGAGGTTGACGATGTTGATACTTCAGCTTTAAAACTGCGTTTTCCAAAAACACAGCGTTCGGGAGATTATCCTGTAACGGTAAAGGATGTGTCTAAATCGTATGATGAGCATGTGGTGTTTAAAAATGCAAATATGTCGATTGCGCGTGGCGAAAAAGTGTGTTTTGTTGGTAGAAATGGTGAAGGAAAATCAACGATGATAAAAGCCATTATGGGGCAAATTGATGTAGAAGGTACTTGCTCATTAGGACACAATGTTCAAGTGGGTTATTTTGCTCAAAACCAAGCAGCACTTTTAGATGAAAACTTAACTATTTTTCAAACGGTTGATGAAGTCGCTAAAGGTGATATTCGTACGCAAATAAAAAATATTTTAGGTCGTTTTATGTTCAAAGGCGACGATATCGATAAAAAAGTTGCTGTGCTTTCTGGTGGTGAAAAAACGAGGTTAGCCATGGTGAAGTTACTACTAGAACCTGTAAACTTGTTGATTCTGGATGAGCCAACCAATCATCTCGATTTAAAATCGAAAGATGTTTTAAAAGAGGCTTTAAAAGAATTTGATGGTACCTTAATTTTAGTATCTCACGACCGTGATTTTCTTCAAGGTTTATCAAAAAAAGTTTTCGAATTTAAAAATCAACGTGTTATTGAACATTTTGAAACTATTGATGATTTCCTAGAACGTAATCGTATAGAAAATATTAAAGCCCTCGATTTATAATTTTTTACTAAAATATACTGCTATTGTGTTGCATTTGTGTGGTTTAACAGGTGTGTTTGCAATTAAGTAGTAATTTCTATTTACCTTTGTGCAGTTATGCAAGAAGAATTAAGACTTTCTAGTTGGTTGCCTACCACAAACAAAGAGGTGAAAATTCGCGGATGGGAAGAACTTGACGTTATCCTATTTAGCGGTGATGCCTATGTAGATCATCCAACCTTTGGTCCAGCAGTAATTGGACGTTTGTTAGAAAGTTTCGGACTAAAAGTCGCTATCGTGCCACAACCTAACGTTAACGATAATCTTCAGGATTTTGTTAAGTTAGGTAAACCGCGTTTGTTCTTCGGTGTTACTGGTGGTTGTATGGATCCTATGATTAGCAACTACAACGCCAATAAAAAGCGTCGCGATAAAGATGCCTACACACCAAATGGCGAAATAGGTTTTAGACCAGATTACGCATCAACCGTTTACAGTAAAATTTTAAAAGATAAATGGCCAGATACACCAGTTTTAATTGGAGGTATTGAAGGCTCTTTACGTCGTGTAACACATTACGATTATTGGAGCGACCAATTAATGCCAACCATTTTAGAAACCTCTAAAGCCGATATGTTGGTGTACGGAATGGGCGAACAACCACTTCGTGAAATTGTCCGTTTACTAGAACGTGGTGTACCTTTTAATAGTATTAATACGGTAAACCAAACGGCAATTCTTATTAATGATGAAAACGATATCCCAAAAAATAAAAATTGGGAAGATGTTGAAATCGCCTCACACGAAACCTGTTTAAAAGACAAAAAAGCTTATGCTTCTAACTTTAAAGTGATAGAGCAAGAGTCTAATAAATTGGCTGCAAGACGAATTTTTCAAAAAGTAGGTAATAAGATGCTGATGATAAATCCGCCGTATCCCACAATGACGGAAGCCGAAATTGATGCCTCTTTCGATTTGCCTTACACGCGTTTACCGCATCCAAAATACAATAAGCGTGGACCAATTCCTGCTTACGAGATGATAAAAACGTCTATAAATATTCATCGTGGTTGTTTTGGTGGATGTAGTTTTTGTACCATTTCGGCACATCAAGGAAAATTTATAGCGAGTCGTAGTAAAGAGTCTATATTAAGAGAAGTTGATAAAGTGGCGAATATGCCAGATTTTAAAGGCTATTTATCTGATATTGGCGGACCAAGTGCCAATATGTACCAAATGAAAGGTAAGGTGCAAGCTATATGCGATAAATGTGTCGCGCCAAGTTGTATTTCGCCAGTAATTTGTAGTAATTTAGATACGTCTCACAAACCACTAACCGAATTATATCAAGCAGTTGATAGCCATCCTAAGGTAAAAAAATCGTTTATCGGATCTGGAATTAGACACGATATGTTGGTGCCAGAATTCAATAAAAACGCAGATCCTAAAGAGTTAGACGATTATACCGAAGAAGTGATGACAAAGCATGTTTCTGGTCGCCTTAAAGTAGCGCCAGAACATACTAGTGATCCAGTATTAAAATTAATGCGAAAACCATCGTTTAGTTATTTCCATAAGTTTAAAGAACGCTTTGATAAAATTAATATCAAGAATAAACTGAACTTACAGTTAATTCCTTATTTCATTTCAAATCATCCAGCTTGCGAAGTTGAAGATATGGCAAATCTTGCCGCTGAAACTAAAGATATGGGCTTTCAGTTAGAGCAAGTGCAAGGATTTACGCCAACACCTATGACAGTTGCTACAGTAATTTATTACTCTGGTTATCATCCATACACTTTAAAGAAAGTAAATACTCCAAAAACCAGAAAGGAAAAAGACGAACAACACCGTTTTTTCTTTTGGTATAAAGATGAAAATAAAGCTTGGATTAAAAACACGCTTAATAAATTAGGAAGACAAGATTTACTTGATGTTTTATTGCCTAAAAAAGATGAAAAATGGCGTAAAAATAAACCTGGTAAAACTAAAAACACCTTTAACGATGCTGTGCCTTTTAATCAAAGAAAAAATAAGGTCAAGTATAAGAAGAGAAAACGTAAATAGGTTTTCTAATCCAATTCTTCGCAATAAAAGCCAAGACTTTTAAAGGCCTGTGAAATAGCATAAGGTGTAATGGTTTTGGTTTCAACTCGGAAGATATTGTCACAATCTTCCAAGTCAAAATTCCAATATCCATTTTTGGCAATTAAGCTATTTAAAACAGGCTTTAACTGTTTAATTTCACGATTTGAAGTGATAGATGTTTTAAAGACCAAAACAGAATTCATGCTGTAAATTTTAGCGTTCGTAAAAGAAAGGTGGTTCAATATTTAAAGCACGTAAATACACATAGGCTTGTCCGCGATGATGAATTTCATTGTCAATGAAATAAAAAATAGAAGACCAAACAGTACCTTCATATTCACCAAAACTTTTAATAGTATCATGAAATTGTTCTGGCTTTATTTGCGCCCAATATGTATTGATATCTTCGGTTGTTTTATCCCAAAGTTCAAGTAGTTTTGCCTTCTTATTTTCATGGTTTATGTCTTCATTAAACGCTGCAGTTTTACCAGTAACAATTTCTTTGATACCAGGTGCTGCAATAGCTAATAGTTCAACAATCATTTCAGAGAAAGGACGCATGCCACCTATTGAAAAATTGAATAAGTCTTTTTCTGTAAAAGCTTCAATAACTCGTCGAGTTAAGTTACGATGTCCTTGCCATTGCGCTAATAATTCTTCAGGTGTAATTACTGTTTGTAATGTAGTGTTGGTGTTTGTTTCCATGTTTTTTGATGTTCTTGTTATTTGAAATCAAAATTACAAGTGCATAGTGACAGCTTTGTGTCAGTAGTAAAAAATAAAGTTTTAAAAAATTTCAACTGACAAACCCTTGTCATACACCACATCTATTTTTGTGTCTTATTAATGATTAATAATTATGTTGAAGGGTAAATTAAATACAAACTTCAACCTGAAAACCTATCTTTGGGATATATGTTACAGCATTATGAGTTTAGACACTGTAAAACGTTTTGATAGAATTGTAGCCATACTTATTCAATTACAATCCAAACGCATTGTAAAAGCACAAGAATTAGCCGATAGATTTCAGGTAAGTTTACGAACCATTTATCGCGATATTCGTACGCTAGAGGCTTCTGGTGTGCCTATTATTAGTGAAGCAGGTGTTGGTTATTCTATAATGGAAGGGTATCGTTTGCCACCTGTAATGTTTACACGCGAAGAAGCTGGTAGTTTTGTTGCAGCCGAAAAGTTGATGCAAAAGTTTGTAGATAAATCACTAGGAAATTACTACGAATCTGCAATGCTGAAGTTGAAATCTGTATTACGTGGGCGTGAAAAAGACTGGATTTCTGCTTTAGAATCTCAAATATTAGTCGATCCATCTCATAAACTATTTAATGATGATTTGCCCAATGCGCTTGAAGTACTTTTTGAAAGTATTGCAGAAAAGCGTCAAGTACATCTAAAATATCAGGCGCTTAACAATGAAATACCTACCGAACGCTTTGTTGAGCCTGTTGGCATCTATCACGAAACTGGATTTTGGTATGTTTTGGGCTTTTGTCATCTTCGGAAGGATTACAGACAATTTAGAACCGATAGAATGCAAGCCATAAAACCGACCCAACATAGTTTTACCAGAGAGCACATTACCTTAGATGATTACCGTAATAAATTGAATGACGTAGAAAAAACAAAAGTAGTTATACAAGTGGATAAATCTGTTGTTCGATTTATAAACAATAGCAAATGGCAACACGGATTTGTATCCGAAAAAGTAAAAGGCAATTATGTTGAAATGACATTCTTAACACCTTATGTAGAACATGGTTTTCCAAGATGGTATATCGTGTTTTCAGATTATGCAAAAATCATAGAACCTGAAAGTTTAAAGCATCAGATAAAAAGTATTCTAGAAAAGGCTATTTCTAAACTTTAATTCAAACAACACTTAATTCCGTTTAGAATGTTTTGAAGCAATAACGCTTATAGCTACAATTTGAAAGGCGTGAAACATCATAATTGGTAGTAAAATAACGCCTAAAAAAGAAGCGTTATGAAATAGTATTTTCGAAAATACCGTACCATGAACTAACGATTTCTTTGTGCCACAAAATTGAGCTGTAATGCGATCTTCAATAGTAAAATTCAGTTTTTTACTTATAAATCCTATTAAAAAATATACGAGCCAAAACAATACAACAGCCAGAAGAAAAACTCCAATTAAGTTGATAATACTTAAGTTGTCGAAAATGCGGTCTAAAAAGGATTTTGAAAAACTTTTATAGATAATTAATAAAATCACGCTTTTATCAAACAGTGTTATTTTTTTACTGTATTTTAATGCGAAAGCACCTAAAAAACGTCGTAACAATAAACCAAGAATAACAGGCGCTAAAATTTCTAACAGCAATTTTTGATAAACATCGATTAAACTATAATCGGTATTGGTAGAAGTCATAAAAAAACCAATCCAAAGTGGTGTGAGCACAACTCCAATTAGTCCCGAAATACTCGCATTAAAAATAGCAGCAGGAATGTTACCCTTTGCAATAGATACCATAACCACTGAGGACGAAACGGTTGAAGGTAAAGCTGCCAAAAACATAAAAGCTAACCACAACGATTTATTATCGGAAGAAATAAAGGGTTGCACTGCCAGCACAATTAAAGGGAAAACTACAAACGTTATACTTTGAATAAGCACATGTAATTTCCAGTTTTTTAAGCCCAATTTTATCTGTTCTGGACTCAATTTTAATCCGTAGAAAAAAAAGATGAGTGAAATACCAATACTGCTCAGCGTGTTTAAAACTTTTGCGCTTTCACCAGCACCCAAATAAGGATACACATATGCTGTTATAACAACAATTATAATAGCAAGAACAAACTTGTCTATTTTCAAATTAAAAAAGATTAAAATTTTAATGCGCCTCAAGCCAGTTGTTACCCATGTCCAACTCAACATCTAACGGTACAGCTAGTTTGTAAGCGTTTTCCATTTCGGTTTTAATTAAGGTTGAAATGGTTTCCAGTTCTGGTTTATAAACGTCGAAAACCAATTCATCGTGCACTTGCAGTAGCATTTTTGTTTTATAATTTCCAGCTTCAAGTTTATTGTAAATGGCAATCATAGCGAGTTTAATAATGTCGGCAGCACTACCTTGAATTGGCGCATTTACCGCATTTCGTTCGGCTGCACCACGAACAACCGCGTTTCTAGAATTGATGTCTTTTAAATATCTGCGACGGCCTAAAACCGTTTGTACATAACCATGATCGCGTGCAAAATCGACTTGCTTACTGATGTAGTTTTTTAGCTTCGGATAGGTTTCGTAATACGTGTCAATTAACTCTTTGGCTTCACCGCGAGATAAATTAGTTTGATTGCTTAATCCGAAAGCAGAAACACCATAAATAATACCGAAGTTTACAGTTTTTGCGTTACTACGTTGTTCACGCGTGACCTCTTCAATAGCCACATTAAACACTTTTGCAGCGGTTGAAGCGTGAATATCTTCACCGTTGTTAAAGGCTTCAATCATGGTTTCTTCTTCACTTAAAGCAGCGATAATACGTAATTCAATTTGAGAATAATCGGCAGCTAAAAGGGTGTAATTTTCGCTTCGCGGAATAAACGCCTTTCGCACTTGACGACCGCGCTCGGTACGAATAGGAATGTTTTGTAAGTTTGGGTTGTTACTACTTAATCGACCAGTAGCTGCAACGGTTTGCATATAATCGGTGTGTACGCGTCCTGTGGTTTCTTCAACCTGAAGCGGTAACGCATCAACATAAGTGCTTTTAAGTTTGCTTAAACCTCTAAAATCAAGAATGTTTTGAATGATTTCATGGTCTTTAGCCAAATAACTCAAGACATCTTCTGCAGTAGAATATTGCCCAGTTTTGGTCTTTTTAGGTTTGTCGACAAGCTTCATTTTTTCAAACAAAATAACACCCAATTGTTTAGGTGATGCAATGTTGAATTCTTCGCCAGCAGCGTCGTAAATGCGCTTTTCAAGTGTAGCAATATCATTGTTTAGTTGCTCAGCTAGTGACGCTAAAAAGTCTTTATCTAAATTAATGCCTTCCAATTCCATAGCTGCTAAAACGCGCAGTAACGGAATTTCAATATCATCAAACAAGGTTTGGGTATTGGCTTCGCCTAATTCATTTTGAAAATGTTCTTTTAATTGAAGGGTAATGTCGGCATCTTCAACCGCATATTCGGTTTGTTTTTCCAAAGGAACATCGCGCATTGAAAGCTGATTTTTGCCTTTTTTGCCAATTAAGGTTTCAATAGAAATTGGTGTATAATTCAAATAGGTTTCCGCCAAAACATCCATATTGTGGCGCATATCTGGATTGATGAGGTAATGCGCTAACATGGTATCAAACAATTTGCCTTTTACCTCAATGTTGTATTTGGCTAAAACTTTAATATCGTATTTTAAATTCTGACCGATTTTCTCAATGGATTCACTTTCAAAAAACGGACGTAGCTCTTCGATTAGAGCTTGCGCTTCGGTTTTATCTTCTGGAAATGGCAGGTAAAAGCCTTTGCCAACTTCCCATGAAAATGCAATGCCAACCAATTCTGCAGTTAACGGATTTAAACCTGTAGTTTCGGTATCAAAACACACCGAAGTTTGGTTCATTAAATTTTTAATGAAGAGTTTTGTTGCCATACCAGAAGCGACGCTTTGGTAAAAATGGCTTGTGTTTTCTGCAGTTTTTCGGATGTGCGATGCTGAACTTGTTTCAGTATCTGTTTCATTAACATCACCACCAAATAGAGAAAATTGTCCTGCGCCAGCCGTTGAGGTTGTTTTTGGTTTTGCTTTTTCCTCTGTTTTCGATGTTGTTTCAGCAGTTACTTGAGTGTCTTCTGCGGCAAAAGTTTTTAAGAAATTTTCAGTAAGTCGTCTAAACTCTAAATCTTGAAAAATGGTTTTTACAGCTTCAATATCTGGGTCGCACATTTCAAAATCTTTTTCATCAAATTCTACCGGAACATCAAGCATTATGGTTGCCAGTTTTTTCGATAGCAAACCTAATTCTTGGTTAGCTTCTACCTTCTCTTTCATTTTCCCTTTCAGCTCGTGGATGTTTTCAAACAAACCTTCCATACTTCCGTAGGCTTTCAAGAATTTTTTCGCGGTTTTCTCACCAACACCAGGTAAACCTGGGATGTTGTCGCTGGAATCTCCCATCATTCCTAAGAAATCAATTACCTGTAACGGATCTTCAACTTCAAATTTTTTCTGCACTTCTGGAATGCCCCAAGTTTCGTAACCACCACCAAACGATTTTGGTCGGTACATAAAAATGTTTTCAGATACTAACTGCGCAAAATCCTTATCAGGCGTTACCATAAAGGTTTGGTAACCTTGTTTTTCGGCTTGTTTTGATAAGGTTCCTATAACGTCGTCGGCTTCATAGCCTTCCTTCACCATAATAGGAATATGCATCGCTTTTAAAATTTCTTGAATGTATGGAACGGCAACTTTTATGGCTTCTGGCGTTTCGTCGCGATTGGCTTTGTAAGCCTCAAACATTTCCACGCGATCTGTACTTCCACCTTTATCAAAACATACAGCTAAATGGTCTGGACGCTCGCGTTTTATCACATCTAAAAGCGAATTCATAAAACCCATAATGGCAGATGTATCGATACCTTTTGAGTTGATTCTTGGATTTTTAATAAAGGCGTAATACCCACGAAAAATTAACGCGTAAGCATCGACTAGGAAAAGACGTTTTTGGTCTGACATTTTTTGAAATTTTGAAGTCTATAAAACTACAAAACTTAAGAATACTAATAAAAAAAGCCGAAACAATTGTTTCGGCTTTTTTTATAATCTTTATTTATTCTAGCAAAGCTTTATGGTCTTTACTTTTATTTGTAAACTTTTTCTGTAAGCTTTAATACTAATAATATCATTGCTTTTTTTGTGGTTTAAGTTCATTAATTCTGATTTGAATTTAGAACTATCTGTAGTCTCTTTTTTAGACTGAGTATCTTCTTTCTTAGTTGTAGTTTCAATAGTATCACTATTTTTGTTAGTAGCGATATCATTTTGTCCTACAGAAAGTAGAGGTAAACTTAAAAAAACTAAAAATATTAAAACTTTTTTCATGACCTTGTTATAAAGGGTTTATTTTAAAATTCTTGTCAAAGAAACGTAACATTTAAGGCTAGTTTAAATATTTTAGATGAAAACAGTCGATTACTAGATAAGATGAAAAGCATGGTAAAAAACATCGGTGAAATGCACAAAATGAGCTTTGAGCCCAATAAAAACGTTGTTTAGAAATGGTAAATAAGAGTGAAAACACCTATTTAAATCTGTTTAACAGTCAGAAAATCAATCAGTTTTCTGTTGGTAATACAACATACAAAGCACGTATTAAGAAACTTAACCGTTTAAAGAACGCATTAGAGTTTACCTATAAACAAAGGCTTAGAGATGCATTGTATAGTGACTTCAAGAAACCACAGTTAGAAACTGACTTAACTGAGATATATCCTGTTATCGATGAAATTAATTTCGTAAAACGAAATCTGAAATCTTGGTTAAAGCCTCAAAAAGTAGAAACACCCATTTCTCTTTTAGGAAGCTCATCATACATTAAAAACGAGGCAAAAGGTGTTTGTTTAATTATTTCACCATGGAATTTTCCTGTCAATCTTACTTTTGGACCGTTAGTCTCTGCAATAGCAGCAGGCAATACTGTGATTTTAAAACCTAGCGAAATGACACCTCATACCTCTAAAGTGATGAGTGATATAATTGAGGAGCTGTTTGACGATAATGAAATTGCGCTAGTTGAAGGAGAAGTAGAAGTTTCTCAGGAACTTTTAAAGCTACCTTTTAATCATATCTTTTTTACAGGTTCTCCACAAGTTGGTAAAATAGTAATGAAAGCAGCTTCGGAGCATTTAACATCAGTAACTTTAGAACTTGGAGGTAAATCGCCAACCATAATTGATGATACCACCAATTTGGATAAAGTGGTGAAGAAAATAATTTTTGGAAAATTCATGAATGTTGGTCAAACCTGTATTGCTCCAGATTATGTATTCATAAACGAAACTATTAAAACAGCATTTATAGCAAGTTTTAAACAGCATTTAGATGAATTCTATTCAGAAAAAGCCTCTGAGTCCAACTCTTTGGCTAGGATAGTAAACAGAAAACATTTTGAACGATTAAAGTCTTATTTAGAAGATGCATCATTAAAAAATGCAACTATAGAAATAGGAGGAAGCTATAAAGAAGAAGATAATTATATAGAACCTACTTTAGTTTTTGATGCTTCTGAAGATAGTGCGCTAATGAAAAACGAAATTTTTGGACCAATTCTTCCAGTAAAAACCTATAGTAATATAGATGAGGTTATCGACTATATTAATTCAAAAGAAAAGCCGCTTGCCTTATATGTTTTCAGTAAAAATAAGAAGACTATAAAACACATTATTAATAACACAAGAGCAGGAAGTACTTGTGTTAACCACAATTTGTTACAGTTTTTAAATCATAATTTGCCTTTTGGAGGCTCAAATAATAGCGGAATTGGAAAATCGCATGGGTATTTTGGCTTTTTGGAATTTACCAATCAACGATCTGTATTAAAACAACATACTATTGGAGCTGTAGATTTACTAATGCCTCCTTACAATAACTTTAAGCAGAAATTAGTAGACTTAACTATTAAATGGTTTTAAAAAGTGCTTATTCTGTTTTTATAAAATGATTAGATGTTTGATTGGTATTCTCTCCATTTTGAAATTTCGTCATACTAAAACCGTTATGAATAGAATAACTTCCTGTTTCTCCTTGTTTGTTTACAGCAATGTACCCAACCTGAAAATCCTTGTAATTACTATTCGGTTTACTAACAATACGATTTATAGCTTCTTCACAAGCTTCTTGCGGCGATTTGCCTTGGCGCATCAGTTCAACCACCAGAAAGCTACCAACTGTTTTTACAACTTCTTCACCCAATCCAGTAGCTACACAAGCACCAATTTCGTTGTCTACAAATAAACCAGAACCAATTATTGGGCTATCACCAACACGACCAGCCATTTTATAAGCAAGACCACTTGTTGTACAGGCACCAGAAATATCGCCATTTTCATCAATAGCAAGCATACCAATAGTATCGTGATTTTCAATATTAATAATAGGTTTGTACTCGCTTTTTACTTTCCATTCCTCCCAAGCTTTTTTTGATGATTCCGTTAGTAAGTTGTCCTTTGGCATTCCTAATTCATAGGCATATTGTTCAGCGCCTTTTCCAGCAAGCATAACATGTGGTGTGTCTTCCATAACTTTACGAGCTACTGAAACAGCATGTACAATATTTTCAAGATATACTACTGAACCGCAATTACCATGCTTGTCCATAATACAAGCATCTAAAGTTACGTGACCATCACGATCTGGTAAACCGCCTTTTCCTACGGAAGTATTATTGACATCAGCTTCTTCAACCATGCAGCCTTTTTCAACGGCATCTAATGCAGAACCTCCATTTTTTAGAGTTTCCCAAGCTTTTGAAGTAGCATTAGGTACATTCCAAGTAGCAATAACTAATGGAAGTGATGCTTTCGGGTTTGCAACAACTGAAGTTTTTTCGGTTTTTGAATTCTCTTGAGCACATGCAATTATTGATGAACCAACGGTTAATCCAACTCCAGTAAGTGAAGCATTTTTTATAAAGTGTCTGCGTTTCATAGATTAAAAGTTTTTTTAGAGTTTCGGTAACCATAATACAAGATGTAGGCATAAGCACAAATCACCAAAAACAAAGCAGGTTTAAATCCGATGTTATCTGTTAGAAATCCGTATGCAGGCGGAATAATAGCGCCACCAACAATAGCAGTACATAAAAGACCTGAACCTTTTGGTTTTAATGACCCAATACCATCAATAGCCAATGTGAAAATGGTAGGGAACATAATAGAATTGAATAATCCTACAGCTAAAATACTCCACATGGAGATCAACCCTGTTGTGCTAATAGATATCAAGATTAAAGCAACAGCACAAGTTGCAAATATACCAAGTACTTTTCCAGGGTTAATGATTTTAGTTAAGTAGGAACCTATAAAACGACCAATCATAGCACCTGACCAATAAAAGGTAACAAATACACCAACAACTGCTTTGTCATCTTTTTCAGCTAAACCAGAATTTAATAGTGATTCAGCGATTGATTTCATAAACCCTTCTTCTTTGATGAGTGATACTAAATTCATATCCATGAAATAATTTACCAAGTAACTACCTATGGCAACTTCGGCTCCTACATAACAGAAAATACCAAATACACCAAGCATAAGGTTTTTCTGTTTTAAGGCATTTTTATAAGTCCCTGTTTCGGTTTCGCTAATAAGTTTTGGGAGTTTAGCAAAAAAGAAATAGACAGCAATAAGTACGATAAATAACGCTAAACCAATAAAAGGTGTTTGAACAGCTGAAGCTTCAGCAATTAAATATTGTTCTTTGGCAGTGCCAACCAAGGCATCTATTTCGTCTTTGGTTTTAATTTTATCACTTAAAATGAACAATGCACCAATGGCAGGAGCAATTGCAGTTCCTAATGAATTGAAGGCTTGTGATAAATTTAATCGACTAGATGCACCATCTTCTGAACCCAAAACTGCAACATACGGGTTTGCTGCTACCTGTAAAATGGTAATGCCTCCAGCTAAAATAAAATAAGCCAACATAAATATTCCGAATACACGATAGGATGCCGCAGGATAAAACAACAAGCAGCCTAATGCCATAGTAACCAAGCCTAGAATAATTCCTTTTTTATAACCAATTTTTGAGAGGATATAACTCGCAGGAATTGACAGTAAGAAAAAGGCACCAAAAAACGCAAATTGAACCATACCTGCTTGAAAGTAGGTGAGTGTGAAAAGCTCTCTTAGTCGAGGTATAAGTGAATCGACTAAAACTGTTATAAATCCCCAAAGGAAAAATAATACAGTAAGTAGAATGAATGATGAGCGATAGGATTTTTGTTGGGTCATGATTAAATGTTAGTTAGTTTTATTTAATAGTAATTTCATCAGCAAATAGCCAGCTTCTTCCGTCGTGTTCGTGACCTAAATGCCATTTTGGGAGTTCTCCTAGTGTCTTGGCTTTTATTTTTATATAACGGTATTTTTTTGGCACTTGTTTAAAGTGAAATTGTTTGATTTCTACGTTTTCATTTGGAGAAATGTTTTCTAATACGAGAGGTGAATCAATAGGTGTAAATGTTTTACCGTCATTGGAGCCAAAACAAGTAACTTCAGTAGGATAAAATATCCAAGAGCGTTGGTCTTCCAGGAAGTTTATGGTAACCAGATTAACAAGGGTTTCTTTTCCTAAATCTATGGTTGCTATTAAATCAGTATTATGATATCCTTGCCAAGTACCAGTTCTAAAATCTTGAGTTCCAAGAATACCATCAATTAAGGCATCATTACCACCACCATTATATTGGTTGGCGTATTCGGTTTCAAGTGTAATAGAAAGGTTAGGGTCTATTTTATAAAACTTGGTTTCAACCGTTGCGCTTTTGGTTTTGTTTTTTTCTGAATACACTTTCAAGTTTGTAGCTTCTGAAATTGTAAAAGGCGCATCGTATAATTTGAAATCTTCATCATTCAAACTATAAAAAATAGAAGCTTCATCATCTACATTTTCTAAAACAACTTCGGTTTCACCTTTAAAAGCAACATCACCTTTTGCAATGAAAGGCACTGGAACAACGAGATGTTCGTCAATGCTTGTTTTAGGTTCTTGTCCTTCTCGACTTCCCCAAACAGCTGGATTGTCGGTCATTTTAAATTCCAATGTGCCACCTTCTGCAATTTCATGATGATAAATAAATGTTCTGTCAAGCGATTTTCCGTTGAGGTAAACATGCTCAATGTAAATGTTTTTATCATTTAGATTGGTAGCAATAACATTAAATTGCTTGCCATTTTCCATATTGATTGTGGCTTTGTCAAATAAAGGTGTGCCAATAATGTATTGATTACTTGCTGGAGTCACAGGATAGAATCCCATTGATGAAAACACATACCATGCGCTCATTTGTCCACAATCTTCATTACCGGAAATACCATCAGGTGTGTTGGTGTACAATTCGGTTAAAATTTGGTGAACGCGTTCTTGAGTTTTATGCGGTTTATTTACAAAATTATATAGGTAAGCCATGTGATGACTTGGTTCATTACCATGTGCATATTGACCAATGAGGCCTGTGATGTCTACTTGATGACGTCCAGAAGTTTTATCATTGGTAGTAAATAACGTGTCTAATTGGGTTTCGAGTTTGTCTTTTCCGCCTAATAAGTTCATAAACCCAGAAATATCTTGCGGCACATAAAAACTGTATTGCCAAGAGTTAGCTTCGGTATAATTGAAGTTTACTTCATAAGGATCAAAAGGCGCAAACCATGTATTTCTAAAACGACCACGCATAAATTTGGTTTCTGGGTCGTAACTGTTTTTGTAATATTGCGCGCGTTCCGTATAGGTTTTGTAGTCTTCGGTTTTGTTCATGGCTTTTGCCATTTGAGCAATGGTCCAGTCGTCATAGGCATATTCCAAAGTTTTTGAAACCGATTCACTTTCTTCTTCTACAGGAATAAATCCAAGTTCTTTGTAGCTTTTCAATCCTAACTTATCTCGTGTCGCACTGTGCTTCATGGCTTCAAAAGCTTTTTCGGTGTTGTACCCACGAATCCCTTTTAAGTAAGCATCAGCAATTACAGAAACTGCATGATACCCAATCATACAACCTGTGTAATTAGCGCTTAAATCCCAAATTGGCATAATGCCGCCTTCATCATATTTTGCTAAAAATGTATTGATGAAATCGTTCGTTCGGTCTTCTTCAATAATGGTGTAAAGCGGATGCGCTGCACGATAGGTATCCCAAAGTGAGAACACTGTGTAATACTCAAAATCTTTAGTTTCATGAATTTCCAAATCCATACCACGATATCTTCCATCAACATCTTGATATAAGTTTGGCGCAATCATGGTGTGATATAACGCTGTGTAAAAGTTGGTTTTGTAGTCATTATTTGTGCTTTCAACCACAATTTTTTCTAGTTGCTGCTCCCAAGTGTTTTGAGCTTCGGTTTTAATATCGTCAAAGGTTTTGTCTCCTATTTCAGTTTCCCAATTACGTTTTGCGCCAGCTTCATCAACTGCACTAATACCTATTTTAATATAAATAGGATCATTGTTTGGGTTTTTGAATTTTATAGCAGCCTTTTTGCTTTGGTATTTGTAGTTTTTAGAAACTTCAGTATCATTTTCAACATAAGAAATACTTTCAATAGGTTTTGAAAAATGCATATCAAAAAACAAACGTTGGTCTGTTGCCCAAGCTTTGGAATGTCTATAGCCTTTAATCGATTGACTATCGACCATCTGAATTTTATGGTCCAAAAGTTGGTCGCGATGGTCTAAATCTAAAATCACATATTGATTTTCAGAAGAAGGAAATAGGTATTTATGTATACCACTTCGTTTAGAAACGGTCAGTTCTACATCAATTTCAGTAGAATCTAAATGTACTTTATAATAACCTGGTTCAGCAATTTCGTTGTCATGAGAAAAATGTGCTCTGTAACCTGATTGTCCATCAGCTCCATTGTTAAAAGCAACCTTGTTTGTTGGCATCAATAAAATGTCACCATAGTCAGAAACTCCTGTTCCGCTTAAATGTGTATGCGAAAAGCCATAGATATATTCATCTGAATAATGATATCCAGAGCAACCATCCCAACCATCAAGTCGCGTATCTGGAGACAGTTGCATCATACCAAAAGGCATAGTTGCTCCAGGATAGGTATGACCATGACCACCAGTACCAATAAACGGATTAACATAAGAAATTAAAGATTTGTCTTTTTGAGCAGGTTCAAATGGTTTGTTTTCAGTGCATCCAAAAAAAATGGACGTCAATAAAACAATAAAAAAGCAACGTTTCATGCTGAGGTATTAAATTGGAGGCAAAAGATACTAAATCTTAACATATAGTTAAATATAAAATGATTGAAGATAAAAGATTTTAAATTCGGTTATCTTTGATTAAATTTAGTTTATGTCGAGATGGATTATTAGGCTTGTGATACTTTCAGCTATTATTTTGGTAGCTGAAATTTATGCTTTTCAAGCCTTAAAAACGGTTACTAAAAGTCGTGTTGTTAAATGGAGTTGGCTAGGTGTTTCTGCATTAGTTTATGCCAACTTAATATATGTAATGTTTTCTACTCCAAGAAGTTTAGGGCAAACCATGCAATTTCAGTATGCAGTTGGCTTTATGCTTACAATTCTTATCCCAAAAGCAATATTAATTATAATGATGTTTGGCGAAGATATTGTACGAGTTATTCTAAAACTTGTTTCAGTATTTTCAAGTGGAGAAACGCAATCTTTTGTTGGTAGACGTGTTTTTGTTTCTAAGTTGGCTTTAGGGTTAGCAGCTATTCCATTTGCTTCATTTTTATACGGAATTATCCAAGGAAGGTATAATTACAAGGTTTTAAAATATCAATTGTCTTTTGAAGATTTACCTGAGGCTTTTGATGGTTTAACCATTACACAAATTTCCGATATACATTCAGGGAGTTTTACCAATAAGAACAAAATACAGTATGGTGTTGATTTAATTAACGAACAAAAATCAGACATCATTCTTTTTACTGGTGATATTGTAAACAATAAGGCTGATGAAATGGATACTTGGGTTGATGTTTTTAAGCAGCTAGATGCACCAATGGGTAAGTTTTCAGTATTAGGAAATCATGATTATGGCGACTATGTTGATTGGTTAACAAATGAAGATAAGATTAACAATTTTAAAGCGGTAAAAGACATTCATCCAAAAATAGGATTTGAATTATTACTGAATGAGAACCGTTACATAGAAAAAGACGGTCAGAAAATTGCTATTGTAGGTGTTGAAAACTGGGGAAAAGGGTTTAATCAATCAGGTGATTTGGTTAAAGCTTCCGAAGGAATAAATAAAGACGATTTTAAAATATTGCTATCTCACGATCCATCTCATTGGGAGTACATGGTAAAGAAAGACGATTTTAATTATCAACTTACGCTTAGTGGTCACACTCATGGATTGCAGATGGGAATTGAAATTCCAGGGATTTTCAAATGGAGTCCTTCTCAGTATGTTTATAAACAATGGGCAGGTTTATACGAAGAGTTTGGAAGATATATAAATGTTAATAGAGGTTTTGGTTATCATGCGTTTCCAGGACGAGTTGGTATATGGCCAGAAGTAACCGTTATAGAGCTCAAAAAAGGAACAAAAAACGCTTAATTGTAAGGAAATGTTATATTTACTCTTAAAATTGCTTATTTTTATAAATAAGTAAGAGTGAATCTACTAGATGATTTTAGTTAAATCATACCTAAAATCATCTAGGTTTAATAACAACATTTGACTAAAAACTTTAAAGTATGTCAAAATTTGGGGAATTAATAGATGTTAACATTCCTGTTCTGTTAGACTTTTTTACAGAATGGAATGAGCAATCCAAGGCAATGCATGCTGTATTAAGAGACGTTGCTGCTGCTCTTGGTGATAAGGCAAAGGTCATTAAAATTGACGTTGATAAAAATAAAGAGCTTGCTGAAGCTTTAAGGGTTAAAGGTTTACCAACACTAATTATCTACAAAGGTGGTGAAATGAAATGGCGTCACAGTGGTGAGCAAGACGCTAATACTTTAATAGGTATTATTCAAGAGTATATCTAATCAGGTATAACTATATTCTTAAAAGAAAATCCAAGATTGCTATAGTGTTCTAAAACTTTAGGTAAAGCATATTGCAGATTTGAAGCAGCTTTGAGGCTATCATGAAAAACAATAATGCTCCCTTTTTTTGTTTTGGAGATTACATTTTCTAAACAAGCTGCATTAGATATTGTAGCATCCCAATCAAAAGACAATACATCCCACATTATAATTTTATAACCCATTTGAATTAACTCCTTAGCTTGCTTGGGTTTTATTTTTCCATAAGGAGGACGAAATAACTTAGATGTTTGTTGATGTTCTATTAAAGATTGGGTTTTTAAAATATCGTCTATATATTCTTGTTTTTGGGTTTTCCAGCCTTTTAAATGGTTGTAGGTATGGTTACCAATGCTATGATCTTCATTGATTATATCCTGAAAAATATCTGGATGCTTTTCAATATTACTACCAATACAAAAGAACGTCGCTTTTGCATTGTATTGTTTTAATGTGTTTAGAGTCCAGTGTGTTATTTCAGGTGTTGGACCATCATCAAAAGTGAGATAAATTGTTTTTTGTTCAGTGGGAATGTCCCAAATGTAATTTGGAAACATCTTCTTTACCACCAAAGGTGTTTTAGTAGGAGTTATTTTCATACGAAAACCCTAACAATTTATTCCATATTAAAAAGACTATCAACCGAGTCGTTTGATATAATATCTAAGTCATCCATTAAAGGCTGCTCATCATCTTCTGGTTCGTCTCCAGCAAAGTGATTGAAAAGCTTAAGATAATTGTTAAACCTTTCAGTTTCTTCTAAAGCAAAATCACCATCTTTATAAATCACTAATATATCTACTAAAGCACGGTAGCGTTCAATATCAGTAACAATTTCGTCAAGATAACGTGTTTGATTTTCAATAGATAATCCACTGTAATAGGTTAAACTTTCCTGGTATTTTTTACTTACCTTTTTAAATAGGTCTCTACCTTTTTCAACTTTGTCTACTTCGTAGTAAGCACTAATGTATGGTTCTAAAAGTGTGTAATACCCAAAAATATCAACAGGCATTTTTTCCATAGCTAAATCAGCTACTTTTTCAGCTTTATCGTACTCCTCTTCATTAATTAGTTGCTCCACCAAACGCGCAAGATTGCCTCTGTAAGTTATCCCATTCTTTCTAGATTCGGTATCATGGTATACGTTTTCGTTACCACTATTTCCCCAATCCCAAGCCATAACTTTTTCGTACATTAATTCGCTATCTACACGTCCCATATCAAATGGGTTTGCTCTGTCAACAGGTGTTTTTATTGGCACAAGTTTGTAGCATAAACCGTCTAGTTGCAGGTAGTCTTTCATCCAGATATAATCATCGTCACCAAATGCGCCTCCAGTAAAATAAATTGGACGTTCCCAATTGTTGTTAGCTACTATATCTAGCATTAGCAATCTGTTTTTATATAAAGCACCTCCTTTTATTTCAACGTCTAAATAAGGTAGTATTTTATCAGCATCTTTAGGTTTTACGATACCATGTTCTAAAACAGAAGCCTTGTCAACAGGAACTCTAATGTGAGATGTTGGAAAATAGTTAGAGTTTAATAAATTACTTGGGTAGTAGCTAAGGTCTTCACCTTCTCGTTGAAGAATATATTTTAGCTTGTATCTAGGATCGTCACTACTTACAAAGTTCATAAAGTCTTTTATCATAAGCGTGTCTTTGGTAATTTCTCTTCTCATGATATAGTCTCTTGTTCCAAACTTATATTGGTCATGCGTTAGTTGAGAAGGAATTGGGTCACTCTCATACGCTTTTCGTTTCATTTGATCGATATACCAATCGGTTTGGAATAAACTTGTATTTACAACTCTTACGTCAGTTCGTATTCCTTCAATTTCTTGAGCGTACCAAAGCGGGAATGTATCATTATCACCAATAGTAAATAAAATGGCATTTGGCGCACAAGATTGTAAATACTTAATAGCCATTGCATGGGCTGTTTCTCTATCAGACCTGTCATGGTCATCCCAATTGTTTGCCGCAAGAATTCCTGGTACAAGAATTAAACACACAAGGGTTATTGATGGCGCTAAGAATTTTGAAGACGAATACTTTTTTAAGCCTTCAAAAATAGAGTACACTCCAAAACCAATCCAAATGGCAAACACATAAAACGAACCAACAACCGAATAGTCTCTTTCTCTAGGCTCAAAAGGTCGAATATTTGTATAGAATTGAATTGCTAAACCTGTAAACAAAAAGAAAACTAGCATAGTCCAAAACAGTTTTTTGTCTTTACTGAGTAAAAATAAAAACCCTATAAGCCCTAAGATAAGCGGTAAGAAATAGTAGGTGTTTCGTGCTTTATTGTTTTCTACATCGCTTGGTAAGTTTTTTTGCGACATGCCTAAATGCATTTCGTCAATAAAATCAATGCCACTTATCCAGTTACCGTGTAAATCGTCATATTTTCCTTGAATATCGTCTTGCCTTCCTACAAAGTTCCACATAAAATAACGCCAATACATATAACCTAATTGGTACTCTAACATGTATCCAACATTTTGAAGTAATGACGGTTTTTCAATGTCTAAAAATTCTTGACCGTATCTTTTAAGGAATAAATGGTAATCTTCATAATCAATTCTACCTTCAGCAACTTGTTGTCTAAAATCATTAACCAAAGCTCTTACTTGGTTTTCCATTTGATATTCTGGCTTGATTTTAAAATCTAGTAGGCCAGTAAACATCATATAGTTTTCGGCATGCTCTGTACTCCACATTCTTGGTAAAATAGAAGCTTGCTCAGAATTGTAGTTTTGTTTGGCGTTTTTCCAATCGTTTACAACAATATACTTTCCAGACTTTTCGTCTTTTTCGTATTTAGGTTTATCATCAATAAAAGGTTGATTGGCATCATAACCAGTGTATTGCTCTGTAAACAATGGTCCATAGAACAAATGAGTTTCTGGGTATTGCTCTAAGTTATAATATGCTAAAAGTTCTCTGGCACTAGAAGGGTTGTTTTCGTTAATAACAACTTGCGCATTGGCTCTAATTGGTAGCATCAACCATGAAGAAAAACCAATAATGATAAACGTTAAACAAAGAATTCCTGTGTTTAAATGCTTGTAGTTTTTTTGACGAGTATATTTTAATCCGAAATAAATAATAGCAATTAAAACAATACCAGCAATAATTGAACCTGAGTTAAAAGGTAATCCTATGCTATTTACAAAAAACAATTCCGAAGCACTAAACGCTCTCATAATGTTTGGAGCTAATAGTTTAAACACAAAAAGTAATATAGCTACTGCTACTACATTGGCAATAATGAAGTTTTTAACCGTTATTTCTTTGTAGTTTTTAAAGTAATAGATAAGTCCAATAGCAGGTATGGTCAATAATCCCATAAAGTGAACACCAAAAGACATACCTATAACAAAAGCTATTAAAATTAACCATCTGTTACCTCTAGGAGTATTCATGTCTTGTTCCCAACGTAACCCTAACCAAAACATAATAGACATAATTAAGGCAGCCATTGCATATACTTCTGTTTCAACAGCATTAAACCAAAAAGAATCGGTAAAAGTAAAAGCTAAACTCCCTACAAGAGCACTTCCTAAGATGGCAACGTTTTGTTGTTTAGATAATAAAGTAGTATCATATTCATCATTGATAGCCTCTTTTTTAGGTAGTGAAGCAACTGCTAGTTTCCTTAAAAGTAGGCTTATGGTCCAAAACATAAACAAGATTGTAAAAGCACTTGCTACAGCACTCATCATATTTAACATCATACCAACTTGAGAAGGTTCAAGAGCAAACATTGAGAAAAATGCACCCATCATTTGAAAAAATGGTGCCCCAGGAGGATGTCCAACTTGTAGTTTAGAAGAAGTTAAAATATACTCTCCAGCATCCCAAAAGCTAACTGTTGGTTCTATGGTTAGCGCATATGTAATAAGGGCTACGGTAAAAGCAAACCATCCTAAAATGGTATTCCATTTCTTGAAGTTGAAATGTGTCATATGTGTTAAGTATTGTTGCGGGCGAATTTAATAATAAATATGATAAACACTAAGGTTTTTAAGTAAACGTTAAGGTTTTTAAATTATTTTCTTGATTTTTTTTTGTGCAAATGAAACTTTGTTATAAATTTGCATCCTCATTTGAAATGATGGCCTATGGTGTAACTGGCAACACGTCTGGTTTTGGTCCAGAAGAGTCTAGGTTCGAGCCCTAGTAGGCCAACAAATGATTTTAAATCCTTATTCTTTATTGAATAGGGATTTCTTTTTTATTAAAGTTTGGGCGAGAAGTTTATACTGAGCGAAGACGAAGTGAGCCCTAGTAGGCCAACAAAAAAAGTCTTCCAATTGCGGAAGACTTTTTTGTTTTAGGGTTTTGAGATTATATCTTAAACGTAATCACAGGTCTTTTGGCATGATTCACAAGGTCTTCACTTATACTGCCGTTAAAAAAATGAGCAATTCCTTGTCTTCCATGAGTGCTTATTCCTATTAGGTCTGCGTCAATATCTTTAGAGAAGTTTAAAATGCCGCTTTCCACAGTGGTGTCGTTGTATATGTTTAGCGTGTAATTGTCAAATTCATAATCTTTTATAAAATCTAATATTCGTTCTTTAGCTTTTGATGTAGTTGTAAACGTGTTTGCGGTATTTACCATGAGTAAATGTATTTTTGAACCAAATGCACTGGCAAAATCGGTTGCTTGCTTATAGGTTTCTTTGTTGTCGTTTTTAAAATCAGAAGCAAACACAAAGTTTTTAACATTAAAGCTAGTGTGCTCGTTTTTAATCACCAATACAGGAATATCAGACGTTCTTACAACCTTTTCAGCATTTGAACCAACAAACATTTCTTTAAAACCACTAGCACCATGTGAGCCCATAACAATTAGGTCTATGTTTAACTCATGACACTTGTCAATGATGTTGCCAAAATTGGTATCAGATTTTACAGTTTCGTGTACAGTAATCCCTTCTAAATAATCACTAGCCATAAGGTTTTCAAATTTTTGATGCGCTAATTTCATGAAGAACATTGCTTCGGGTAATGCGCTATGAGAACTCATGGCATCAACTTCCTGTAATGGAAGTTCTAACATGTGAAGTAGGTAGATTTCACTATTCTCTTTTTTGGCTAATTGAGCAGCAACTTTTAATGCGTTTTCTGCTTCTTTAGAAAAGTCGGTTGGTACAAGAATTTTTTTCATATTGATGACGTTGAATGTTATTACATAAATTTAATAATAAAAATCGACTTTACCCTATTTGCAGAAATCAATTAATTTGTTGTATATTTGCAGCGTTGTAAGGAAAAAGAAAATACGAGGGGACGGGAAGTCCCCTCTTTTTATACTAAAAATGTTTAGAGATACCGTAAAAGAATTACTTGATAAAGCCTTAGAAGAACGACAAGATTTGTTCTTAATTGATTTTGAGGTGTTAGACAACAATGCCATTAAGATTATTATTGATGGCGACAACGGAGTACTTGTTGAAGATTGCATATTTGTAAGTCGTGCAATTGAGCATAATCTAGACAGAGAAGATCAGGATTTTTCTTTAGAAGTAATGTCGTCTGGTGCTACAACACCATTAAGCCATATAAGACAATACAAAAAAAATATAGGTAGAGTTTTAGGTGTAAAGACAAAAGCTAGCGAAAAATTTGAAGCAACACTTGTTAATCAAGATGAAGAAGGGATAATGCTAGAGTGGAAAGCAAGAGAACCTAAGCCAGTAGGTAAAGGAAAAGTTACTGTTAAAAAAGAAGCCAAGATAAAATACGATGATATTTTAGAGGCAAAAGTTATAATAAAATTTTAATTCATAATAGATATGGAAAATGTTGCGTTAATTGATTCTTTTTCAGAATTTAAAGACGATAAGTTAATAGATCGTGTAACGTTAATGGCGATTTTAGAAGATGTGTTAAGAAATGCATTAAAAAAGAAGTATGGAGATGACGATAACTTTGATATCATTATAAACCCAGATAAAGGAGATTTAGAGATATGGAGAAATAGAATTGTTGTAGCAGATGGAGAAGTAGAAGAACCAAACCAAGAGATTGAATTAAGTGAAGCACGTAAAATAGAACCAGATTTTGAAGTAGGAGAAGATGTAGCAGAAGAAGTTAAACTTATAGATTTAGGAAGACGATCTATCTTAGCATTAAGACAAAATTTAATTTCAAAAATACACGAACACGACAATACTAATATCTATAAGCAATTTAAAGATTTAGAAGGTGAAATTTATACAGCCGAAGTACACCACATTCGTCACAGAGCAATTATTTTGCTAGACGATGAGGGTAACGAAATTATTTTACCAAAAGACAAACAAATTCCTTCTGACTTCTTTAGAAAAGGAGAAAATGTAAGAGGAATTATTGAAAGTGTTGAGCTTAAAGGAAATAAGCCAGCAATTATCATGTCAAGAACAGCTCCTGTTTTCTTAGAGAAGTTATTTGAACAAGAAATACCAGAGGTTTTTGATGGATTAATCACCATAAAAAATGTAGTAAGAATTCCAGGTGAAAAAGCAAAAGTAGCTGTAGATTCTTATGATGATAGAATAGATCCAGTTGGAGCATGTGTAGGTATGAAAGGATCTAGAATACACAGTATAGTAAGAGAATTGGGTAACGAAAACATTGATGTAATCAACTTTACCAACAACTTACAATTATACATTACAAGAGCATTAAGTCCAGCAAGAGTAACATCAATAAAAATTGATGAAGAAGCAAAACGTGCTGAAGTACTTTTAAAACCAGAAGAAGTAAGTAAAGCTATTGGTAGAGGAGGTCATAACATACGTTTAGCAGGACAATTAACAGGTTATGAAATTGACGTGTTTAGAGAAGGAACTGAAGAAGATGAAGATGTAGAATTAACTGAATTCTCTGATGAAATCGAAGGATGGATTATTGAAGAATTCAATAAAGCAGGTCTTGATACAGCTAAAAGTATTCTAGAGCAAGATATTGAAGACCTTGTGAAGAGAACAGATTTAGAAGAAGAAACAATAATTGATGTTATCAGAATTCTTAAGGAAGAATTTGAAGAATAACATATATTTAAGTTATATTACAAGCAATTTATGGCGCAAACAATTAGATTAAATAAAGTATTAAGAGAACTCAATATTTCTATTGACCGTGCAGTTGATTTCCTAGAATCAAAAAACGTGGAGATAGAAAAAAGTCCTAATACAAAAATATCAGAAGACGTTTATGCAATTCTTTCCAACGAGTTTCAAACAGATGCAAGTAAAAAAGTAGCGTCTCAAGAAGTTAGTGAAGCAAAGCTTAAGGAAAAAGAAGAGTTGCGTGAACAACGTGAGCGCGAGCTTGAAGAAAAGGCGAAAAGAGAAGAACGAGCAAAAGTCGTTAAAGCCAAAGCTGAATTAAGCGGTCCGAAACAAGTAGGTAAAATTGATTTAGACAAACCTAAAACCGAACCTAAAAAAGAGACTCCTAAAGTAGAGGAAACTCCTAAAGTTGAAAAAACTGAAAAGGTAGAAAAAGTAGACAAGGTTGAAAAGGTAGAAAAAGTCGAGGTTAAAAAAGAGACTCCTAAAGTAGAGGAGACTCCAAAAGTCGAAAAACCTGAACCTAAAAAGGAAACTCCTAAAGCTAAAGAAGTTCCAACCGAAGGTGCTGTTGGTGATGACAAACTAAAAACGCAATACCAAAAACTTTCAGGACCTAAAATAGCTGGAGATAAGATCGATTTATCTCAATTCAATAAGCCTAAGAAGAAAAAAGAAGATAAAAAACCTGCGGCTTCATCTGATAGAGACACCAATAAAAAGAAAAGGCGTCGTATTAGTAAACCAGGATCAGATAATAACTTTAACAGAAACAATAACCAAAGAGGCGGTTTCAAAGGTAAAGGAAAACGTCCAGCTGTTGTTAAAGAAGAACCAAGCGAAGCAGAAGTTCAAAAGCAAATTAGAGAAACTCTAGAAAAGCTTCAAGGTAAATCTAACAAAGGTAAAGGAGCTAAATACCGTAGAGAGAAAAGAGAACAACATAGAGAGCAAACTGAAAAAGACTTACAAGCTGAAGCAGCTGAAAGTAAAATTCTTAAAGTAACCGAGTTTGTTACTGCAAGTGAAGTTGCTACTATGATGAATATTTCTGTTACCGAAATTATTTCGGCATGTATGTCGTTAGGTATGATGGTAACAATGAACCAACGTTTAGATGCTGAAACACTATCGGTTGTAGCAGATGAATTTGGTTATGAAGTTGAGTTTGTAACTGCTGATATAGAAGAGTCTATTGAAGAGGTAGAAGACAAGCCAGAAGATTTAAAATCTCGTGCACCAATTGTAACTGTAATGGGTCACGTAGATCATGGTAAAACATCGTTACTAGATTACATTCGTGAAGAAAACGTAATTGCAGGTGAGTCAGGTGGAATCACACAGCACATTGGAGCTTATGGAGTTACTTTAGAAAGCGGACAAAAAATCGCATTTTTAGATACTCCTGGTCACGAAGCCTTTACAGCTATGCGTGCTCGTGGTGCTCAAGTAACTGACTTGGCAATTATTGTTGTAGCAGCTGATGATGATATCATGCCTCAAACCAAAGAAGCAATTGCACATGCGCAAGCTGCAGGTGTTCCAATTGTATTTGCAATTAATAAAATTGACAAACCAACAGCAAATCCTGATAAGATTAAAGAAGGATTAGCAAACATGAATTTATTGGTTGAAGATTGGGGAGGAAAAATTCAATCGCATGATATCTCTGCAAAAACAGGACAAGGTGTTAATGAATTACTTGAAAAAGTATTGCTAGAAGCTGAATTATTAGAGTTAAAAGCAAATCCAAATAAACCTGCAAACGGAACTGTTGTTGAAGCATTCCTAGACAAAGGTAGAGGTTATGTGTCAACAATTTTGGTGCAAGCCGGAACACTTAAAATTGGAGATTATGTACTTGCTGGTAGAAACAGTGGTAAGGTGAAAGCTATGCATGATGAGCGTGGTAATGACATTACTGCTGCAGGACCATCAACTCCTGTATCTATTTTAGGTTTAGATGGAGCACCACAAGCAGGTGACAAATTCAACGTATTTGAAGATGAACGTGAAGCTAAACAAATTGCAGCTAAACGTACACAATTACAACGTGAGCAATCTGTAAGAACACAACGTCACATTACCTTAGACGAAATTGGACGTCGTATTGCACTTGGAGATTTCCAAGAGTTGAACATAATCTTAAAAGGTGATGTTGATGGATCTGTTGAAGCCTTAACCGATTCGTTCCAGAAATTATCTACCGAAGAAATTCAAGTTAATATCATACATAAAGGTGTTGGAGCCATTACCGAAAGTGATGTGCTTTTAGCAACTGCCTCTGATGCAATTATTATCGGATTTAACGTAAGACCAATGGGTAATGCACGTCAAATTGCAGATAAGGAAGAAATCGATATCAGAATGTACTCTATTATCTATGATGCTATTAATGACCTTAAAGATGCAATGGAAGGTATGTTATCTCCAGAGCTTAAAGAGGAAATTACTGGTACTGCAGAGATAAGAGAACTATTCAAAGTGTCTAAAATTGGTACTATTGCAGGATGTATGGTAACTAACGGTAAAATATATAGAAACTCAGGAATAAGATTAATTAGAGATGGAGTTGTTGTTTATACAGGAGAGTTAGCATCGCTTAAACGTTTTAAAGATGACGTTAAAGAAGTATCTAAAGGATATGACTGTGGATTGCAAATCAAAAACTACAACGACATTAAAGAGGGTGACGTTTTAGAAGCATTCCAAGAAGTAGAAGTGAAGAAAAAATTGAAGTAATTACTCTTTCAATTAGATATAAAAAAAGCGACTTATTTAAGTCGCTTTTTTGTTTGATATAATCTTTCGTTTTAGCTTTTATCTCTTTTAGGTTTAAAAATAAAAGCATTGTTGTAGTTCTTTTTAATTTTAAGTAAAGCCTTGTCAGCTTCAAGTCTACTTCTAAAATTTCCTACCCAAATCTTGTAGTTTGGTGTCTCATACTCCATGCTTACAGGCCATTCGCTGTATGTTTTTATAAAATCAGCCTCAGCTTTTTGAGCTCCAGAGTGATTTCCTTGATAAACTTGTATTTTATACAAGTCAACAGTTTTAGCATCTTTTTTAAACTGTAATAACTTTTCAATGTCTTTGTCTTGTTCAACAGTAACAACACCATCTTGAGCATTTCCTAATGAGGAAAATCCAATAAAAATTAAAAAGGCGAGTAGTGATTTTATGTTCATTTTTGTCATACGTATCTATTATTAAGAGTATTAAAATTTTCAAACGCAAATACTAAACCATTTAGTATTAACAACTTTTCAATTCGGTAAAATTAAAAAATTTATTTCAGCAAAAGTATATCTGTGTTTAATTAAGTAAAATGCAAGCTTCAATATTATTTAGAATCTTTATAAATTACCAATTAACACTTCTGTAACATTTCTAAAATGGACTTTAAGTATTATTTTTGCGTGAGATTTTATAACTGTATTTTTTTCTTTTTAAATGAAAAAATCATACCAAAGTTTGGAAGATAATTCAACTAACAATATGAAACAGGTGATATACCGTAAATTAACCGCTAATATACTTCAATTAGGGTTTATTCTTTTACTCACGTTTTCAACAACACTTAACGCTCAAGAAGGTGATCCTGCTAAGGGTAAATCTATTTTCAATACCAATTGTGCTTCTTGTCATAGCCTAGATCGAAAGATGACTGGTCCTGCGTTACGTCATGTAGAGCAAAGATTAGCAGATGACCATGGTTTAGATAGAGAGTGGATTGCTGCATGGATTCGTAACAGTGCTGGAGTTGTTAAATCTGGCGATGCCTATGGTAACCAAATATTCAATGAATATAGTGGTACGCCTATGACGGCTTTCCCGCAATTAACTGATCAAGACATTTCAGATATCTTAGCGTATACAGCTCAAGAAAAAGAAGTAAAGGACAACACTGGAGGTGAAGTTGTTGATGGAGGTGGTTCTACATCTACAGGCGAAGGAACTTCAAACAAAATAATCCTTTGGGCATTGGCATTGTTATTTGCATTGTTGGCTTTTGCTTTAGTATTGGTAAGACGTACACTAAATAGATTTGCTGAAGCGAAAGGAATTGAGATTCCTCAAAAAGGAAAAGGATTGCCATTATGGAAAGCGTTTGTACAAAATCAATTTTTAGTATTGGTTACTGCAATCTTCTTTTTATTGACTAGTGGTTATTTTGTGTATGGTTATTTAATGCAGGTAGGTGTTGATCAAGGATACCAACCAGTACAACCAATACACTTTTCTCATAAAATACACGCAGGAGATAACGGTATCGATTGTAAATACTGTCACTCATCTGCAAGAGTGAGTAAAACTTCAGGAATTCCTTCATTAAACGTTTGTATGAACTGTCATAAATCAGTTGTTGAATATACAGGTGAAACTACTGCTGAGTATAGCAAAGAGTTTTATGATGGAGAAATTCAAAAATTATATGCAGCAGCAGGATGGAGTGATGCAGATCAAAAATACACTGGTCAAGCACAACCTGTAAAGTGGGTTAGAATTCACAACCTACCTGATTTTGCATACTTTAACCACTCACAACACGTGTCTGTAGCAGGAATTCAATGTCAAACATGTCATGGTCCTGTAGAGGAAATGGAAATCATGTATCAACATGCTCCACTTACAATGGGATGGTGTATTAACTGTCACAGAGATACTGAGGTTAAAGTTCAAGATAATGGCTATTATGAAAAAATTCATGAGCAGTTATCTAAGAAATATGGAGTTGAAAAATTAACAGCTGCTCAAATGGGTGGACTGGAATGTGGTAAATGCCATTACTAATTTAATATTAATAAAGAGTAATTCAATTATATAATATGTCATCAAACAAGAAATACTGGAAAAGTGTTGAAGAGCTAGACCAAAACAGCTCTGTTGTTGAGACGCTAAAACAGAACGAGTTTGTTCAAGAAATTCCAACTGATGAGTTTTTAGGAGATAAAGCCTCATTAGAAAGTTCTTCTACAACACGTCGTGACTTCTTAAAGTACGTTGGTTTTAGTACAGCTGCAGCGTCATTAGCTGCCTGTGAAGGACCAGTGATAAAGTCAATCCCTTATGTGGTGCAACCAGAGGAAATTATTCCTGGTGTTGCTAACTACTATGCAACTACAATTGCTGACGGATTTGACTTTGCTAGTGTTTTAGTTAAAACTCGCGAAGGTCGTCCAATTAAAATCGAAAACAACACAATGGCAGCTACCAATGGTAGTGCTAATGCTAGAGTTAATGCTTCGGTTTTAGGGTTATATGATAGCCTTAGAGTTAAAAAACCAATGAAAGGCGACGCTGAAATTTCTTGGGAACAATTTGATGCTGAAACCAATCAAGCCTTAACAGATGTAATGAATTCTGGTAAAGAAATTGTGTTATTTACACAAACATTTGCTAGTCCTTCAACATCTAGATTGATTGCTGATTTTAAAGCAAAATATGGTAATGTACGTCATGTACAATACGATGCTGTTTCTGAGTCGGCTGCATTAGATGCTTTTCAAGCAAAATATGGGGAACGTGGATTAGCGGATTACGATTTTTCTAAAGCAATGACAATTGTATCTGTAGGAGCAGACTTTTTAGGTGATTGGCAAGGTGGTGGATTTGATTCTGCATATGCTAAAAAGAGAATTCCAGATCATGGAAAAATGTCTCGTCACATTCAGTTTGAATCAAACATGTCTCTATCAGGAGCTAATGCTGATAAAAGAGTACCAGTAACTCCAACACAACAAAAAATGGTATTGGCTAAGCTTTATGCCGAAGTAGTTGGTGGTTCTGTTTCTGTTGATTTACCAGAAAATATTTTACAAGCAGTTACTAAAACAGCGTCTGAGCTTAAAAGCGCTAAAGGAAAAGCTGTAGTTGTAACTGGACTTAACGATATAAATGCACAAACCGTTGCATTAGAAATTAATGAGTACTTAAACAGTGAAGCATTCAATACTGCTTCACCAATAAAAACTAGACAAGGTAGTGACAAAGCTGTATCTACTTTGGTTAGTGATATGAAAGCAGGAAAAGTTGGAGCAATTATAATGAGTGGAGTTAATCCATTATATACATTACCTAACGCTGCTGACTTTGCTGAAGGATTAAAAAATACTACAGTGTCTATCGCTTTTTCTATGAAAGCTGATGAGACGTCAACTAACTGTACATATATTGCTGCTGCACCACATTACTTAGAATCTTGGGGTGATGTAGAAATGAAAAAAGGACATTATGCATTAATGCAACCAACAATTCGTCCTTTGTTTGATACAAGACAATTTCAAGATGCATTATTAAAATGGTCTGGAAGTGATGTATCGTATCATGATTATGTAAAAGACACTTGGAATTCTTCAATACTTAATGGAGGATCATTTAACCAAGCGTTACATGATGGTGTTTTTGTAAGTAATGTGTCAATTGATGTTGTTGAAGAAGCTACAATAGAAGAAGATACTGCTGAGGCACCTTCAACTAATGCAGCAAGAGCTTTAGCGTCTTCTGCAAAAGCTGGTTCAGGACTAGAACTTACATTATATAGCAAAACAGGAATGGGAGATGGTCAACAAGCCAATAACCCATGGTTGCAAGAGTTCCCAGATCCTATTTCTCGTGTGTCTTGGGATAACTATTTAACTGTTTCTAAAGCTGATGCTGATAAACTTGGACTTAAAAATGTTCATGTAGCAACAGGAGCTTTAGATGGAAGTTATGCTGATGTTACTGTAAACGGAACAACTTTAAAGAATGTTCCTGTATTAATTCAACCAGGACAAGCTAATGGTTCTGTAGGTTTATCATTTGGGTATGGTCGTAAGGCTGGACTTAAAGATGAAATGAAAACAGGAGTTAATGCTTACCAATTATACAGTGATTTTAATAATATTCAAAGTGTAACTGTAGCTGCTGCTGCAGGAATGCATGAGTTTGCATGTGTTCAGTTGCACAATACATTAATGGGTCGTGGAGACATCATTAAAGAAACTACACTTGAAATATTTAATACTTACGATAAAGAAGACCACAAACACGGTTGGAATAAGATACCTGTTGTTTCTCTTAACCATGAGGAAACTCCAGTAACTTCTCCAGATGTTGACCTTTGGGATGAGTTTGATCGTTCAATTGGACATCACTTCAATTTATCTATCGATTTAAATGCTTGTACAGGTTGTGGAGCATGTGTGATTGCTTGTCATGCAGAAAATAATGTACCTGTAGTAGGTAAAGAAGAAGTTCGTCGTAGTCGTGATATGCACTGGTTACGTATTGATAGATATTATTCTTCAGAAGACTCTTTTGAAGGCGATAATGAAAAGAAAGATAATATCTCTGGTTTAGGAAGCTCATTAAGTGAGTTTGGTGAGATGGAAAACCCATCAGAAAATCCTCAAGTAGCTTTCCAACCAGTAATGTGTCAACACTGTAACCACGCACCTTGTGAAACAGTTTGTCCAGTGGCAGCAACATCACATGGTCGTCAAGGTCAAAACCATATGGCTTATAACCGTTGTGTAGGTACAAGATACTGTGCTAACAACTGTCCTTATAAAGTACGTCGTTTCAACTGGTTCTTATATAGCCAAAACGATGAGTTTGATTATCACATGAACGACGATTTAGGACGTATGGTATTAAACCCAGATGTTGTAGTACGTTCAAGAGGTGTTATGGAAAAATGTTCTATGTGTATTCAAATGACACAAAAAACAGTTCTTGATGCTAAACGTGATGGTAGAGAGGTAAGAAAAGATGAGTTCCAAACAGCATGTTCAGCTGCTTGTAGTAGTGGAGCAATGATTTTTGGAGACATTAACAATAAAGAAAGTAAGGTAGCTCATCTTAAAGAAGATGACAGAGCATATCACTTGCTAGAACATATTGGTACAAAACCAAACGTTGTATATCAAACTAAAGTTAGAAATACAACTGAAGCTTAACAAAAGAATTAATAAGAAACAATTATAAACAAATTATGGCGTCTCATTACGAAGCACCTATTAGAAGACCTTTAGTTACAGGTGAAAAATCATACCACGATGTTACTGTGGATGTGGCAAGACCTATTGAAGGTAAAGCAAATAAGCAGTGGTGGATAGTTTTTGGAATTTCACTGGTAGCTTTTCTTTGGGGAATTGGATGTATTTTATATACCATATCAACAGGTATTGGAACTTGGGGTTTAAATAAAACCGTAGGTTGGGCTTGGGATATCACCAACTTTGTATGGTGGGTAGGTATTGGTCACGCAGGAACACTTATTTCTGCAGTACTTCTTTTATTCCGTCAAAAATGGAGAATGGCAATTAACCGTTCTGCAGAAGCGATGACAATCTTCTCAGTAGTACAAGCAGGATTGTTCCCTATTATTCACATGGGTCGTCCATGGTTAGGATATTGGGTATTACCAATTCCAAACCAGTTTGGTTCACTATGGGTTAACTTTAACTCTCCATTACTTTGGGATGTATTTGCGATTTCAACTTATTTATCAGTATCATTAGTATTCTGGTGGACTGGTTTATTACCTGATTTCGCAATGATTCGTGATAGAGCAGTAAAACCTTTCCAAAAGAAAATATATTCTCTAATCAGTTTTGGTTGGACAGGACGTGCTAAAGATTGGCAACGTTTTGAAGAAGTATCATTGGTATTAGCAGGTTTAGCTACACCACTTGTACTTTCTGTACATACCATTGTATCTTTTGACTTCGCAACTTCAGTAATCCCAGGATGGCATACTACAATTTTCCCTCCTTACTTCGTTGCTGGTGCGATTTTCTCAGGATTCGCAATGGTAAACACACTTCTTATCATTATGAGAAAAGTGTGTAACCTAGAAGACTATATTACTGTACAACACATCGAGTTAATGAACATTGTAATTATGATTACAGGTTCTATAGTAGGTGTGGCTTATATTACTGAGTTATTTATTGCTTGGTATTCTGGTGTAGAGTATGAACAATATGCATTCCTTAACAGAGCAACAGGTCCTTACTGGTGGGCATATTGGGCGATGATGACTTGTAACGTGTTCTCTCCACAGTTTATGTGGTTTAAGAAACTACGTACTAGTATTATGTTCTCGTTCTTTATCTCTATTGTTGTAAACATAGGTATGTGGTTTGAGCGTTTCGTAATTATCGTTACATCATTACACAGAGATTACTTACCATCTTCATGGACAATGTTCTCTCCAACGTTTGTTGATATTGGAATTTTCATTGGGACAATAGGATTCTTCTTTGTACTATTCTTATTATACTCTAGAACATTCCCAGTAATCGCTCAAGCAGAGGTTAAGACTATTTTAAAATCTTCAGGAGAAAGATATAAGAGAATAAGAGAAGCTGGTGAAAGTTTATCAGGTACTGGAGCAGATGAAAGAACTTCAGGTAAAGCTGTTGAAGTAAAATCAGCACCAAAAGCTGAAGTAAAGGACAATACTGATAAAGTAAATAGCTTATTTGAAAGTATAGGTAAGTTCGACCCAAGTACACAAACCGCTGATGACCTTAAGGTGATTAATGGTATTGGTCCAAAAATGGAAGACGTACTTAACAGTATAGGTATTTTTACTTACGTTCAGGTAAGTAAAATGACAAAGAGAGAATACGACTTGTTAGATGAAATTACTGGTTCTTTCCCAGGAAGAGCAGAACGTGATGATTGGTCTGGACAAGCTAAAAAACTAATAAACTAAAAGTAGCATATGGAATCTTCAAAAGTAATTCACGCTATTTATACAGATGATGATGTATTAATGTCTGCGGTTAAAAAAGTTAAAGCAGCAAAACATCATATTGAAGAAGTATACACACCTTTTCCAGTTCATGGATTAGACAAAGCTATGGGATTAGCACCAACACGTATTGCAATTGCTGCATTTATGTATGGTTGTGTAGGGTTAACTGTTGCTATTACCATGATGAATTTTATCATGATTAAAGATTGGCCTCAAAACATAGGTGGAAAACCAAGTTTTAGCTACATAGAAAATATGCCAGCTTTTGTGCCAATTATGTTTGAGTTAACAGTATTCTTTGCTGCCCATTTAATGGTAATTACATTTTATTTACGTAGTAGAATGTGGCCATTCAAAAAAGCTGAAAACCCAGATCCAAGAACTACTGACGACCATTTCTTAATGGAGATAGCTGTTCATGGAAATGAAGAAGAACTTGAGAGTTTACTTAAAGAAACAGGTGCAGTAGAAATTAATTTAGTAGATAAAGAAGAAGCACATTAATATGAAGAGCTTAATTAAAGTAGCAGTTATAGCATTAGTATTAGTAGCGTTTGTCTCTTGTAAAAAAGATTCAAGACCTAATTACCAATTCATGCCTAATATGTACGAGTCTGTAGGTTACGAAACATATTCAGAGTCTGATGCATTTAAAAACGGAAAAGAAGGTCAATTGCCTGTAGAAGGAACAATTCCAAGAGGACATACTCCTTTTGATATTGATAACACAACTGAAGGATATGAGCTTGCAAAAGCTACACTGACTAATAAATTAGATTCTACTCAAGTAGATTTCACTAGAGGAAAAGAACTTTATGATATTTATTGTGGTATTTGCCATGGTAATAAAGGTGACGGACAAGGTAACCTTGTAAAGCGTGAAAAGATACTAGGTATACCTAGTTATGATGATGTTGGAAGAGCAATTACCGAAGGTAGTGTTTACCATGTAATATACTATGGTAAGAACGCAATGGGTTCTTATGCAAACCAATTGAACGAAGAAGAGCGTTGGCAAGTAGTTGCTTATGTAATGAAATTAAAAGCTGATTTAGAAAAATAAGACAGATAAAGATTATATATAGATATGTACACATTTTCAAATAAATTAAAGACACTTTCTATTGCATTAATGATTATTGGGGCAATAGGCGTTGTTTATGGTTTTATGACATCTCATAAATCTTTTGAAGACGTTGAAACCATGTTAGTGGCTGAGTCAGCTTCACATCATGGTGGAGGTCATGGAGAAGATGCAGCGCATGCTTCACCTGCTCATGATACTCACAACACTACAGATGCTCATGCAACTAACGCTCATGCTAATTCAGATGTAAGTCATGGTGACGACCACAAAAAACATGTAGAGCATGTAATGCACCAAATACACAATAGACCTTGGGCAGCATTATACGTTGCAGCATTTTTCTTTTTCATGATAGCTTTAGGAGTACTTGCATTTTATGCAATTCAATATGCAGCTCAAGCAGGATGGTCTCCAGTACTGTTTAGAGTTATGGAAGGGATAACATCTTATGTATTACCTGGTGGATTAATAGTATTAGCAATTGCAGTTGCTTCACACTATTTAGGACACAATAGTATTTTTGTTTGGATGAATGAAAATATGACTAACCCAGATCACGAAGATTATGACAAGTTAGTTGCAGGTAAATCAGGATTCTTAAATATGACAGGATTCATAATTCGTGGATTAATATTTATAGCTGGTTGGAGTATTTACCGTCATTTTGCTCGTAAGTTCTCAATAGCTCAAGATAATGCTGATATTAACGATAACAGTAACTTTAAAAAGACATTCCGTATTTCTGCTGCATTCTTAGTATTCTATATTTATACTGAATCTATGATGTCTTGGGATTGGATTATGAGTGTTGACCCTCACTGGTTCTCTACCTTATTTGGATGGTATGTTTTTGCAAGTATGTTTGTAAGTGGAATTACAGTAATTGCAATGATAACTATGTACTTAAAGTCTAGAGGTCACTTAGAGTTTGTAAACGATAGCCATTTACACGATTTAGCTAAGTTCATGTTTGCAATCAGTATTTTCTGGACATACTTATGGTTCTCTCAATTTATGTTAATTTGGTATTCTAACATTCCAGAAGAGGTAACTTATTTTGTAACGCGTTTCCAAGATTACCAATTACCTTTCTTAGGTATGGTAGTAATGAACTTTGTGTTCCCATTATTAGTATTAATGAATAGTGATTACAAACGTATTCCTTGGTTTGTAGTTATGGCTGGTATAGTAATTCTTTGTGGGCACTATTTAGACATATTCAATATGATTATGCCTGCAACAGTAGGAGATAGATGGTATATTGGTGTGTCTGAAATTAGTTCAATAATGTTATTTGCAGGACTGTTTATTTTCGTAGTATTCACTGCATTGACTAAAGCACCTTTACTTGCAAAAGGAAACCCATTTATTAAAGAGAGTGAACATTTCCATTATTAATTAAAATAAATAAAGAAGAGAAACGACAATGACTGCTTTTTTAACAACTATAATAGTACTTTTCATAGCTGTTGCAATTTGGCAAATGGTTAAAATATTTGACTTAGCTCAAGTAGGTAACACCAATAGCCAAGTAGCAAATGATAAAGACAATACAATTAATGGCTATTTAATGATAGGTTTCTTAATCTTCATTTATGTAATAACAATTGTTTGTTTTGTAAAATGGGGAGATTTACCTCTAATGTCCAATTCAGCTTCAGCTCATGGACCTCAAATAGATAACTTAATGATTATCTCAATGGTAATCATATTTATAGTTCAAACGATAACTCAGTTTTTGCTACACTACTTTGCTTACAAATACAAAGGAGAAAAAGGTAGAAAAGCATTATTCTATGCTGATAATAACACATTAGAGGCAATTTGGACTATTATTCCTGTAATTGTTTTAGCTGGTTTAATTATCTACGGATTATTTACTTGGACTAGCATTATGAATATTGATGAAGACGAAGATCCATTAGTTATTGAGTTATATGCTCAACAATTTAACTGGACTGCTAGATATGCTGGAGACGATAATGTTTTAGGTATGGCTAACGTTAGATTAATTGATATTGATAAAGCTAATGTTTTAGGTATTGACGAATCTGACCCTAACGGACACGATGATGTAATTGTTAAAGAATTACACCTTCCTGTAGGTAGACCAGTATTATTTAAAATGCGTTCTCAAGATGTATTACACTCTGCATACATGCCTCACTTTAGAGCACAAATGAACTGTGTTCCTGGTATGATTACTCAGTTTGGATTTACACCAACTATTACAACCGAAGAAATGAGACAAAACCCTGATATCATTGATAAGGTTGCTCACATTAATGAGATAAGAGTTGAAAACAGCGAAGCTGTTGAAGCTAGAGGACAAGATTTAAGATATGAGTTTGACTATTTATTATTATGTAACAAAATTTGTGGTAAGTCGCATTACAACATGCAAATGAAAATAATAGTAGAAACTCAAGAAGAGTATGATGCTTGGATGAAAGAGCAAAAAACATTCAAAGAATCTTTATAATAAACCAATTAAAAAGTATTAAAACGATATAAGATTATGTCAGCACACGCAGATATTCACGCACACGACGACGATCACGGACATCATCATAAAGAAACATTCGTGACTAAGTATATATTTAGTCAGGATCATAAAATGATTGCCAAACAATACCTAATTACAGGTACTATAATGGGTGTTATAGGTATTTTAATGTCTATGATGTTTCGTATGCAAATTGCATGGCCTGAAGAGCCAAATGTACTTTTTGAAGCATTATTAGGTAAATGGGCACCTGAAGGTGTAATGGATGCTGATATCTATTTGGCATTAGTGACCATTCATGGTACTATAATGGTATTCTTTGTACTAACTGCAGGTTTGAGTGGTACATTTAGTAACCTTTTAATTCCCTTACAAATTGGTGCTAGAGATATGGCATCAGGATTCTTAAACATGGTATCTTACTGGTTATTCTTTTTATCTAGTGTTATCATGGTGTTGTCATTATTTGTTGAAGCTGGACCAGCTGCAGCAGGATGGACAATTTACCCTCCATTATCTGCATTACCAATGGCTCAAGGTGGTTCAGGTGCTGGTATGACTTTATGGTTAGTATCTATGGCAATATTTATTGCGTCATCATTATTAGGATCGTTAAACTATATTGTTACAGTACTTAATCTTCGTACTAAAGGAATGTCTATGACAAGATTGCCTTTAACTATTTGGGCATTCTTTATTACAGCTATTATTGGTGTAATTTCATTCCCAGTATTATTATCAGCTGCTTTATTATTAATAATGGATAGAAGTTTTGGTACATCATTCTTCTTATCAGATATTTTTATTCAAGGTGAAGTACTGCATTATCAAGGTGGATCTCCAGTATTGTTTGAGCACTTATTCTGGTTCTTAGGTCACCCTGAAGTGTATATTGTATTATTACCAGCACTAGGTATTACTTCAGAAATTATAGCGACTAACTCACGTAAACCTATCTTTGGTTATCGTGCCATGGTAGCCTCTATTTTAGCAATTGCATTCTTATCTACAATTGTTTGGGGTCACCATATGTTTATTTCTGGTATGAATCCATTCTTAGGGTCTGTATTTACATTTACAACTTTATTAATCGCGATTCCTTCAGCTGTTAAAGCATTTAATTATATCACTACACTGTGGAAAGGTAATCTGCAAATGAATCCAGCAATGCTGTTTTCAATAGGATTAGTTTCTACATTCATTACAGGAGGTTTAACAGGAATTATCTTAGGAGATAGTGCGCTTGATATTAACGTACACGATACGTATTTCGTTGTAGCTCACTTCCACTTAGTAATGGGTATTTCTGCACTTTACGGAATGTTCGCTGGTATTTACCACTGGTTCCCTAAAATGTTTGGACGTATGTTAAACAAACGTTTAGGTTATGTTCACTTCTGGACAACTGCAGTATGTGCTTATGGAGTATTTTTCCCAATGCACTTTATAGGTATGGCAGGATTACCAAGACGTTATTATACTAACTCTGCATTCCCATTGTTTGATGACTTAGCAGATGTTAACGTTATTATTACTGTATTCGCCTTAGTAGGTGGTGTATTCCAGTTGGTATTCTTATACAATTTCTTTTCTAGTATTTTCTTTGGTAAGAAAGCTGAGAAAAACCCATGGAAATCTAACACTTTAGAATGGACTACTCCAGTTGAACATATACATGGTAACTGGCCAGGAGAAATTCCTCATGTTCACCGTTGGGCTTACGACTATAGTAAACCAGGGCATGATGAAGATTATGTGCCTCAAAACGTGCCAATGAAAGATGGCGAAGAAGAACTTCAACATTAATGAATTCTTGATAGAGCAAGAATCTTAAAAGATATTAAAAAGCCTTTCTGAAATAGAGAGGCTTTTTCTTTATATTTGTTTAGTATGAACGAAAACCTAGATCCAACAAACGAAAACTTCACACCAGAAGAGCTGGATGTTGAAAAGAAATTAAGACCCTTATCTTTTGAAGATTTTACTGGTCAAGATCAAGTATTGGAAAACCTTCAGGTCTTTGTTAAAGCAGCTAATTTGCGTAACGAAGCATTAGATCATACACTATTTCATGGACCTCCTGGATTAGGGAAAACAACTTTAGCACATATTTTATCTAACGAGCTTAATGTTGGTATCAAAGTAACTTCAGGGCCTGTGTTGGATAAACCAGGTGATTTGGCTGGTTTGTTAACCAATTTAGAAGAGCGTGACGTACTGTTCATTGATGAAATTCATAGATTGAGTCCCATTGTTGAAGAGTACCTTTACTCTGCAATGGAAGACTACAAAATTGATATTATGATTGAGTCTGGACCCAATGCAAGAACAGTACAAATCAATCTTAATCCGTTTACATTAGTTGGTGCAACCACTCGTTCAGGGTTATTGACTTCTCCTATGCGTGCGCGTTTTGGTATTAGTAGTAGGTTACAATATTATAATACCGAACTATTAACAACCATTGTACAACGTAGTGCATCAATATTAAACGTGCCAATTTCTATGGAAGCTGCTGTAGAAATTGCAGGTAGAAGTAGAGGAACTCCTAGAATTGCCAATGCTTTATTACGAAGAGTTAGAGACTTTGCTCAAATAAAGGGTAATGGAACAATTGATATTAAAATTGCACGATTTGCTTTAGAAGCTTTAAATGTGGATGCGCATGGACTAGATGAAATGGATAACAAAATTCTATCCACTATCATTGATAAGTTTAAAGGTGGACCAGTTGGTATCACTACTTTGGCTACTGCAGTAAGTGAAAGTGCCGAAACTATTGAAGAAGTTTATGAACCCTTCCTTATTCAACAAGGATTTATAATGCGTACACCTAGAGGACGAGAAGTGACAGAACAAGCTTATAAACACCTTGGAAGAGTAAAAGGCAATATACAAGGTGGTTTATTTTAGATGAGTGTTGTAAAAAACATACCAGAGGTTTCAACCTTTACTTTTTTAAGGCAAGCAATATCTATACTTAATAATCCGCTACCATTCCATCATAAAAACTTTGAACGTTATGGAGACACATTTAAACTAAATGTAGGACCCAAAAATTATGCTATATTTTCTCGTGATGCAGAGCTAGCTGAATATGTATTGCAGAAAAACTGGAAGAACTATAAAAAATCACCTATTCAAACTAAAGATCTTGCAAAGTATTTAGGTCAAGGATTACTCACAGCCGAAGGTGACCATTGGCGGACACAACGAAAACTTATTCAACCAGCATTTCATAAAAAGCACATTGAACATTTACTAACAGTCATAAAACAAACTATTGTAGATGAATTAACATCAATTGAACCTAATAAGGATATTGATGTTTTACCAATGTTTAGCAATTTAGCGTTTAAAGTAGTTGTAAAGGCATTGTTTAGTAATGCAGCATCTGACAGTGAAATTAAACTACTCCAAGATGTGACCGAAGAAAATCAAGAAATGTTAGTGAAAGAATTAAGACAACCTTACTTGGCTTGGTATTTTAAACATTTCGGAATTATTGAAAAACACTTATCTCGCTCAAAAGATTCAAGAGATGTTTTGCAAACTATTATTGATAAGCGTAGGAATTCTTCCGTAGAGTATAACGATTTGTTAGATATGCTCTTGCAGACACGTTATGACGATGGCTCTCAAATGAGTGACGAACAACTTATAGATGAGATTTTGGTTTTGTTTGTTGCAGGACATGAAACAACAGCAAATGCCCTAAGCTTTGCAGTACAATTATTAGCACAACATCCTAACTGGCAAACAAAAGTAGTAGAGCAGTATCAACAAGTATTAGAACAACATGATACAGATATAATGTTTGCAATTGCTATGTCAGCTTATGCTAAACAAGTGGTTGAAGAAACTCTAAGACTGTATCCACCAGCATACTTTATAGATCGTGTTAATATTGAAGATGATAGTTTTAAAACCTATCAGTTTAAAAAAGAAAGTAGTATTTTATTATCTATTATAGAAATTCATAAACACAAAGACCTGTGGGAAAACCCAGATGAGTTTAATCCCAATCGTTTTTCTCCTGAAAAAGCTAAAAGCTACTCCTCACAGTATTTTCCTTTTGGAGCAGGACCAAGAAAATGCATAGGAAACAATTTTGCTATGTATGAAATGATTATAGCCATTTCAGAAGTATTACTTAGGTTTGAAATTCTTCCAACTAAAGATACCATTGAAATAAATCCATTAATAACGCTTAAGCCTAAAAATGCCATTGTTAGGCTTCAACCGAGAGCTTAATGAACAGCCAAACTTCAAAATATACAAAGCTTATAAAAGAGGAATCTAAAAGGTTAGGTTTTTTATCGTGTGGTATAAGTAAAGCAGAGTTTTTAGAAGCAGAAGCACCTCGTCTTGAGAAATGGTTAAACGCGAATATGCATGGTGAAATGCGTTATATGGAAAATCATTTTGACAAACGTTTGGATCCAACAAAACTTGTGGATGGTTCTAAAAGTGTAGTATCGTTACTACTTAATTATTTTCCTTCCCAAACTCAAAACACCGAAAGCTATAAATTGTCAAAATATGCTTACGGAACCGATTACCATTTTGTAATAAAAGATAAATTAAAACAACTATTACAATTCATTCAAGACGAAATAGGTGAAGTGTCAGGACGTGCGTTTGTAGATTCAGCACCAGTTTTAGATAAGGCTTGGGCAGCAAAAAGTGGATTAGGTTGGATAGGTAAACACAGCAATTTACTAACCCAAAAAGTAGGCTCGTTTTATTTTATTGCTGAATTAATTATCGATTTAGAATTAGATTACGATTCACCAACTACAGACCATTGTGGGAGCTGTACTGCCTGTATAGATGCTTGCCCAACAGAAGCCATTGTAAAACCATATGTGGTAGATGGCAGTAAATGTATTTCGTATTTAACCATTGAGTTAAAAGATAATATTCCATCAGACTTTAAGAATAAAACCGACGATTGGATGTTTGGTTGCGATGTGTGTCAAGATGTTTGTCCATGGAATCGATTTTCAAAACCACACAATGAACCATTATTCAATCCACATCCTGAACTATTAGAAATGACCAAGAAGGACTGGGATGAAATTACAGAAGACACTTTTAAAAAGGTGTTTAAAAAATCAGCAGTAAAACGCACCAAGTATTCAGGACTTACACGAAATATTAAGTTTTTGAAAGATTAGAGTTTCATAGAAAGGATTACTACATTTGTAAATTCATATTAATCCAATTTTTATATGAGTAAACAAAGCAAACGTCGTGAGGCTTTGGTGTATCACGCCAAACCAACTCCAGGAAAAATTAAGGTTATACCTACCAAAAAATATGCAAGCCAAAGAGATTTGTCATTAGCATATTCACCAGGTGTTGCAGAGCCTTGTCTTGAAATTGCAAAAGATAAAAACAACGTCTATAAATATACTACTAAAGGTAACCTTGTTGCCGTAATCTCTAATGGAACAGCTGTTTTAGGACTAGGTAATATTGGTCCTGAGGCTTCTAAACCTGTTATGGAAGGTAAAGGTTTGCTGTTTAAAATATTTGCCGATATTGATGTATTTGATATTGAGGTAGACACCGAAAATATTGAAGAGTTTATTGAAACGGTTAAAAATATTGCGCCAACCTTTGGAGGTATTAACCTTGAAGATATCAAAGCTCCCGAAGCCTTTGAAATTGAACGTCGTTTAAAAGAGGAGTTAGATATTCCTGTAATGCACGACGACCAGCATGGAACAGCTATTATTTCTGCTGCTGCATTAATAAATGCATTGGAGCTAGCAGAAAAGAACATTGAAGATGTTAAAATAGTTATTAGTGGAGCAGGAGCTGCTGCAATATCATGTTCGCGTTTGTACCAATCGTGTGGTGCAAATCTTGAAAACATGGTTATGTTAGACAGTAAAGGTGTTATCAGAAAAGACAGAGAAAACCTTACAAAAGAAAAAGCTGAGTTTGCTACACACAGGAAAATTGACACCTTAGAAGAAGCAATGAAAGATGCTGATGTGTTTATAGGACTGTCAACATCTAACATCGTAACTCCCGAAATGCTTAAGTCTATGGCAAAAGACCCAATAGTTTTTGCTATGGCAAACCCAGATCCTGAAATTGCTTACGATTTAGCAATAGCTACTAGAGATGATATAATTATGGCTACAGGACGTAGCGATCATCCTAATCAGGTAAATAATGTACTTGGCTTCCCTTTTATTTTTAGAGGTGCTCTAGATGTAAGAGCTACCAAGATTAATGAAGAAATGAAAATGGCTGCTGTACTTGCATTAGCACGTTTAGCAAAAGAGTCAGTGCCTGAGCAAGTTAATATAGCCTACGGAGAAACGCACTTAACCTTTGGTAAAGAATATATCATTCCAAAACCTTTTGATCCAAGATTGATTGGAGAGGTTCCTCCTGCTGTGGCAAAAGCAGCTATGGAAAGTGGAGTTGCTCAAGAGTCTATCGATGATTGGGATAAATACAAAGAGTCACTATTAGAGCGTTTAGGAGCAGATAATAAGATTGTACGTTTACTTGTCAATAGAGCAAAACTAAACCCAAAACGAGTGGTATTTGCTGAAGCTGACCAGCTAGATGTATTAAAAGCTGCTCAAATAGTTTATGATGAGGGAATTGCGCATCCTATTTTATTAGGAAGACGAGATGAAATTGAAAAACTTAAAGAAGAAATTGAGTTTGATGCTGATGTTCCAATTATCGACCCTAAGTCAGATGAAGAGTTAGAGCGTAAAAATAAATATGCCGAAGTCTATTGGCAACAACGTAAACGACGTGGTGTTACATTATATTCTTCTCAAAAAATCATGCGCGAGCGAAACTATTTTGCAGCAATGATGGTTAATACAGGAGATGCTGATGCTTTAATTTCTGGTTACTCTAGAAGCTATCCTTCAGTAGTAAAACCTATGTTAGAGCTTATAGGTTTAGCTAAGGGAGCATCGAGAGTAGCGACTACTAACTTAATGATGACACAACGTGGACCAATGTTTTTAAGTGATACCTCAATAAATATTGACCCTTCATCTAAAGACTTAGCAAAAATTGCTCAAATGACTTCTAAAGTAGTAAAAATGTTTGGGATGGAACCTGTAATGGCAATGGTGTCGTATGCCAATTTTGGTTCGTCAACAAATGAGCGTGCATCAAAAGTAAGAGAAGCAGTGTCTTATTTGCATCGTTACTATCCTGATATGATTGTAGATGGAGAATTGCAAACCGATTTTGCTTTAAACAGTGAGATGCTACAAGATATCTTTCCGTTTTCAAAATTAGCAGGCAGAAAAGTAAATACACTCATTTTTCCAAATTTAGATTCTGCAAACATCACCTATAAACTGCTTAAAGAACTTAATAAAGCGGACTCAATAGGACCAATAATGATGGGAATGCGTAAGCCTGTTCACATCTTACAATTGGATGCAAGTGTAGATGAAATTGTAAACATGACAGCTATTGCGGTAATTGATGCTCAGCAAAAAGAAAAGTGGGAGTTAGAAAACCAATCGACCAAGTAGATTTGTAATGCAAATAATTTTATTACATTTGAGAGGTTAATTAAGGATTAGTTAATGATTACACATATTCAAGGGAAACTTGTAGAGAAAAACCCAACTGATGTTACGATAGACTGTAATGGAGTGGGCTATTTGCTTAATATTTCGCTACACACGTTTTCTCAAATTCCAGATAAAGAGCATCTTAAGTTGTACACGCATCTTCAGGTTAAAGAAGATTCGCACACGCTTTTTGGATTTTCATCATTAGCTGAACGTGAAATTTTCAGATTACTTATATCGGTAAGTGGTATAGGAGCTAGTACTGCACGTACTATGTTGTCTTCGTTAACACCCAAACAAGTTAGAGAAGGAATAGCTATGGAAGATGTGGCTCTAATCCAATCTATAAAGGGTATTGGAGCCAAAACAGCTCAACGAGTTATTTTGGATTTAAAAGATAAAATTTTGAAAGTGTATGATATTGACGAACTTTCGGCCCCAAAAAGCAATACAAACAAAGATGAAGCGTTATCTGCTTTAGAAGTTCTAGGATTTGCTAAAAAACAGTCTGAAAGAGTTGTAGATAAAATTATATCCAATCAGCCAGATGCAAGCATTGAAGCAATTATAAAAGAGGCTTTAAAAAACTTATAATCAATTTGAGGACAACTAACTATACTTTTAAACCGACATTATTACAATACCTGCTTTTTAGTTTAGCTATGCTGTGCAGCACTTTTGCGTTTTCACAAGAAGATGCTGAAGAATCTGATACAACAAAAACAGGGTATGCCTTAGGAAATATAAAAATGCCAAATCCTAACAGCATTGTTTCAAAGTATACATACGATCCTTTAACTGACAGATACATTTACACTGAAAAAGTAGGCGATTTCAATATCAATTATCCAATTATTCTAACACCTGCTGAATATCAAAGATTAGTAATACAAGAGCAGTTAAGGAACTACTACAAACAAAAAATTGATGCTGCTGAAGGTAAAAAGGAAGGGACTGAAGAAGAACAAAAAAACTTATTACCAGAGTTTTATGTAGACTCAGGTTTTTTTGAAACTATTTTTGGAGGTAATACCATCGAGGTAGTTCCTCAAGGTTCGGTTGAAATGGACTTAGGAGTATTGTTTACAAAGCAAGATAACCCTTCATTTTCACCAAGAAACAGAAGTAATTTCACCTTTGATTTTGACCAACGTATAAGTTTAAGTTTATTAGGTAAAGTAGGTACAAGATTACAGGTAACTGCAAATTATGATACCGAGTCAACATTTGATTTCCAAAACTTAATAAAGTTAGAATATACACCAACCGAAGATGATATTGTAAGAAAAATTGAAGTTGGTAACGTAAGTATGCCGCTTAACAGTTCATTAATTACTGGAGCGCAAAGTTTATTTGGTGTAAAGACCGAACTTCAATTTGGTAAAACAAGAGTCACAGCAGTTTTTTCTGAACAGAAATCACAGTCGCAGTCAGTAGTAGCTCAAGGAGGAGGAACACTTGAGGAGTTCTCGTTTTTTGCAAGAGACTATGACGAAAACCGACACTTTTTCCTTTCGCAATATTTTAGGGAAACGTATGATGCGTCTATGATGCGTTACCCATACATAAATAATAATATTCAGATTACTAGAATAGAGGTTTGGGTAACTAACCGAAGCAATCAAACTGATAACGTAAGAAACATTGCTGCTTTTCAGGATTTAGGAGAGTCTGAAATTGTCGGTTCTGGTGTAAACATACTAAACCCAGGCGCACTGCCTGATAACAGTAATAATGGTTTTGACCCGACAAATATAGGTGGAGCTGGTTCTAACCTTAATGATTTAGTAAGAGATATTACCACTGTAGAGCAAGGTATTAATATTCCGGCAAACGAAGGTTTTGACTTTGGAAAATTAGAAAATGCACGTAAGTTAGAAGAAGGGTATGACTATACGCTAAACACACAGTTGGGTTACATCTCATTAAATCAAAGGTTGCTAAACGATGAAGTGTTAGCAGTTGCTTTTCAATATACTGTTGGTGGTCAAGTATACCAAGTTGGTGAATTTGCTAACGATGGTGTTGAAGCTACTGGAGTAACAACTGATACAGGTTCAGGAAACCAAGTAGTTAGTAACAATAGCTTGGTTTTAAAAATGCTTAAAAGTGCAATTACTAGTGTTGAGGAACCTATATGGGACTTAATGATGAAGAACGTGTATGACACTGGCGCTTTTCAATTAAGTCAAGAGGATTTCAAACTAAACATTTTTTATACTGAAGCGTCTCCTGTTAACTACATTTTACCAGTTGAAGGAACAACATTTCCGTTGTATGATAACAATACAACCGATCCAACAGACGATTCAGTTATTAACGAAACACCTTTAATTAGACTATTTCACTTAGATCGACTTAATTACAATAATGACCCACAATTGCATGGTGATGGGTTCTTTGATTTTGTTGAAGGTCAAACTGTTTTAATGCAAAACGGAAAAATAATATTCACTAAGGTAGAGCCATTTGGTAAATACTTATTTGATGTGTTAGACGACCCAAGTAACCCTGGTGACTACGATGCTGATATCTATACCAACGCCAACCAAGAAAAGTATGTGTATGATATTCTTTATAAGAAGACTAAAACTGCTGCTTTAGATGAAATTGAAAAGAATAAATTCCAGATTAAGGGAAGTTATAAATCATCAGGAGGTGATGGTATTCCTCTAGGAGCATTTAATGTGCCAAGAGGTTCTGTAGTAGTAACTGCTGGAGGACGTACACTAGTTGAAGGTATTGATTATACAGTAAATTACCAATTAGGACGTGTTCAAATTTTAGATGAAGCACTTAAAGCATCTAACACACCTATTAATGTGTCTGTTGAAAACAATGCAGTGTTTGGTCAGCAAACAAGACGTTTTGCAGGTGTAAATGTAGAACACCAGTTTAATGAGAATTTTGTGTTGGGAGCAACTTTTTTAAACTTAAGTGAACGACCAATAACACAAAAAGCAAACTACAATACTGAACCTATAAACAATACCATTTTTGGATTTAATGGGAATTATTCAACCGAAGTTCCATTCTTTACAAGATTAGTAAATAAACTACCAAATATTGATACTGATGTGCCATCTAATTTATCGGTTAGAGGGGAATTTGCTTACTTAGCTCCTGGAGCTCCAAAAGGAACCGACTTTAACAATGAAGCTACAGCTTATGTTGATGATTTTGAAGGTACTCAAGGAGCAATAGATTTACTATCACCTCAATCATGGTTTTTATCGAGTAGACCAAGAACTGTAAATGGAGCTGCTGAAAACGATCCTATAAACGCACCAGGTTTAGAAAATGGTTTTGATAGAGCCTTTTTAAACTGGTATACAATTGACCCAATTTTTTACAGTAGTCAAAGACCAAGTGGTATTTCAGATGATGATGTGTCAAACTTATACTCAAGACGTGTTTTCATTGACGAAGTGTTTCCTCAGGTTGATATTGTACAAGGTCAAAGTACCATTATTAATACATTGGATTTAAGATATTATCCAACCGAAAGAGGACCATACAATTTTGATCCTTCAACATCTGATGGAACAATTGATAACCCAGCACAAGCTTGGGCAGGAATTACCAGACAAATAACTTCAACCGATTTTGAACAAGCCAATGTAGAGTATATTGAGTTTTGGGTGCAAGATCCATTTTTAGATAACGAAAACAGTACAGGAGGAAAGCTCTATTTCAACTTAGGAAATATCTCTGAAGATATTTTAAAAGATGGTAAAAAGCAGTATGAAAATGGACTTCCTGAAAATGGTGATGTATCAGCATTATTAAACTCAGGAACCGATTGGGCTGTGCCACAAAACCAATCATTAATCTATACGTTTTCAACTCTAGGGCAAGAAAGAACAAACCAAGATGTTGGTTATGATGGATTTGATGATGCTGAAGAAGCGCAACAATTTCCTGCATTTGCTGGATTAGAAGATCCTTCAAATGATAACTATACCTATTTCTTAAATACATCAGGAGATATTTTTGAGCGTTACAAGAAGTACAATGGTACACAAGGAAACTCTCCTGAAACCTTTACTGAAACAAACAGAGGTTCTACAACACAACCAGATGTTGAAGATATCAATAGAGACAATACAATGAATACTATTGATAGTTATTATGAGTATGAAATTGATATTACTCCTGCGAGTTTAGTTGCAACTAATGAGCAAATTAATGATATAAAAACAAGAGATGTTGTATTGCCAAATGGAGATACAAGAGAAGTAAAATGGTATCAGTTTAGAATTCCAATTTCTGAGCCAACTTCAGCGGTAGGAGGAATTACAGATATTAGATCTGTACGTTTTGCAAGAATGTATCTTAACGGATTTACTGAAACTACAACATTGCGTTTTGCAACTCTAGATCTTGTACGTAGTGATTGGAGACGTTACACATTAGATTTAGATAACGACTCAAACAATAACAGTGCAAACCCTGAGTTTAGTGTCGGTATAGTTGGTTTGCAAGAAAACGAAGGAAACTATGTATTGCCTCCAGGAGTTGAGTTAGAACAGTTAAATAATAATAACAATATCATTAGACAAAATGAGCAATCATTAGTTTTAAATATTTGTAATTTAGAACCAACCGATTCTAAAGGAGTTTTCAAGAACATAAATGTTGACATGCGTCAGTATAAAAAACTGCGTATGTTTATGCATGCTCAAGATGGAGAAAGTGGAACTTTAGATGATGAAGAATTAGTTGGGTTTATTAGAATGGGTAATGACTTAACTCAAAACTTCTACCAAATTGAAGTGCCTTTAAAAGTATCAACAGGAAGTGTGTCTGCTACTGATGTTTGGCCTGAAGAAAATGAAATTAATATTCAGTTATCAGTACTTCAAGAAATAAAATCAAGAGGAATTTCAGCACAAACATTAAGTAACCTTGACCCTACATTCTACGATGTTATAAATGGAGAGTTAAGTGCAGATCCTGTTACTGAATTTTCACCACATACTTTAGGTCAACAGCGTGTGGCAATTAAAGGTAATCCTAACTTTGGAGATATTAGAGTGTTGATGGTTGGTGTTAAAAACATCAACCCTAACGAAGATGTTTGTGGAGAGGTTTGGGTAAATGAATTGCGTTTATCTGATTTAGAAAACGAAGGTGGTTGGGCAGCTATTGCTAGTGTTGATACTAATTTTGCAGATTTTGCAAACATTAGTGCAACAGGAAGACAGAGTACTTCAGGATTTGGTTCGGTTGAGCAACGTCCTAATGAGCGTAGTAGAGAAGATGTGCAACAGTATGATGTGGTTACTAATGTTCAGCTTGGTCAATTATTACCTAAAAAATGGGGAATTCAAATTCCATTTAATTATGCTCAGAGTGAAGAGCTTATTACACCAAAATACGACCAGTATTATAACGACCTTACGTTAGACTCAAGGATAGATGCAGCAGAAACTGAAGAAGAGCGTGAGCAAATTAGAGTACAATCAGAAAATTACACTAAGCGTAAGAGTATTAACTTTATTGGTGTTAAAAAGCAACGTTCAGCTGAAGCTAAACCACATTTTTATGATGTTGAAAATTTAACGTTCAACTATTCATACAACAAAGTAGAGCATCGAGATTTTGAAATTGAAAGATCTTTAGACCAAAACATTAGAGCAGGTGTTAACTACAACTACAGTTTTACTCCAAAACCTATTGAACCTTTTAAAAAGAACGATTCATTATTTAGAGGGAAATACTGGAAGATACTTAAAGATTTCAATTTTAATGTGTTGCCAACAACATTCTCTGTTAATACTGATATTATTAGACAATTCAATAGGCAAAAGTTTAGAGATGTTGAATTGGGAGGAGATAACATAGGAATTGAAGAGTTATTTAGAAGAAATTACACGTTCAACTTCCAATACGCTATTAACTATAATATCACTAATGGTTTGAATTTAAACTTTAGTGCTGCAAATAAAAATATTGTAAGAAACTATTTTATTGATGACCAAATTAACGGAAGTCAAGACCCAACTCTAGATGTTTGGGATGGTTTCTTTGATCTTGGAGATCCAAATATTCAAGCACAGGATTTACAGATTAACTATGACATTCCATTGTATAAAATACCAACATTTAGTTTCTTAAAGGCAACGTATTCTTATACAGCAAATTTCCAGTGGCAAAAAGGTTCTGATCTTAATACCGATTTTGAGTATACTGATGATAACGATGTAACTAGAACCTATAACTTAGGTAATTCAATACAAAATGCAAATACCCACTCTATAAATTCTACATTAAATATGGAGAATTTATATAGATATGTAGGTTTGGTTAAAAAACCAACTCGTACAAGAGCAAGAACTAGAGCGACACCTGCAGCAATAGGGAAAGATGGCAAACCAGCCCAAAATCAAAGAAATAATAGTTCTACTTCTAAAGCTGGAGCAGGAACCAAAATACTAAACGCTGGAATTGATCTTTTAACGAGTATAAAACGTATTCAAATAAATTATACTGAAAATAACGGAACATTCTTACCAGGTTATTTAAGAACACCAGGATTTGTAGGAACACTTAAGCCAACGTTTGGATATACCTTTGGTAGTCAAAGAGACATTAGAGATGTAGTAGCAAGAAATGGATGGTTAACTGTATTTCCAGAGTTTAACCAACAATATATGGCTACTACCAATAAAATATTGGATTTAGCAGCCAATATGGAGCCTATTAATGATTTAAAAATTGACTTTACTGGAAGCAGAACTTACTCTGAAAGTATGACTGAGAATTTTAGAGTTGAAGATTTAGATAATGATGGCGAGTTAGACTATAATTCATTAATTCAAAATTCATATGGTAACTTTAATATTTCTACAGCATTAATTAAAACAGCGTTTAGTAAGAGTGACGAAAATCAATCGGAAGCTTTTGATAATTTTAGAGAAAACAGACTTGTAATAGCTAATAGATTAGCGAGAAACTTTTATGGTAACTCAACTTACGATGTAGATGATGAAGGTTATCCATTAGGATTTGGTAAAAATAGTCAAGCTGTATTATTACCAGCATTCTTATCGGCATATCAAGGTACTAATCCTGATAATATTAAATTAGGAGCATTTAGAGATGTTCCAATTCCAAACTGGCAGTTAAAGTATACAGGTTTCATGAAGTTTAACTGGTTTAAAAAGCGCTTTAAACGTTTTTCTGTAACGCATGGTTATAGATCTAGTTATACAATCAATCAGTTTAGAACTAACCTAGACTATCAAGCTGCTGACCCAACTATGGATTATGCTAACCAAGATCCAAATGTGTTAGACCAATCAGGAAACTTCAAGAATAGAACAGTATTTAGTAATATAAACTTAGAAGAACAATTCAGTCCGTTAGTAAGAGTGGATTTTGAAATGAAAAACTCAATAAAAATTCTAGCCGAAATTAAAAAAGACAGAGTACTGTCATTAAGCTTTGATAACAATCTACTTACTGAAATTCAAGGTAAAGAATACATTATTGGTTTAGGATATAGAATAAAAGATGTTAGAATACGCTCTAAACTTGCAGGACCAAAACAAATTATTAAAAGTGATTTAAATATGTCGGCAGATATCTCAATAAGAGATAATAAAACCATAATTAGATATTTAGATTTAGATAATAATCAAATTACTTCAGGTCAAACCATATTAGGGTTTAAGTACAATGCAGATTATGCGTTTAGTAAAAACCTAACAGGAATATTCTATTTTGATTATACGTTTTCTGAGTATGCTATTTCTACAGCATTTCCACAAACCACAATACGATCTGGTATTACTCTAAGGTATAATTTTGGTAACTAGACATATAAAGGCTGTTAATAAAAAATAAGAGAAAACACCTGAAATTCTTTATTTAAAAAATTACATTTGCTGTAATTAATATTTTTATACAAGATGAATATACCATCAGATTTAAAGTACACTAAAGACCACGAGTGGGTTAAAATTGAAGGCGATGTAGTAACTGTAGGAATTACAGACTTTGCTCAAGGCGAATTAGGAGATATTGTTTATGTTGAAGTTGAAACTTTAGACGAAACTCTAGAAGCCGAAGAAATTTTTGGAACAGTTGAAGCTGTAAAAACAGTTTCTGATTTGTTCTTACCTGTATCAGGAGAAATCATTGAATTTAATGAAGCTTTAGAAGACCAACCAGAAACAGTAAATACGGATCCTTATGGAGACGGTTGGATGATAAAAGTAAAGTGTTCAGATGTTTCTCAATTCGATAATTTAATGTCTGCCGAAGATTATAAAACACTAATAGGTGCTTAAAAAATTCGCATTAATTTTATTTGGTGGTTACGTTATAGCTTTAACAATACTTAGCCTTATAAATGTTAATGGATTACCAAGCTTAGGCTCATCAATGGATGATAAGTTTTATCACATCGCAGCCTATGTAGGGTTTACCTTACTTTGTTTTAATTACCTACGCACATTAAGCCTTAACTATAAAATAGGTGTAACAATTGCTGTGGGAGTAATTTATGGCATTATAATTGAGGTGTTACAAAATACAATTACAACTTTAAGAACATTAGATTTTTATGATGTAGCAGCCAATACAATTGGTATCCTAATAGGAGTAGTCATTATAAAGTCTAGTAAAAGCTTAAAGTTAAAATAAAAAAATCACTTGCTTTTTTAACAATTAATTGGTTATTTTAGCAATCCTTTTAAACCTTTTAAGATATGGAACCTAAAAAGAGTACTAAAGCAGATGTAAGTAGAAATAGTTCAATCTATTTCGCTGTAGGTCTTGCTTTAATGTTATTGTTTGCTAATGTGGCAATTAACTATAAAACATATGATAAGTCTGATATTGATATAGGTCAATTAAACTTAGATGAAGAATTAGAAGAAGAAATTCCAATTACTGAACAAATACAAACCCCTCCACCTCCACCACCACCACCTGCAGCTCCTGAAGAGATTGAGATTGTAGAAGATGAAGAAGAAGTTGAGGAAACTGTAATTGAATCTACTGAAACTGATCAAGAAGAAGAAATCGTTGAAGTAGAAGAAGTAGAGGTTGAAGAAGTAGAAGAAGACATCGAGGTTCCGTTTGCTGTAATTGAAAACGTACCAGTTTTCCCAGGTTGTGAAAACGAAAGTGGAAACAATGCTAAAAAACAATGTATGTCTGAAAAAATCAGCAAGTTTGTAAACAAAAAATTCAACACTGACTTAGCTGGAGAATTAGGTTTATCAGGAAGACAACGTATTAACGTAATTTTCAAGATTGATAAAAGTGGAAACATTACTAACATTATGGCTAGAGCTCCACATCCAGGATTGGAAAAAGAAGCTAAGCGTGTAATTGGATTGCTTCCTAAAATGAAACCAGGTAAGCAAAGAGGAAAAGCAGTAACAGTTCCATATTCGTTACCAATCTTATTCCAAGTACAAGACTAAAAAACAGTTTTAATATAGATTTAAAAATCCCGTTCAAATTAATGAGCGGGATTTTTGTTTTTGGTATGCTTATTGTGATTTTATCATAATATTAACATTTTAAATTTAAAGTATTATGAAAAATTTTAACGAAACACACAGTAATGCTGGTCAGAGCACTACCAATGTGAAAAAACCACAAAAGCATGATGCAAATTTACAAAAAAATTCAGCCTTGTATTTTCAGGTTGGACTCATTCTTTGTTTGCTAGGAACTTACCTGCTTTTTGAAATGAACTTTGCAACACATGTTCCAAAAATTGACCAAGCTTTAGTCGCAATTGATGATGAAACCGAAATTATTGTCCCAGAGTTCAAAATCTATGAAGAACAAGCGCCTAAAGAAGAGGTCAAACAAAGACAGAGAAGGATTGTAGATAAAGAACCTACAATCGTTGAAAATGACTTCAACGAAAAACAGGTGACCGAAACTATAATTACTGAACCTGTAGCAACATCAACTCCTGTTGATCCTGGAGATATAGTGATTGATAAGGTTGTTGAAGATATTCCTGTGCCTTTTTTCAGAATAGAAAAAGCACCAATTTATCCTGGTTGTGAAAATGAAACAACTAATGAAGCACGTAAAAAATGTATGTCAGAGAAAATTACCAGATTGGTAAATAAAAAATTCTCTACAAGCATAGCTTCAGAATTAGGGCTGAGTGGTGTTCAAAAAATTTATGTCGAATTTAAGGTGGATAAATCTGGTAAGGTTTCAGATATTAAAACTAGAGCACCACACAAAGGACTTGAAAAAGAAGCTGAGCGTGTGGTGAAAAAAATCCCAGAAATGACTCCAGGTATGCAAAGAGAAAATCCTGTTGAGGTAATCTACACCTTCCCAATCATTTTTCAAGTGATGGATTAGTAAACCTTAAAATTTATTAATGTATAAACCGTTATCATTTACTGATAGCGGTTTTTTAATTATAAATGAATTTCAGTTTTATACCTTTATCAAGAAATTCTTTTATTGTCCACATTTTGAAAAAAATAGTATCTTTCGCCTAATAAAAAGGTAGTTACCATCTTATGAAACAACTCTTCTTGTTTATTTTCGTTTTAACACAATCCATAGTATTTTCTCAAACTAGCGATACTTACGAAAAATCACCTGTTTTTCCAGGTTGCGAATCTCAACCAATAGAGAATTTAAAATCTTGTTTTAATAATAAAATAAACACCCATATTTTTAATACTCTAAAAGTACCACAAGTAGCTATTGATGATGAGTACAAAGGAGATGTAAAAGTGTTGTTTGAAGTAGATAAAGAAGGAACAATACATGTGCTTTATGTAGATGCAGTTTATGATGAATTAAAGGATGAGGTAAAGCGTGTTTTTAACGAACTACCAAAGACAATTCCTGGGACTTACAATGGCAATCCAACCTATTATCAATATTCTTTGGCTATAAAAATACCTTTGGTAAATCCTCAAGAGGTTACTCCGCAAACAGCTAAAGAAACTATAGTTGATGTTAAAAAAACGGTCGATTTAAATGAGGTTGTATCTAATGAGTACGATAGCATTAATAATAACATTGTAAAGTATCAAAAGTTAGAGTATAAAAGCCAACTTAACATTCCATTTACGCATACCTATTATGCAAGGTTTGATAGAGAAATGAATGAGCTTGGTACCAATAGTCATACTGCAGCAAAACCGTTTATGTTTGATGAGGTTTCAAAGTATTATGATTTTGAAGCTGAAAAAGAAGCTTTAGTAAAAGACTCTGAAAGTTGGTGGGCAAGAAAACTGTGGAATGAGCACTTAGTACAAGTTCAAGGAGAAGATTATTGGTTTACCATTGATCCGGTTTTTGACCTTCAGGTAGGTAAAGATACTGATGCCGATTTTAGCACAACATATAATAATACTAGAGGATTTTATATTCAAGGAGGATTAGGGAAAAAATTCAACTTCTCAGCATCAGTTTATGAAAGTCAAGGTCGATTTGCTCAATATTTTAATGAGTATTCCGAAAGCTTAAAAGCCTTTGGTCCAGATCCTGCAATAATTCCTGGTCGTGGTATTGCAAAACGGTTTAAAACCGATTCTTACGATTATCCAGTAGCTGAAGCATATTTATCCTATTCTCCAGCAAATTTTATAAATGTACAATTTGGTCATGGTAAAAATTTCATAGGTGATGGTTACAGGTCTTTGTTGCAAAGTGATGTAACTAGTCCATACCCTTTTTTAAAATTAAACACTAAATTCTGGAAAATAAAATACACCAATACTTGGATGTGGTTAAAAGACGTACGAACCGAAGTAACCGAAGATGGTGCGTTTTTAACCAAGTATATGGCAAACCATTACTTAAGTTGGAACGTGTCTAAACGACTTAACATAGGTTTGTTTGAATCCGTTATGTGGGCAAAGACTGATAATAGAGCGTTTGATGTAAATTACCTTAACCCAATAATATTTTTTAGAGCTATTGAGTTTGAAACAGGACAAGATGCTGGAAACGCTGTGGTTGGTGCATCTTTAAAGTATAAGTGGAACAATAAAGTTAACCTTTACGGACAATTTATTTTAGATGAATTTTCTTTAAACGATATTAAAGGAGGCGAAAAAAGCTGGAAAAATAAATATGGCTATCAGTTAGGGGCAAAATACTATGATGCCTTTAAAGTTGATGATTTACTACTACAAGTTGAATATAACAGGGTTAGACCTTATACCTATTCTCATAATACAGTAGCTTTAAATTATGGGCATAACAACCAGTCAATGGCACATCTTTGGGGAGCAAATTTTAGTGAGCTTATTTTAATAGGTCGTTATAATTACAAACGTTGGTTTGCTGATGCTAAACTTGTATTTGGTGTAAGAGGATTTGATATTAATGATGGTACAGACAACTTTAGCTATGGAGGCGATATTTACCGTAGTTATGAAGAGCGACCTTTTGATACAGGAGTAGAAGTAGGACAAGGTATAAAAACCAATACATTTAATGCCGAATTACAAGGCGGTTATATTATAAATCCTGTAAGTAATCTTAAGCTATTCACTAATATAAGTTTTAGAAACTTTAACCCTAACGCTAATACAGCTGCGTTGGTAAAAAGTAATACAACCTGGTTTAGTTTAGGTGTAAGAACCGATTTGTTTAATTGGTACTACGATTTTTAGTACTACTTTTTTACTTTTAAAATACATTCAACAACAAAAACCGAATTACTTTCACTAAGCGTTGCCCATAAGTAATTTTCAAAGTATCTTTGCAGTCGCAATAGCGAGCAACAAAACAATAGAGTTTGAGTACTAAAGTGTCTTCGGTTTCAACAGCATCAATAATTTCAGATTTTAAGGAAATTACCAAAATCAGGCTTTCTGTAAGTGTGGTGTTTTCTTCCATTGCTGGTTACTTGTTGGGAGCTCCAACTGTAGATGTTTACACATTAATTTTATTGGCTTTTGGAGGCTATTTTATGGTAGGTGCTTCTAATGCCTACAATCAAATTATTGAAAAAGATTTAGACGCTTTAATGGAGCGCACCAAAAACCGTCCAATTCCTGCCGGAAGAATGTCGGTAAGAACAGCATTTATAATTGCAGTTGCATTTACACTATTAGGGATAGCAACACTGTATGTTATCAACCCAAGAACTGCAATGTATGGTGCAATTTCAATTTTTTTATATACGAGTGTTTACACACCATTAAAAACCAAAACGCCTTTAGCAGTTTTTGTTGGAGCCATTCCAGGAGCCATTCCATTTATGTTGGGATGGGTTGCAGCTCGAAATGATTTTGGTATTGAACCAGGAACTTTATTTGCTGTACAGTTTTTTTGGCAATTTCCTCACTTTTGGGCTATTGGCTGGTTTTTGTTTGAAGATTATAAAAAAGGAGGCTTTTTTATGCTTCCAACAGGAAAAAGAGATAAAGGAACAGCAGTACAAATTATAATGTACACTGTTTGGACAATATTGGTTTCAATTATACCAGTATTTGGTTTTACAGGAGACTTAAAACTCTCTATTGTTGCAGCAATAATTGTATTTTTATTAGGGCTTGTGATGTTGCGTTACGCATTAGTATTGTTTAAAGAACGAACTGCAAAAGCAGCTAAACAATTAATGTTGGCAAGTGTGTCTTATATTACGTTGCTGCAAATAGTTTATGTTATAGATAAGTTTATTAGATAAAAAATGGATTTAACACAGGGAACGCTAGAGGAAAAAAATGAACGTGCAAAAAAAATGATGCTATGGTTTGGTATTGGCTCATTAATTATGTCTTTTGCAGGTTTAACAAGTGCTGTAGTTGTAAGTAGTAAGCGACCAGACTGGTTAAAGGATTTTCAATTACCAGAAGCATTTGTAATAAGTACAGTAATTATTATTGTAAGTAGTATTACATTTTATCTGGCTAAAAGAAGTTTAAAAGCTAACAACAGACAAGCAACAACACTATGGTTGTTTGTAACACTCGCATTAGGTGTTGCTTTTATATGGAGTCAATTATTAGGGTTTCAACAAATAATAGATTTAGGTTATAATTTTACAGGACCTACAAGTAATATTACTATGAGTTTTATTTATGTTATAGCATTTGCACATATAATGCATGTTGTAGCAGGTTTAATCTCAATAATGGTAGTAATTTTTAATCATTTAAGACAAAAATATACAGCAACTAAAATGCTTGGTTTAGAGCTATCTGCAACATTTTGGCACTTTGTAGATATACTATGGCTGTTTTTGTTTTTGTTTTTATATTTATTTAGATAGACTATATTGCCTATCAAAAGGATAAAGTAACATCGCTTTTATATTTATTTAGAGTCTGTATAATTTATTACTTGATGTTTCTTTAGATGAATAAAATGATTATTTTTGTGCAACTTTTAAAAACTAAACGCTTTATATGGATACTACAGTTGTAAATACTGGTACAGAGGGCAAAACTTGGGGAGGTGGAAATCAGCCTCTTAAAGCTAGCTATGGTAAAATGATGATGTGGTTTTTTATATTATCTGATGCCTTAACGTTTTCTGGGTTTTTAGCAGCCTACGGATTTTCAAGATTTAAGTTTATTGGTTCATGGCCAATTGCCGATGAGGTTTTTACTCATATTCCATTTTTTCATGGGAATTATCCTATGATTTATGTGGCATTCATGACCTTTATTCTTATTATGTCATCAGTTACAATGGTACTTGCTGTTGATGCTGGTCACCATATGAAAAAAGCAAAAGTGACAATTTACATGTTCTTAACCATTATTGGTGGATTAATATTCGTTGGTTCACAAGCATGGGAATGGGCAACATTTATAAAAGGTGATTATGGTGCTATCCAAACTAATGGAGGAAACATTTTACAATTTGTAGATACTGATGGTAATCGTGTTGCTGTTAGAGATATTGCAGTTAGTGAGCATGGAGAAAGAGTGCAACATGAGCGCAAAAGCGGACTTTGGTTTGTAAGCGAAGGTACATTACCAAGCTATACTGTTGATGAAGTATACAATGGTCTTGAGGCAAACCCAAATGTGTTGGTTAGAACTCAAACTTTAACAGAGGACGGAAAGAAAACAGTTTTATCTAGAGAAGAATCTTTAAAGCAAATTAAAGAAAACGGTAAGTTAGTGGTAGAAGGAGCAAATCTTCATGTTAATGAGTATGGCTCTCCTTTATTTGCAGACTTCTTTTTCTTTATTACAGGATTTCACGGATTCCACGTATTTTCAGGTGTAGTAATTAACATTATTATATTCTTTAATGTTATTTTAGGAACTTATGAAAGAAGAGGAAGCTACGAAATGGTTGAAAAAGTAGGTCTTTATTGGCACTTTGTAGATTTAGTTTGGGTATTTGTATTTACATTCTTCTACTTAGTTTAATTCATTTAGAAACTTAATTAAAAATGGCACACGCACATAAATTAGAAATATTTAGAGGACTACTAAAGTTTAAAAGCAATACTCAAAAAATTTGGGGTGTTTTAATCTTATTGTCTATCATTACAGCAATTGAAGTTGTATTAGGTATTTACAAGCCTGAAGCTTTAGAAGCAAAAGTAATTGGGATGAAAATATTAAACTGGATATTTATCATCCTTACCATAGTAAAAGCATATTACATCACTTGGGACTTTATGCACATGAGAGATGAAACTAAAGGACTAAGAAGAGCTGTAATATGGACAGGAGTATTCTTAATTTGCTATTTAATATTCATCTTACTACAAGAAGGTGGATATATTGAAGGAGTATACTCTTCTGGTTTTATAAAAAGAGATTTTTAACATATAATTTATTTGTTAAATAGATTACTTAAAGGCGGTTTTTAAACCGCCTTTTTTTAATTTTGCACTAGTAGTAAAAACAAGAAAAATTCCAAAATCCCTAATGGAGAAAAAATCATACAAAAAACCTTTAATTCTTGGAGTTTTATTTTTCCTTCCAGTTTTTTTTGTTCTTATAATGTCAATTTCTAAAGAAAACTATAACACATTAGACATTGTAAAAGAAAATATAAGAGAGCTTCCTGCAACTAATGAGTTACAAATTCAGTTAAAAGACCACCTTACTGTTTTAGCGTTCTTTGGTAAAAAGCCTATGGAAAAAGCTACAGAAGCATCCAACCTTAAAGAACTTATTTATGATAAGTTTAAAGGGTTTAAAAAATTCCAAATAGTGGTTTTAGTGACCGAAGAAGCAAAAGCTGAAGCACAACAACTATATAAAGAAATAGCACTTTATGAAGATTTGAGATTTTGGCATTTTGTGTATTTAAAAGAAGGTGAAATTAACAACTTGTTTAATAGCTTAAAAACCAATACAGTTTTAGATGCTAACTTAGCAACAAGTAACGTGTTTATAGTAGATACTGATTTGTCTCAAAGAGGACGATTGGATGATAGAACAGATAATGAAATTGTTAGTAATAAACCAGTTTATGGATTATCATCATACAATTGCATTGAGGTAGACCAATTAAAAAATAAAATGGGAGCCGATGATTTGCGAGTACTATTTACAGAGTATAGAGAAAAACGCAAAGGAAACTTTGACTCCTCACAGCGAAGAGCTAACGAAATAAACAACAATGAGCAAGAAAACTAATTATTCTTACATAGGTATCGCATTTATAATTCTAGTTTTTGGTATTTATTTTATACCAAGAATTATAGATAGAATTTCAAATGATGATGTAACCAGAAATGAAAGTCGTAGTGACCAAACAAAAGAGAAAGATGCTTATACCTCTGATTTAATATTTATAAAAAATCCTGATGGTTCACCTAAAAAAGTACCAGATTTTAGTTTCACTGACCACAATGGTAATACAGTAACCAACAAAGATTACGAAGGTAAAGTGTATGTTGTAGAGTTCTTTTTTACTACTTGTCCTACAATTTGCCCAAGAATGAATAGAAACCTTGTTCAAGTTCAAAATACATTTAAAGGGTTTGATAATTTTGGTGTAGCATCATTTACTATAAATCCTGAAAATGATACACCTGAAGTTTTAAAAGCCTATGCTGATAATTACGGGATAACAAACCCTAATTGGCATTTAATGACAGGAGAACGAGATGATATTTATAAATTAGCAAATGAAGGTTTTTATATTTATGCTTCAGAAAATAAAGAGGTAGAAGGCGGTTTTGAACACTCAGGTAATTTTGCTTTAATTGATAAAAACGGATTTATTAGATCTAGAGTTATTGAAGGTAATCCTTTAATCTATTACGAAGGTATAATTTCAGAAGAAGAGCAAACTGACGAAGACGGTAAAACACAACAAATAACAATGTTAAAAGAAGACATTGCTAAACTATTAAAAGAATAATGGGAAATACTAACCTACAAGCAGAAAAAAAGTATAATAAGTTGATAGTAATTCTGTCAATTGTTATTCCAATAGCAGTTGCAGCCCTTTTTGGAATTAATCTAAGAGAGCTCGGGTTTGATGTTGAACCACTCACATTTTTGCCTCCAATTTATGCTGCTATTAATGCAGTAACTGCTGTGGTGTTACTTATAGCTTTTTGGGCTATTAAAGGCAAAAGAATAAAGCTTCACGAACGCTTAATGAAGTTTGCTATCTTTTTATCAGTACTATTTTTACTTATGTATGTTGCTTATCACATGACTAGTGATTCTACAAAGTTTGGTGGAGAAGGAGCTATTAAATATTTCTATTACTTTATTTTAATAACACACATTTTACTATCAATAATCATCATTCCTTTTGTGCTAATTACTTATGTAAGAGCAATTGCTAAAAACTTTGATAGACATAAAAAAATAGCACGAATCACATTTCCTTTGTGGTTGTATGTCGCAATTACTGGTGTTATTGTGTATGTCATGATTTCTCCATATTATGTCTAAACTTAAGCTTGCTTTTATACTGTTCTTTGCTACTGTTTTTTATCAAACAGTAAATGCACAATGTGCAATGTGTAGAGCAGTTTTAGAAAGCGAAGAAGGGCAACAAGCAGCTCAAGGTGTTAATGATGGCATTGTTTATCTTATGGCTATTCCTTATATTTTGGTAGCAGGATTAGGCTTTATTATTTACTGGAAATTCTTTAGACAGAAAAAAACTTCATAAAAAGATTTAACTGCAACTGTAACATTTTTAGATTTCAACAGTCTTATTTAATATCAATCAAAATTATTCTTAACAATTTGTTAGTATAAAACAATTTTAGTTTTGTGTAACATTGTATAGAATTAACCATCTATAAATGATACAGATAAAAGATTTACATAAATCTTATCACATGGGGAGTAATTCTCTTCACGTTTTAAAAGGCATAAATTTTGAAGTAAAAGAAGGCGAATTGGTTTCCATTATGGGATCTTCAGGATCAGGTAAATCAACCTTACTTAATATTTTAGGAATGTTGGACGAGGCTGATACAGGACAATATATTCTTGATGGCTTTCCAATTAAAAACCTAAACGAAAAAGTTGCTGCAAAATACCGTAATGAATTTTTAGGATTTATATTTCAATCGTTCAACTTAATAAACTACAAGAGCGCTTTAGACAATGTAGCATTGCCATTGTATTATCAAAATATAAAGCGAAAAGAGCGTATTGAAAAAGCTGAGCATTATCTAGAAAAGGTAGGACTAGCACAATGGTCGCATCATTTACCTAGCGAACTTTCTGGTGGTCAAAAACAACGTGTAGCAATAGCAAGAGCTCTTGCAAGTGACCCAAAAGTACTTTTAGCCGATGAGCCTACAGGAGCATTAGATACTAAAACATCATATGAAGTTATGGAGTTAATACAAGGTATTAACGACGAAGGAAAAACCATATTGGTTGTAACCCATGAGAACGATATTGCTAATATGACTAAGCGTATTGTAAATCTCAAAGATGGTGTGATTATTGATGATAGTACTGTTGAACAAGTAAGAGCATCCCAATATGTTTGATATTGAACGTTGGCAGGAAATTTTTGAGACATTAAGAAAAAACAAACTTCGTACCTTCTTAACTGGTCTTTCTGTGGCTTCTGGTATTTTTATTTTAGTCATTCTTTTAGGCTTTAGTAAGGGTATTGAAAATGGAGTGACTTCTCAATTTCAGCAAGATGCTACAAACATGATTACAGTGTGGACAGGTAGAACTACTAAAGAGTATAAAGGACTTAACCCAGGAAGATATGTCCAGCTTAAAAACGATAACTTCGATATGATCTCTCAGAAGTATGAAGATTATATTGAATATGAAACCTCATTGTACTCTATTTGGGGAGGAACCATTTCATATAAAGGAGAGTCAGGTAATTATCGTATTCGAGGTGTAATGCCAGATCACCAATTTATTGAAAATGCTGATATTTCAGTGGGACGATTTGTAAATCAATCAGACTACAACGAAAATAAAAAAGTAGCAGTAATTGGTAACAAGTTAAAAACCGACTTATTCAAAGACGAAGACCCTATTGATAAAAACATCTCTGTTTTTGGAATGAACTTTAAGGTTATAGGTGTATTCTATGATCCAGGAGGAGAGCGTGAAGAAAACCAAGCCTATATTCCTATTTCAACTGCACAAAAAGTATTCAACGCAGGAGACAATATTAGAAACATGCTGTTTACAGTTAAAATGTCTGATAATTTTGATGAAGCTGTAGCGCTTTCTCAAAGTATTTCAAAAGGCATTGAAGACCAAATAAAGCAAATCCACACTGTTGCTCCTGATGATACAAGTGCAGTAAGAGTGTATAACACTCTAGAAGAAGCTAAAAAGATTTATTCATTAATTGACACCATTAAAGCAGTATTTTGGTTTGTTGGTATTGGAACTATCATTGCAGGGATTGTTGGAGTGGGTAACATCATGTTAATTATAGTAAAAGAGCGTACAAAAGAAATTGGAATACGAAAAGCCTTAGGAGCTTTACCAATGTCTATTGTAGGGATGATTCTTCAAGAAGCTGTTTTTGTAACTATGTTTGCAGGTTTATTTGGACTAATCTTTGGTCTTGGCTTGTTAGAATTGGTTGGTCCACAAGTTCAAAGCGATTTTATTAAGTATCCTCAAGTCGATTTCAATATAGCATTAACAACTGTGTTCTTGCTAGTGTTTGCTGGTGCTGTAGCAGGATTTATTCCAGCTTACAGAGCTGCAAAAATAAAACCAATCATTGCATTAAGAGACGAATAGTATGTTTAATAGAGACCGTTGGGACGAAATATTACAAGCGCTTACTGCTAATAAATTCAGAACGTTTTTAACCGCTTTTGGTGTGTTTTGGGGTATTACAATTTTAGTACTACTTCTAGCTTTAACCAATGGACTTAAAAATGGTGTAACTGCCGATTTTGGAAACTTCGCTACCAATTCCATGTTTATGTGGACACAAGGAACATCTAAACCTTATAAAGGACTTCCAAAAGGACGTTATTTCAATTATAAATTAGATGATGTTGCAGCATTAAAATCTGAAATACCAAATCTAAAATATGTATCTCCAAGAAACCAATTAGGAGGGTTTCAAGGTGCAAATAACGTGATACGAGGTACTAAAACTGGAGCTTTTGAAATTTATGGTGATTACCCTGAGTATATAAAGCAACAACCTATGGATATCCTTCAAGGGCGTTTTGTAAGTTATTCTGATATCAATTCTAAGCGTAAAGTTTGTGTTATTGGTACAGATGTTATTAAAAGTCTTTATGATAAAGATGAGGAAGTATTAGGGAGTTATGTGAAAATTAATGGTGTAAACTTTATGGTGGTTGGTACTTTTAAAATGAGTAACAGCCAAGGCGACAATGAGCAAGATGCCAATACCATTTATATTCCATTTACAACGTTTGGTCAAGCATTCAATAGAGGAGATAGAGTAGGTTGGATGGCTATTACAGCTGTTGATGGAGTTCCTATTACATCTATAAAACAGCAAGTTTTTGATTTAATGAAATCGAGACATACAGTAGCACCAGATGATGATAGAGCAATAGGACACTGGGACTTATCAGAACAGTTTGAGCGCATTAATGGACTGTTTACAATTTTAACTATTGTTGGTTACTTTGTTGGCGCATTAGTACTAATGTCAGGTATTATTGGTATTAGTAACATTATGCTTATTGTAGTTAAAGAACGCACAAAAGAAATAGGTGTGCGTAGAGCATTAGGTGCTTCTCCATGGACTATAAAAGGACAAATCTTACAAGAAAGTTTAATATTAACTATCCTTTCAGGTATGGTTGGTATTTCATTTTCAGCACTTATTATTTGGGTGTTAAATTACCTTTTGGATATGAGTGGACCTGTAGACAATTTTGCCAACCCTAGCGTTAGTATGACAGTTGTTTTTACAGCTTTAATAATATTAGTGGTTTCAGGACTTTTAGCAGGTTTAATACCAGCAAATAGTGCCACAAAAATGAAACCTGTAGACGCTTTAAGAATAGAATAAAAAAATAAATATCAACCATAATCATGAAAAGAACCAAAACCGTAATCGCTTTAGTAGTTATTGTACTTGTATTTGCTGCAGCATTGTATTATTTGTGGCAAAAAAATAGAGAAAACCCAATAACGTATGCTACTGAACTTCCATCTGAAGAGACTATTGTGGTGAAAACCGTTGCAACAGGAAGCATTGTCCCTAAAGAAGAGGTCTTGATTAAACCTAATATTTCTGGAGTTATAGAAGAAGTTTTTATTGAAGCTGGTGAGTATGTAAAGTCAGGTGATTTAATTGCTCAAATTAGAGTAATACCAAACGTATCTTCTTTAACAAGTGCAAAAAACAGTATTGCTACAAACCAAACTGCACTTCAAACTGCACAAATAAACCTAGAGACGCAACAAGCTAATTACGACCGTCAAAAAGCGTTGTTTGAAAAAGGAGTTATTTCAGCAAATGATTTTGAAGCTGTAAAAAACACGTATCTACAAACGAAGCAAAGTGTTGAGCAAGCAAGAATTAATGTAAATTCTGCTAGACAAAACTATGATATTATCAAAACAGGAACTACTAGTGGTTTGGGTAATATTGCACAAACTCAAGTTAGAGCAACTGTTTCAGGAATGGTGTTAGATGTTCCTGTAAAAGAAGGAAACCAAGTTATTGAAGCTAATAACTTTAACGAAGGAACTTCAATTGCATCATTAGCTGATGTTAAAAAAATGATTTTTGAAGGAAAAGTAGACGAAAGTGAAGTAGGAAAAATTAAAGAAGGGTTACCACTTGAAATTACTGTTGGAGCTATTGAAAATAAAAAATTTGATGCTGTTTTAGATTACATTGCTCCAAAAGGAGTTGAAGAAAATGGCGCTATTCAGTTTGAAATAAAAGGCTCGTTAAAAACTGTCGATTCTACTTTTATTAGAGCAGGTTTAAGTGCTAATGCATCTATTATTTTAGAAAAAGCTGAAAAAGTTTTAGCGGTTAAAGAAGCTTTGGTGCAATACGATTCTGAAACTAAACAACCATTCGTTGAGATTGAAACTGGTGACCAACAGTTTGAGCGCAAAGATGTAGAGCTAGGAATTAGCGATGGTATTCACGTTGAAATTAAAAAAGGAGTTACAAAAGATGATAAAATCAAGGTTTGGAACCAAATTCAAGGCGTTCCAAGCTATGCTCAAAATAATTAATTCAATTTTTTGTAACACTTTAACATATCTATAGACATATATTTTAATTATGAAAAAAGCAATTTTTGTATTTACGGTATTATTGACGTTTTCATTCCAAGCGCAAACTAAAAAGTGGACGCTTGAAGAATGTGTAGATCACGCATTACAAAACAACATTACTGTAAAACAAAGTGAACTAGACTTAGAACAATCAGAAATCAATAAAAAAGATGCAATAGGTAATTTTTTACCTTCTCTTAATGGGTCTGCATCACACTCTTGGAATATTGGTTTGGGTCAGGATCCAGTAACATTCAATCCAGTTACAGGTACATCAAAAACATTATCATTAGGTATTGGTTCTAGTTTAAATATATATGATGGATTGCGTAACATCAATCAATTACATCGTTCTAACTTAGAAATTTTAGCGTCAAGGTATCAACTAGACAAGATAAAAGATGACGTGTCACTACTTGTGGCTAATTCTTTTTTGCAAATTTTATTTAATAAAGAGCAGTTAAAAGTGTTGCAGGCACAACAAGTTGTGTCACAACAAGAGTTGGAAAGAACTAATGAGCTTGTTGAAGCTGGAGTGTTACCAAGAGGTGATTTGTTAGAAATTCAAGCAACCATTGCCACTCAAGAACAACAAATTGTAAATGCAGAAAATACAGTTTTATTGTCTAGAATTCAGTTAGCGCAATTATTATTAATACAAGAGTATGAAACTTTTGATATTGTAGATATAGATTATCAAGTACCTACAACTATGATATTAGAACAGTCACCTGATGCTATAGTAAGTAAGGCAAAAGAAACTAGATACGATATTAAAATTGCTGAGACAAACACTAAAATTGCTGAAGATAATCTTAAAATTTCTAAAGGTGCATTGCAACCAACTTTATCAGGTTCGTATAACTTTGGGTCTAGTTATTTTACATCAGAATTTTTATTAAGTGCTGATGATTTTGAAACTCAAATGACAGATAATAAAAGTCATAATTTTAGATTAAGTTTAAACATACCTATCTTTAACGGATTTGCTTCAAGCAACAATGTTAAAAGAAATAAAGTAAATTTGGAGCGCGCAAAAGTTCAATTAGAGCAAGCCAATTTAGATATGGAAACAGCAGTTTACCAAGCCTATAATGACACTAAAGGTGCGTTAAAAGCTTATGAAGCTGCGCAAAAAACACTTGAAGCAAGAGAAGAAGCTTTTAATTATTCTAGAGAGCGTTATAATGTTGGGTTGTTAAATGCTTTTGATTATAATCAATCTCAAAACAGATTTGAAGCAGCGCAAAGTGATGTGATTAGAACAAAATACGACTATATATTCAAATTAAAAGTATTAGAATTCTACTTTGGAATTCCTATTACAGACATAAACTAATAATTTACCATGAGTAAGACAGCCAAAATTTTAGTACTATCAGCTATTGCATTAATAATCCTTTTAATTATTGGGTCAAAAGCAGGTTTATTTGGCAAAAAAGGAAACTTTAAAGAAGTAGAAACTAAAAAAGTAGCACTAGTTGATATTATTGAAACTGTTTCGGCTACAGGTAAAATTCAACCAGAAGTAGAAGTAAAAATATCTTCTGAAGTATCTGGTGAAATTTTAGAACTACCATTTAAAGAAGGACAAGAGGTAAATAAAGGAGATTTATTAGTAAGAATAAATCCAGATTTAATTCAATCTGCAGTAAACAGGTCTCAAGCCTCTTACCAAAATGTAAGAGCAGGTTTAGAGCAAGCTGAAGCAAATTTAAAACAAGCAAAAGCTGATTATGACCGAAACAAAGTGCTTTTTGAAAAAGGCGTAATCTCTAAAGCAGATTGGGACAAAGCTATTGCAACTTACGAAACTGCTCAAGCAAATAAGAGTTCAGCTTATTACAGTGTGCAAAGTGCTGCAGCTACAGTAAATGAAGCAAAAGACAACCTTACCAGAACTACTATTTATGCACCAATGAGAGGAACTATTTCTATGCTTAATGTGGAATTAGGCGAAAGAGTAGTAGGTACTCAACAAATGGCTGGTACCGAAATTATGCGTGTTGCTAACTTAAGCAATATGGAAGTTGAAGTAGATGTAAACGAAAATGATATTGTTAAGGTTCAAATTGGTGACTCTACAATTGTTGAGGTCGATGCTTATTTGAAAAAGGAATTTAAAGGTGTGGTTACTGAAATAGCAAACTCAGCAGCAGGAACATTAACAGCAGATCAGGTTACAAACTTTAGAGTAAAGGTTAGAATTCTCGAAGAATCTTATAAAGATTTAATTGAAGGAAAGCCAGAGCATTACTCGCCTTTTAGACCAGGTATGACAGCTACTGTAGATATTATTACAAACAAAAGAGAAAAAACAGTTGCTGTACCAATTAGTGCAATAGTTGTTAAGACAGATACTAGTTCTACTAAAAAGTCTTACGAAAAAACGATTAATAAAGTTGAAGGTGAAACTGAAGAAAAGTTTGAGTGTGTTTTTGTAACTAATAACGGAGAAGCTAAATTGCGAGTTGTAAAAACAGGAATACAAGACAATTCAAACATTGAAATTATTTCAGGTCTTAAAGAAAATGATGAAATCATTACAGGACCATACAACGTAGTTTCAAAAACGCTTAATTCTGGAGATAAAATAGAAGTTAAGCAAGACACAAAAGATACAGATAACTCACAAGACTAAATATTTGGCAGTTATACTAAACATAGAAACCACAACAACAAACTGTTCAGTCTCTCTTTCAAAACAAGGAGAGACTTTGGTTTTAAAGGAACTTAATGACAAGAATTATTCACATGCTGAGTCTTTGCATGTATTTATTGACGATGTCCTTAATAGCGCAAGCGTTAGTTTGTCTCAAATTGACGCAGTTGCAGTAAGTAAAGGACCAGGATCTTACACAGGTTTAAGAATAGGTGTTTCAGCAGCAAAAGGACTTTGTTTTTCTTTGGAGAAACCGTTAATCTCTGTATCAACATTAAAAGCTTTAGCGCATCAAGTAAAAGCTACTGATGGTGTTATTGTGCCTATGTTAGATGCTAGACGAATGGAAGTCTATTCAGCTGTGTTTGACAGTTCATATAACGAAATAAGAGCTATTGAAGCGCAAATACTAGATGAAAACTCTTTTAAAGACTATCTCGCAAAAGGTAAAGTCTATTTTGTTGGTAATGGCGTTGAAAAAGCCCAAACTATAATACAGCATGAAAATGCAGTATTTATCGAAGATAGATTACCTTCAGCAAACGAAATGAGTATGTTGGCTTATGATAAGTACAAAAAAAACGACATCGAAGATGTCGCTTATTTTGAACCTTATTATTTAAAAGATTTTATTGCGTTAAAGCCTAAATCTTAACTTTCTTTATGTATTTCAACTTGGTGTGGGTAAGGTATTTCAATACCAGCAGCATCAAGAGCTTCTTTTACTTGTTCGGTCACATCAAAGTAAACATCCCAATAGTGTTCAGTTTTACACCATGGTCTTGTAGCAAAGTTTATTGAGCTATCTGCTAACTCTAAAACAGTTACAGCAGGAGCAGGATCTTTAAGTACTTTTGGATGTGAGGTAAGCACATTCATTAATACTTCTTTAGTTTGTTTTATATCAGAGTCATAACCTACACCAAAAACTAAATCTACACGTCTAGTTCCTTCAGTAGAATAGTTAACAATGTTTCCGTTAGACAAAGCTCCATTAGGAATTATAATTTCTTTATTAGACAAGCCAGTTAATTTAGTGGTAAATATTTCAATTTGTTTTACCACACCTATTTCACCTTGAGCTTCAATTAAATCACCGATTTTTATAGGTTTAAAAATCATGATTAAAACACCACCTGCAAAATTACCTAACGATCCTTGAAGTGCCATACCTACTGCTAAACCTGCTGCTGCTAATACTGCTGCAAATGATGTGGTTGGTACTCCTAAAACGCCTAAAAGTGTAATGACTAATAAAATTTTTAATCCCCAACTTAATAGGTTTAATAAGAACTTTTGAAGACTTTCATCATAGTTGCTTTTGGTCATTAATTTTCTGGTTGTGTTCATGATTTTTTTAATAATCCACGAACCTACAATCCAAAAGACAATAGCTCCAATTACCTTTAGTCCATATTCTGTTGCAAATTCAACAGCTGTGTTTGTCCATTTTTCAATATCCATATTGTGTGTTTTTAAATTTCTATTAAATTAATTATAATGATTTTGAAGTGAAAATCAAATTCTTTTATTAACGATTATTTAATTTGAAGGTATAAAAAAAGCACTTATTGTAAGTGCTTTTATAAATTTTATATTCATGAGAAAATTATAAAGTACTCATGTAGTTAACCAGTTTAATTAAATCTTCTTCTCTTGAAGTTTTAATCTTGTTAGTTTTAATATAGCTTAAAATATCTTTTGAATGCTCAGGAATTAATTTAGCGATGTCTTTTTTTCTTTTAGGCATTAATACAGCACCTTGTTCTTCAGAAATTTTAATGTAGTAATCATCACTTACTCTTTTAAATTGAGCAGGTCTTGCAGTATGGTAGCTAGTTAATGCTACTTTTTCTTCAATAAAGATTACTCTTTCTTTCTTAAGAAGTTTGATGTTAGATTCTGGGATTAAATCAACAAAATACCCTAAATTAGGTAATTCGTTATCGTCAACATAGTCGAATAATCTGTAAGTTTTACTGTTAGAAACTAACTTGATAATAATATCTTTTCTATATTTATTTAAAGCAAAAGCTTGATTGTTATCTCCTTTTACTTCAATTTCATCCTTAATTGCATTATACCTTACGTAAAAAATATTGTCATCAGAGGCAGATATTCTTGCTGGTAGAAAATCACTTGTTATGTATGGTGTGCCTTCAACATCGTCGTTTAGTACAACAGGTGTTGTTGTGATAAGACCACTACTACTGTTATAAGAAGGATTTAATGAACGACTAATTACTTCTTGTGCAATACTTAGATTTGAGGTTAAAATTAGTACAAGGGCAACAATTACTTGGTTTTTCTTCATGATTTGTGATTTTGTGGTAAAAAAAAGAAAATATGTTCAATAATAAAAGTTGAAAATGTTAAGATTGAGATAAATTAACTCTTTTTTAAGAATTAAAAATTTATAAATCCAAAAAATGCTTTCGCAAGTTTAGCCATTAATAGCTTCAACAGTAGATACCTTACCGTTCAACATTTCTTTAAGCATGTTTTCAATACCGTTCTTTAAAGTAAATGTTGATGAAGGGCATCCACTACAAGCACCTTGTAAGATTACCTTTACGGTTTTTGTGTCTTTATTATAGGAGTCAAAATGTATGTTTCCGCCATCACTAGCAACAGCAGGTTTAACATACTCTTCAAGTATATTGATGATTTCTTTTGAAGTGTCATCAAGCAATTCAAAAGCTTCATCTAATTGCTCAGTAGTTTTTTGTAATGTTGCTTGTGCATTAGTATTCATTACTTCTTTACCATCTTCAATGTACTTTCTAATAAACTCACGTAACTCCATAGTGATGTCATTCCATTCTGCCATGTCATACTTAGTAATTGAAACATAGTTTTCGTCAAAAAAAACATTTTTCACAAAAGGAAAATGAAATAACTCTAAAGCTAATGGCGATAATTTAGCATCGTCTATTGAAGAGAATTCGTAGTTTGTTGTAACCAGTTTTTTATTAGCAACAAACTTCATTGCAGATGGGTTTGGTGTGCTCTCAGCATAAACAGTAACAGGAACTTTTTTAGGAGTAGCTGTTTCTTCAATTAACACTCCGTCGCTATTTAAATAGTTTTCAATTTGTTCAGCAACCTCGTTTTGTACATCTTCCCATTCAACAATATTATATTTTTCAACCGCTATAAAATTACCAGAGATGTAAACTTTCTTTACAAAAGGTAAATAAAATAACTGTTGAGCCAAAGGCGATGGTTTAGCATCATCAATGTTATTAAACTCATAACTTTTATGTTGAGTCAAAAAAGTATTTGCTTCAAACTTAACAATAGAGGGATTGTTGGTTGTTGTAATTTTTATTGAAATATTTTTCACTGTAAATCTATTTTAGATACAAAGATACAAAAGCAGTATTGAAGAGAGGTTTTCTAAATTTCTTTTTAAGTCATTTTTAACTCAAAAAGTAATCATAATCAGAAAATCAATTTTTTAATACTTATAACTGTTAAAACTGGTGTTTTTATTACAATTTAAAAGATGTAATTAGTTAAAATTTATTAAATTTCCGCTTTTATTGTAATACCTACTTGAATGTTGTTAACATTAATTTTGTTTTTAACAACGCTGTTTAAGAATAAGGTGTTAACATAACTGGTTGAGGAACATGTTGGTATGTCAAAGACTTATTTTTGTTAGGTAGTATTTTGATGTATTAAACTGTTATATTTTAAAAGTTAAATACTTTATAAAATAATATCAATTAGTAAAAAGTAGGTAATTATGAAGCAAGTTTACTTATTAGTAGTTTTTTTAATATCTCTAAATGTTTTTTCACAAGATGTTCTCATGCAAGATGGGACATTTAATAGGTGTCAACCTGATATGTTCTACGATTCAGGAGGAGCAACTGGACCTTACTCAAGTAATGAGAGTTATGTTACAACCATATGTCCAGAAAACACTACGGATTTCACCATAGTCAACTTTACTGAATTTAGTACACAATTAAATACTGATATTTTAACAATCTATGATGGACCTGATACTTCATCGCCTGTTATAGGTTCATACTCTGGAGTTGTTAATCCAGGGTTTGTAGAAGCTTCCGATACTAATACTAGTGGTTGTTTAACTTTCGAGTTTGTTTCTAATGCAACAGGAACTACTACTGGTTGGGTTGCTGAAATATTTTGTGCTGAACCTTGTCAAGCTATAGCTCCTTCTATAGATAGTACAACTCCTGAAGCAAGTGCTGGAGTCGTGAGTATTCTTCCAGGAGAGACTGTAGATTTTGAAGGAAGTGCAGCGTTTTCAGTAGATGGAACAGGAGCAACCTACACATGGAATTTTGGCGATGGAAATACTGCTATTGGTCAGTCTGCTTCTAATACCTTTACTACAGCAGGAACATATACTGTTACACTTATAGTAACTGATACTAACCCACAAGGCTGTACAGAAACAACAACCATAACAGTTTTTGTACTTGGACCAAATGTAGTTGTAGACCAAACAACATATACAGTTGAAGAATTGGTTTTAGACGTGTTAATTGATAGTCCTTGCGCTGAGGTTTCAAATATAACCTACTCAACAGGAACTAATTTTTCGCAAGATAATGGTATAGGTTACTTCTATGGAGATGGAATTAGTTTTCCTTTTCAAGATGGTTTATTAATGACATCTGGTGATGCGAGTAAAGCAAGAGGTCCTAATAATAATGCAATGAGCGACGGTTCTTCGGCATGGCCTGGTGACCCAGATTTAAATGCGGCAGTTGGAGTAGCTACAACTAATAATGCTTCAATAATAGAATTTGACTTTGTGCCTTTAGCAGATAGTATAAGCTTTAACTTTTTAATGGCTTCAGAAGAATATAATGGAAGTACAGGAGGAACCTTTGAGTGTACTTATTCTGATGCATTTGCATTTTTACTAACCGATTCTGGAGGAACAACAACCAATTTAGCTGTTTTACCTGGAACAACAACACCTATTCTGGTTACAAATATTCACCCAGCAAATCCAGGATGTGGCGCTATTAACGAGCAATACTTTGGTGGCTACACAGGAAATAACCAACCACCAATTTCTTTTGATGGAAGAACAGAAGTATTTACAGCACAATCTCCTGTAACACCAGGAGAAACTTATCATATAAAATTAGTAATAGCTGATGCTTCCGATTCTGCTTTAGATTCTGGAGTGTTTTTAGAAGCTGGTAGTTTTAATTTAGGAGGTGATTTAGGAGATGATATTACTGTGCAAGCTGCTAATACAACCTGTGAAGGTGGTGTGATAACTTTAGATACTGCAGCACCAGCAGCTACGCATACTTGGTATTTAAATGGTGATGTTATACCAGGCGAAACATCTTCAACGCTAGATGTAACTGAAAATGGAGAATATACTGTTGAAATTGTATTCTCTGCATCATGTCAAGCCACAGACTCTATTATAATTGAGTTTTATCCTTCTCCTGTTGTTGAAGACGTTCAAAATTTAAGTATTTGTACTCCTAATTCAACAGCAAATTTTGATTTAACTCAAAATACATCCGTAGTTATAGGTAGTCAAGATGATACTGTGTTTGATGTAGTATATTTTGAAACTTTAGCAGATGCTGAAAATAATACAAACCCAATAGCAGATCCAACTAACTATACTAGCGCTGATGGGCAAATAGTTTATGTAAGAATCCAAGATATATACAGTGAAGCTTGTTACGCTACATCTCAGTTTACACTTTTTGTAGGAAGTCCTAGTTATAACATTGTAACTGATTTAGTTGTCTGCGATGACGACAGCAATGATGGATTTGAGGATTTTGATTTAACGGTTCAAGATTTAGGTATTTTAGGCGCACAACCTTCTACGGATTTTGTAGTAACGTATTACACTAGTTTTGCTGATGCCGATTCAGGGGCTAATGCACTAGTGAGTCCTTACACCAATACCGTTAACCCACAACCAATCTATGTACGCGTAGAGAGTGCAGGCGATTCCAGTTGCTACATAGCCTCACCACTTCCGGTGTTCAATTAGTAGTTAACTATAGAGCCATAGCAACAGAGCCATCAGATATGGTAGTTTGCGATGACGCTTCCAATGATGGCGTAGCTCAGTTTGATTTAACCACACAAGACGCTACTATATTAGGCGGTCAAGACCCATTGGTTTATACAGTAACCTATTACGAGACCCAAGCAGATGCAGAAGCACCAATGAATGCTATAGCAAACCCAGCAACCTATACCAATACAGGTAACCCACAGACGATACATGTAAGAGTAGAAGATGCTACCACACCAGACTGTTATGGATACACAAGCTTTGAGCTTATCGTTAACCCATTACCAGAAGTATTAGTGCCAACACCATTAGAAGTTTGTGATGACGATGCCGATGGTTTTGCAGCATTTACACTAACAGATAAGAATGCAGAGATACTTAACGGACAAACAGGTGTTAACGTTACCTATTATGAAACCCAAGCCGATGCAGACAATGCTATCAATGAGATTTTCTCACCATACACTAACATTGTCATCAACACGCAAACGGTATATGTGCGTTTAGAAGATGCAACAACAGGATGCTATAATACTACGACATTAGAGCTAGTGGTTAACCCACTACCAGTAGCAGTAGCACCAACACCATTGGAAGTCTGCGATGATGATAACGATGGTTTTGCAAGCTTTACCTTAACATTAAAAGACGCAGAAGTATTAGGTGGACAAACAGGAATGACAGTGACCTACCATGAGACCCAGTCTGATGCAGACAATGGTGTCAATGACCTATCAAGTCCATACAACAATATTGTACCAAACACCCAAACCGTTTATGTGCGTTTGGAAGATGACACTTCAGGCTGCCATGACACAGTAGAGCTTACCCTATTGGTAAACCCATTACCAACCATAGGTGCGATAACACCATACGAGTTGTGTGACTATAACAACCCAGGCGACGAGCAAGAAACATTTGATCTTACAACCAAAGATGCAGAAATCATCAATGGACAGGTTAATGTAGCGGTAAGCTATTACGAAACACAGGCAGATGCCGAAGCAGGAATCAATGCGATAACCGTACCATATATTAATCAAACCAATCCACAAACCCTATATGTGGCACTTACCAATACAATTACAAACTGTGCTTCAGTAAGTAGTTTTGAGTTGGTGGTCAACCCACTTCCAGTATTAGTAGTTCCTACACCATTGGAAGTTTGTGATGATAATGTACCAGACGGCATAACAGACATTGATCTTACTCTAAAGAATATAGAGATTAGTGGTAACAACCCGAACTACTCGGTAACGTATTACCCAACACAGTTAGATGCAGACAATGCTACCAATCCATTACCAATACCATACACAGGGTTTGATGGAGAAGTAGTGTATGTACGTGTTCAGGATATCAACACAGGATGTTATGCTACTACAACCTTAACGTTGGTAGTGGAACAAGCACCAGTAGCTAATGTGCCAGCACCATTGGAGTACTGTGATCCTGATAGTGATGGTTTTGGAGTGTTTACCCTTACCGATGCAGATAATGAAATAACAGGAGGCGTTCCAGGACTTACAGTAACTTACCATGAGACTATGGCAGATGCCAATAATAATGTAAACCCATTAGCAAGTCCATACAATAACATTGTGGTAAACACGCAAACTGTTTACGCTAGAGTAGAAAGCGCTACCATAGCTACCGATTGTGCTACGATAGTAGATTTAGTATTGATAGTAAATCCAACCCCACAATTAGGAGCAGGACCAACACCATTACAAGTCTGTGACGATGCCTCATCCGATGGATTTGCACAGTTTGACCTTACTACCAAGGATGCAGAAGTACTTCAAAACCTAGCAGACCCAACACAGTATACAGTCACTTATCATGAAACAGAAGCTAATGCTGAAGCAGGGACAAACCCAATACTGAACCCAGCAGCTTATACAAACACAACAGCCTTCAACCAGACCCTATGGGTACGAGTAGAAGACAATAACAACGGATGTTATAAGCTTACAACATTAGAGCTTATCGTTAATGCATTACCAGTATTGGTACAACCATCACCATTGGAGTTATGTGATTATAATAACCCAGGCGATGAGCAAGAAGCCTTTACATTAGAAGATGCAGCGGACGAGATTTTGAATGGTCAAACAGGAATCAGCCTAACGTATTATGAGACCCAAGCCGATGCCGATTCAGGGAACAACCCAATCACGAGTCCATATACCAATACTGTAAACCCACAGACTATTTATGTAAGAGCGACCAATGATGTTACAGGCTGTGTGAGTACAATTACTTTAGATTTACGAGTAAACCCAATACCATCACCAGCAGTACCAACAGACTTAGAAGAATGTGATGTAGACAATGATGGCTTTGCAAGTTTTGATTTAGACAGTAGTACAGTAGAGATCATCAATGGCGAATTGGATATTGCTGTGAGCTACCATGAGACTATGGCAGATGCTGAAAACGCACAAAACCCATTAGTAAGTCCTTACAGTAATATCGTACCAGATACACAAACCGTTTATGCAAGAGCAGAGAACACAATAACAGGATGCTTTACTATAGTACCATTGGTATTAAATGTATTACCATCACCAGTAGTTCCAACAAACATAGACGATTATGTTATCTGTGATACCAATACCGATGAGATTGCGCAGTTTGATTTAACAACCAAAGCAGCAGAGATATTAGGTACCCAAGACCCAGCAGATTTTGTGCTGACCTACCATTTAACACAGGCAGATGCCGACTCAGGAAACAACCCAATAGCTAACACGACCAACTATAGTAACCAAATCAACCCACAGACCATTTACATACGTTTGGTAAGTGTAGCCAATGGCTGTGTAACTACAGGAGAGTTTGAAATACGTGTGGAACTTCCACCAACAGCAATCCAACCAACACCATTGGAGTTGTGTGATGATGAAGTGGCCGATGAGATTACGGTATTTGACCTTACAGTTAAGGACAGTGAGATTACAGGAGGAGAAGCAAGCTGGAGTGTAAGCTATTATGAAACCAATGCCGATGCACAGTCAGGAACCAACGCAGTAGACGCTACAGCCTATACCAATACATCAGTTAATGGCGCACCAGCTAACCCACAAACACTATATGTAGTTGTTACCGATACCGATACAGGCTGTGTGGATTACACAACGTTAACCATTAGAGTATTACCAAACCCAACTCCAAGTACAGATCCAGATAACCTAGAGTTATGTGATGACATCAATACAGGAGATGGACAAGAGGTATTTGATCTTACCGAAAACGAAGTATACATCATCAATGGAGAAGCAGGAGTAACAGCAAGCTACCATGAAACAGAAGAAGATGCAGAAGCAGGAGCCAATGCTATAGCAGACCCAACAATGTACACTAACATCCCAACCGATTACACAGCACAAACCATCTATGTGCGTGTGACTAATGATGTAACAGGATGTTATACCATAGTAACCTTTACGATAACCGTAAACCCATTACCAGATGTAGTAGCAGTAACGGACTTTATCATATGTGAAGACAATACCGATGGCTTTGCACAGTTTGATTTAACCAGTAAAGATGCAGAAGTACTTAATGGTCAAGATCCAACCCTATTTACAGTAAGCTATCATGCTACACAAGCAGATGCTGATGATCTAATGAACGGATTGGTAAGTCCATATACCAATGTGATCAATCCACAACCAATCTATGTAGCCATTACCAATACAGTAACAGGATGTTCGATAAGCACACAAAGCTTTAACATAGAAGTTCAGGAAGCAGCAGAAGCCAATAGTGATATGGAGCCAATTCTATATGAGCTATGTGATGACAATATGGAGATAGATGGAGACCCAACTAACGACAGTGTACAATTTGATCTATCAACATTAGATGAAGACGTACTAGATGGTCAAGACCCATTAAATTATACAGTAACGTACTATGCGAGTTTTGATGATGCAGACGCAGGAGTAAACCCATTACCTACACTTTATGAGAACATCACTAACCCACAGGTTATTTATGTAAGAGTAGATAATGATACCACACCAGATTCTATCTGTTATGATGTGACAGATCTGACCCTTCAGGTGAATCCGTTACCAGTATTTGATTTAGAAGACAGTTATATACTATGTGTGGATACTAATGGGACAGAAGTATTAGATCCTTTAGTATTAGATACAGGCCTGACCACACCAGATTACAGTTTTACATGGTATCTTAACGGAACAGAAATCGCAGGCGCTACAGAAGGTAGTTATATGCCAACAGAAGGCGGAACTTATAGTGTAACCGTTGTAGATGAAGTAACATCAACAGAGACCAACTGTGAGAATACCGATGAGACTTTAGTTATAGAAAGTGCACCTCCAACCTTGGTAGCCGAAGTGACTACACAAGCTTTTTCAGAAAATCACGTTATAGAAGCAGAAGCAACAGGACCAGGAGAGTATGAATACAGTTTAGATAACGGTCCATGGCAAGACAGTGGTTTGTTTGAAGACGTTACCTCAGGAGAACATGTAGTAGTGGCAAGAGACAAGAATGGATGTGGATTGACAGCGTTGGAGATAACAGTGTTGGATTATCCAAAGTACTTTACACCAAATGGAGATGGATATCATGATACATGGAACATAATAGGATTTGCAGGTAGAGCTGACGTAAAAATTTATATCTTTGACAGGTTTGGAAAACTGTTGAAGCAGATATCTCCTTCGGGACAAGGATGGGATGGAACCTACAATGGAAACCCAATGCCATCAAGTGATTACTGGTTTGTAGTAGAGTACGACGAACCAATTGGTGGGCAGAGAAAAGAGTTTAAAGCTCACTTTACTTTGAAACGATAA